>NZ_JBBEBT010000305.1:0-2118 GCF_040882205.1 Hyphomonas sp.
TCTTCCTGATCGCCGCCTCAGGCATCCTGCTGTGGACCGGCAACATCGTCGGCGCCGGCGCGGTAGCTGTTGCAGTCGGCCTTGCTCTGCGCATGAAGGCCATGTCGCAATGGATCATGTGGGAAGTCGCCGGGCTCTTCGAGAATATAGGTGTCGTCTATGACGGCATGTCGATGCTGGACAAACCCGTCGCCGTGGTCGACGCGCCCGGCGCCGCTGCTGTGGCGCGCGTCCGGGGTGACATCCACTTTGACCAGGTGGCCTTCCACTATGGCAAGGGGGGCGGCGTCATCGAGAATCTCTCCCTCGCTATACGGCCCGGCGAGAAGATCGGCCTCGTCGGCCGCTCCGGCGCAGGCAAGACGACGCTGACTAACCTTCTGCTGCGCTTCTACGACGCGGAAGGCGGCCGCATCCTCGTGGACGGCCAGGACATCGCAAACGTCACGCAGGAATCCCTCCGGGCTCAGATCGGTGTCGTCACGCAGGATACGTCCCTACTGCACCGCTCGATACGCGACAACATTGCCTATGGCCGTCCCGGGGCAACCGATGACGAGATCCGCACGGCGATTGCCAAGGCGGCTGCCAGCGAGTTCGTCGAAGCGCTCGAAGACGCCAAGGGTCGCCGCGGCCTCGACGCGCATGTCGGCGAGCGCGGCGTCAAGCTCTCCGGCGGCCAGCGCCAGCGCATCGCCATAGCCCGCATCTTCCTGAAGGATGCACCGATCCTGATCCTCGACGAGGCGACCTCCGCGCTCGATTCCGAAGTCGAAGCTGCGATCCAGGAACATCTCTTTGAACTTATGGAAGGCAAGACCGTGATTGCCATCGCGCACCGCCTCTCCACCATCGCCGCGATGGACCGCCTCGTGGTGCTGGACGCGGGCCGCATCATCGAACAGGGCACCCACGAGGAACTCGTCGCGGCCGGCGGCCTCTACGGCGATCTCTGGGCGCGCCAGTCCGGCGGCTTCCTCGTCCAGCCGGAAGTGCGTGAACCCGAAGACGTTCCGGCGGAATAAGGCAGGGCATGAAACTCACGATCATCGAGACCGGGCAGGCGCCCGCCACGATCCGCGACCGTTTCCCGGACTATCCGGAAATGGTCCGCCGCATGCTTGCCGGTGTCGACGCGGGCATCACATGCGAGACGGTCTCCATCGCCCGGGGCGAAGCTTTGCCGGATCCCGCGACGCTCAGCGCTGTGCTCTACACCGGGTCGCCTGCCGGCGTGTATGATCCCTTGCCCTGGATTGCTCCGCTCTCCGACTTCATCTGCCGCGCCGCTACCGCGCGCACGCCGCAGGTTGGCATCTGCTTCGGTCACCAGATCATGGGCGAGGCGCTCGGCGGCAAGGTCGAAAAGTCGGAGAAGGGCTGGGGCGTTGGACGCCACACCTATGATATCGTGCAGTGCCCGGACTGGAGCGCCGCGCTGTGCCCGCCCTCGATCAGCGTCGCCGTCAGCCATCAGGACCAGGTCGTCGCGCTGCCGCCTTCTGCCAGCATCATCGCGCAGTCCGTCTTCACGCCCTATGCGGGGCTCGACTACCGCGATTTTCCCGCCATCAGCTTCCAGTGCCATCCCGAGTTCGAGCCGGAGTTCGCCGCTGCACTCTATGCCGCCCGGCGCGGCGCCTCGCTCACGCAAGCAGAGGCAGATGCGGCAGTCGCCTCCCTTGCCGGGAACTGCGACCGCCGCCTGCTTGCACAATGGATCGCCAGCTTCCTGCAGTCACACACAGGCAGCTGACGTCCGACCTCAGCTGCCGAACCGGTAGCGTGCGCCAAGGCAGAACACGGTGTGCGAGTTCTCGATGTTCAGCGTACCGGGGAACAGCTGGTTGCCGGGTTTGATGTCATCGCTCGCGCGGTAAGCCGCTTCGCCGTAGAGATCGATCCGCTCACTGACGGCCCAGCTCGCGCCGGCTTTCAGCTGGTAGGCAAACTTGCCCTTGCTGTCATCGATAATGCCGACGCCCGGCGGATTTTCTGTACCGACACGTCCGAATAGCCGAGACCCGCGCCGACATACGGGCTGATCATCCCGCCGCGGTTGAAGTCATAGTAGAGATTGGCAAACAGGCTCGTCGTCTCGAACTGGTCGCCGTCTGG
>NZ_JBBEBT010000306.1:0-2117 GCF_040882205.1 Hyphomonas sp.
GGGCTGGTCAACTCGATGGGGGGCCGCGCCGGCGCGCCGCCGACATCGGCGCGGACCGAGAAGCCGTCAACCTCGCGCGTCGCCGAGATCGCCATGCGCGCGGTATCGACCGGGCCGTCAAAGGTGATTTGCCCGGTCTCGAATTCGAAGGGGCGCTGCGCCAGCTCAAGGCTGCCGCGCACCAGCGCTGCGCGGCCGTTGAGGAGGATATTGTCCGGCCGGCCAGTGACTTCGAGGTTGACGCCCCAGTCACTGTCAAGGCCGCGGCCGCGCACGATCACGCCGCGCGGAGCGGTCACATCGAGCGCCAGGCGGATGGGTTTGTCGAGCAGGGTTTCATTAAGCGCATCCGGGTCATCCGTTGTCCAACGCACATTCAGTGTACGGATGGAATTGTTCGAGAAATTGCCGATGTTGAAGCGCGCTTCGTTGATAGCTAACGCCCCTGTGAGTACACGGTCAGTTTCTTCTTCGGTCAGTTTGGCATCACCGGTAATGCGGGCGAAATCACCGTGCCGGTCATAGATGAGGATGCGGTTGAACTTCACGCTGACCCCGGATTCGGCTTCCGCAAGCCTGCCGTTCATTTCCAGGGTTCCGCCTTCGGTACCTGCTCCTCGCCCTGTGACGGTCAGGACGCCGGCGTCATAGCTGGCGTCCACATCGAGGTCCTTGAGACCCATGCCGGTTGCGCCGTATTGGTATATCCCGCGGGTTACCTTCGTGTCAGACCTGATGCGAGGTTCGGCGAGCGTGCCAAGCAGTTTTGTGCGGCTGCTGATTGTACCTCCGACATCGTGTCCATAGGCGAGCGCTATGAGGCGGACAGATTCAAGGTCCCCGTTGACGTCAATCAGCGCTTCGATGGGCCGTTCCTGATCGAACTGCACGATACCGTCTGCGGAAGCGGTCACGGGCAGGCGCCCGGCAGCGCTGGCTTTCAGGTCGGGCCCATATGTGGATTGCGCGGTGAGCGAAAGCGCGCGTGAATCGAGGCGGCCATTCAGCTTCAGATCAATGCGCGTATTCAGGCCGGACACGGCACTGTTCGCAGACAATTCCATGACGCCTTCCGGTGCATCCCCATACACCCGGCCGTTGGCGCGGCCAGATATCACCGCATCGATGGCAGGATAGCCAAGGGCGGCCAGAACAGGAGCAATCGAAAGGTTCTGCATCGAGAGCGAGCTGCTGGTTGTTTCTTTGCCGGGGCGCAGGCGCGCCTGCAGGCGTCCGCCGAGAAGCGAGACATCTGCGTCCAGCGTCGGCGCTGGGCCCAGGGACCATTCAATCTCTTCCCGCGAGGCGATGGCAATGCCGAGCAGGGTGCCCGACACGGAAAGCTGACCTGAAGGTGGGCCGTCAGCGAGCGCAACCAGTCCGTAGAAACCAAGATCGCTGCTGGCACGAACCTGGGTGTCGGTCATCCGGGCTTCGAACCTGTAGCCTTCTGCGACAGTCGTCAGCGTGCCGGTGACAGCATCGATGGAAAGATCTTGCGTGATCTGGATATCACGCGCTTCGAATGTCGCGCCGACATCGAAGGGGCTCTCGCCCCCGCGTGCTGCGCTGCCTTTCAGGCTGAGGCTGCCGAAGGTGATACCCCCGATCTGTAAAGCGCCGGCCTCCGCGTTGAAATCAGCTTCAAGCGAACCACCATCGACCAGCGCGGCCGACCCTGAGAACTCAATGGAGCCAAGACGACCCTCGATCGTGTTGAAGCGGGTTGTCTTGCCGCGCCGGTCGAGCACGAACGAGGCTGCTGAGGCCTGCCCGTCGGAACGTCCTGTCAGTGTGACAGGCCCTGAGAGGTCGCCGTCTTCGATATAGATCTCGGCAGCGGCGGCCAGGTCGGAAACGTTCCGTCCGCTGACGAGCGCGCGGCCGCCCTCGGAGCCGGCGTCCACAAGCATGCCGCCGCCCAGGCGCGTAACCCGCACCGCAACGGCGCCGAGATCGACTTCACTGCCGGAAACCTCCAGCGTTTTCAGCTGCTGCGCGGTGACGCGAAGGTCAGGGCTACCCGGGCCATATATGCGGCCGGCAACCTGACCCTCCAGGCCCGGCAGGCTAAAGTCGAGGCGGCGAATGTCGACGGCTTCACGACGTATGCGTAG
>NZ_JBBEBT010000307.1:0-13410 GCF_040882205.1 Hyphomonas sp.
AAGAGGCCGCCAGCTTGTGACTGGCGGCCCCCTGATTGTCCAGAAGGATCACTTCTTGCCGGCAGGTTTCGCCGGAGCAGCGCCCTTCGCGGGAGCGGCGCCCTTGTCTGGCGCAGCAGCGCCGGCGGCCGGAGCCTTCGCCTTGGCGGCCGGCACGGCATCTGCCGTCGGAGCAGCGGCGGGCTCTTCCTCAGCTTTGCCGCCGCGGCCAGCGATCGTGGCGATGGTGAAGTCGCGGTCGCCGATGGCCGGGGTTGCGTCCTTCGGCAGCTTGATGTCCGAAATCTTGACGTTGTCGCCGACTTCGAGCGCCGAGATGTCGGCCTCGATGTATTCCGGGATCTTGGCCGCCGGGACGTTCAGTTCGACCGAGTGGCGCACGACGTTGAGCGTGCCGCCCTTTTTCAGGCCGGGGCTGGCTTCCTGGCCCTTGAAGTGGACCGGAACCTCGACCTTGATGATCTGGTCAGGCTCGACGCGGCGCAGGTCAACATGCCAGGGCTGGTCGGAGACCGGGTGCATCTGGATGCCTTGCGGGATGACCAGTTGCTTCTCGCCCTTGTGGATCAGGGTCGCGGTCGCGTTCAGGAACTGGCCCGTCTCGATGGCCTTGATCACTTCGGCTTTTTTCAGGTTGATGGCGACCGGGGCGATATCGCCGCCGTAAAGCACGCCCGGCACGAAGCCGAGGCGGCGAGCCTCACGGGCGCCGCCGGTGCCCACGCGCTCGCGCACGTCGACATTGAATGAAATCTTGTGTTTGGACATTTGTTTTCCTTTCGCCCTGGACCGTGCCTTACGCTGCGTAAGGTCGGAACCTGACACGCACGGCCTGGCGCCGTCGTTTCTGAACGCCGGCGTATAGGTGGGATGTCTGGCCTTGGCAAGCGGGGGCGCCCCCCCTTAACTCCCTCTGGGGAGAAGGGGTCGGGGATGAGGGCGCGCTAAGCTTCCGAGTTTGCAACAGTCCCGGCGAAGCGCCGCCTCACTCCGGGCGATCGCAGTGCGATGGCGTCTCCTCGCAAGCCCAAGGCAGGCGAGCAGGCGGGCCGCCTACCGGAACGCGTCCGCTGCCTTACCCATCCAGCCCATCACTTCGTCTTTCTGCTCCAGCGGTGACTTGCCGTTGCGCACGAGGATCAGGTCCAGTTGCGGAACCATCACGGTATACTGTCCCTCATAGCCATTGGCCGAGAAGCTGCCCGGCCCGGCCATGCCCAGCCACCAGTGCGCGCCATAACCATAAGTTTCGGTGGGCGGCACCGGCGTCGGCGTGCGGGCATAGTCCACCCAGCCTTCCGGCAGGATGCGCCGGCCGTCCCAGACGCCGTCCCTGAGATAAAGCAGCCCGAGGCGCGCAAAGTCCCGCTCCGTGCAGAAGCAGAAGGACGAGCCGATGAAGGTGCCTGCCCTGTCGAATTTCGGGTCGGCGGACGTCATGCCGATGGGGCCGAACAGTTCGCGGACCATGAAGTCGCGGAACGCTTCGCCGCTCGCGCCCAGCGCCCGGGCGGCAATGCGCGCCACGATGTTCGTTGTCCCGCTGGCATAGCTCCAGGCGGTGCCCGGCGGGTGGGTCAGCGGAAACTTCGCGGCAAAGCCCGCCACATCTTCCTTGCCGGAACCAAACAGCATCTCGATCACATCCGAGACGCCGGCATCCACATAGTCCTCAGCAAATTTGAGCCCGCTGGACATCCGCAAGAGCTGGTCCAGCGTGATGGCGCGGCGCAGATCATCCCCACCCTGCCATTCGGGCACATCGGCGGGCGCATGGATGTCCAGCTTGCCCTCTCGAACCAGGATGCCGATCAGCGCATGGGTCATGCTCTTGGCCTGCGACCAGGAATGGTGCGTACTGTCGGGCCCGAAGCCCGTCCAGTAGCGCTCCGCCACGATCCGGCCGCCCTGCACCGCAAGAAAGGCGTGGGTCTCGCCCATGCTCGCGGGCGCGGGGTCACTGAAGGCAAAGTCCAGCAGCGGGTTCAGCTTCGCGGCCACGCGCGCGGGCAGCTCTGCCTCCGGCCAGTCCCTTGTCGGCCAGGCCGCGCTGGCAGGCTGCGCGGGCAGGGGCGGGAGTTTCCTCGTCACAGCTTGTACACTTTCCGCGCCGTTGCGCTGAACAGCGCCGTCTTGGCCGCTTCCGGATAATCCCCCGCGATCTTCTTCAGACCGTTCCACAGCGTGCGGTAGCTGATCGACAACCGGTCCACCGGGAAATTGCTTTCGAACATGCAGCGCTCCGGCCCAAACACGTTGATGGCATGATCATACCAGGCCATCTGCGCTGTCACGAACTCGTCCGAGGTCGGAGGTTTCTCCCGCTTCTCCCAGCCGTATCCATTGTCAGGCATCGCCATCCCGCCGAGCTTCATGTGAACGTTCGGGCAGGCGGCGACTTCGGCAATGTCGTCCTTCCACTTCCCGAAGATCTCCTCGCGCCGCCCCTCGTAGGGCCCGACGCCCAGCGGCGTGCCGAAATGGTCGAGGATCATCACTGTGCCCGGCACGGCGCGCGCGAGGGCCGCATAGTCCCTGATCTGATGATGGTAGATCCAGGTGTCAAAGGTCAGTCCGCGCTCACCGAGCCGTGCCACGCCGCGCCGGAAAGCCGCGTCCTCGAACAGGCCGGCAGGCGCACGGCCCGGAATGCTGAGCGGCGCGCCGCTCTCGTCGCGCGACCCGGCATGCCGGATGCCCCGGAAGCGGCCCTTCGCCGCCGCTGTATGCGCGTCCAGCACGCTGTCCAGTTCCGCCAGCCGCAGATCGGCATGCGCGACGATGCCTGCGATCTGCGCCGTCAACGGATCAGTCGCTGCGCGTTCGGCCGCGGCAGTTACGAACTCGGTCTCGCCTACCGGCTTCAGGTGGTCCGGCCCGTCGGCGCGGTAAGCTGAGCCGCATTCCATGAACACGGTCGCCACCACATTATGCCCGTCGCCCGTGTCCCGGTGCAGGTCCTCAAGGTCGTAGGAAAGATGCGGCTTCGGCCACAGGTGATGGTGCGGGTCCACGATCTCCCGGCCGGGATCGATCACCTCCTCGCGCACCTGTTTCAACCATTCGTCGTTACTGAACATGGCCAGTCCTCCTGCCTTTCTGTTTCCGGGTTTACGCCCGCCGTAGCAAGCGCCTTGCGGATCTGAGACAAGGTTGTCACCGCATCTTCCCATCGCCCCCAAAGACGTTAGGGTGGCGACCAACGACAAACGGGGCGACAAACGGGGCAGGGAACTGGAAATGGCTGACGCGCGAGAAGTGCCGGACCTGAAAGGCTATTGGCCGGAAGTCATCCGCCTGACGCTCATCCTCCTTTCTATATGGTTCCTGGTGTCCTTCGGCGCCGGCATCCTCTTCCGGGAATTCCTCGACCAGTTTAGCCTCGGCGGCGCGCCGCTCGGCTTCTGGTTTGCCCAGAACGGGTCGATCTACGTCTTCGTCGCGCTGATCTTCTACTATTGCGCCGCGATGAAACGCCTCGAGAAAAAATACCGGATCGAGGACTGAAGCAGATGGATTGGACACTCTTCTGGGTCATCGCCACCTTTGCGACCTATATCGGCATCGCCATCTGGGCGCGCGCCGGTTCCACCAATGATTTTTACGTCGCCGGCCACGGTGTCCACCCGGTCGTCAACGGCATGGCAACTGCCGCAGACTGGATGAGCGCGGCCTCCTTCCTCTCGATGGCGGGCCTGATTGCCGGAATGGGCTATGGCGGCTCGGTCTACCTGATGGGCTGGACCGGCGGTTATGTGCTGCTGGCGCTCCTGCTCGCGCCGTTCCTGCGCGAGTTCGGTAAATTCACCGTGCCGGATTTTGTCGGCGACCGTTACTATTCCAGCACCGCCCGCATCGTTGCGGTCATCTGCGCGCTGTTCGTGTCCTTCACCTACATTGCAGGCCAGATGTCCGGCGTCGGCATCGCCTTCTCGCGCTTCCTCGGCGTCGATTTCAACACCGGCATCTTCTTCGGCATGGCCATTGTCTTCGTCTATGCCGTGCTGGGCGGCATGAAGGGCGTCACCTACACGCAGGTCGCGCAATATGTCGTCCTGATTTTCGCTTACACCGTGCCCGTTATCTTCATCTCGCTGATGCTGACCGGCAACCCCGTTCCCCAGCTCGGCTTCATCAGCAACATCAAGGGCGATGACATCTCGATGCTGCAGAAGCTGGACGAGACCGTGCAGGGCCTCGGCTTCACCAGCTATCTCGCCTCCACCAAAACGAACTTCGACATCTTCTGCATCACCGCCGCGCTGATGTTCGGCACCGCAGGCCTGCCGCATGTGATCATCCGCTTCTTCACCGTGCCGCGCGCCGCCGATGCACGCCTGTCTGCCGGCTGGGCACTCGTCTTCATCGCGCTGCTGTATACGGCCGCGCCGGCCGTGGGCGCCTTCGCGCGCCTCAACATCATCGGTTCCGTCAACGAGACGACCTATGCGCCTGCCGAGACCTATGAAGTGCAGAGCAAGCTCATCCGGGACGCCGGCGAGCCGCCGAGCCCCGCCTGGTTTGCAAACTGGGAAAAGACCGGCCTCGTTGCCTTCGACGACAAGAACGCCGACGGCCAGATGCAGATCCGCGGCCCCGCCGCGCCAGACGGCCTCGAGAACGAAGTCACCATCAGTAATGATATCTACGTTCTCGCCAATCCGGAGATCGCGCAGCTGCCGGAATGGGTCATCGGCCTCGTGGTCGCGGGCGGCCTCGCCGCCGCGCTCTCGACGGCCGCAGGTCTCCTCATGGTGATCTCCTCCGCCATCAGTCACGACCTCTGCCGGCGCACCTTCTTCAGGAACATGAGTGACAAGACCGAGCTGCGCGTCGCCCGCCTCGCGGCGGCGGGCGCCGTCATCGCGGCCGGCTTCATGGGCATCTACTCAGCCGAGCTCGCCTTTGTCGCGCAGGTGGTCGCCTTCGCCTTCGGCCTCGCGGCCGCGTCACTCTTCCCGGTCATCCTGCTCGGCATCTTCTGGAAGCGCATGAACCGTGAAGGCGCCATCGCCTCGATGCTCACCGGCCTGATCCCGACCTTTGCCTATATCTGGCACTTCAAGCTCGGCGCCGGAAAGGCGGCCACAGCGCAAGACTGGTTCCTCGGTGTCTCGCCGGAAGGCATCGGCTTCGTGGTGATGCTCCTGTCGATGGCCGTTGGCGTCGGGGTCGCCCTCGTCACCCCGCCGCCGCCGCAGGACATCCAGGACCTCGTCGAAGACATCCGGATTCCCGGCACCCGCCGTTCCCATGGCATTGCGGACTCGGGCATGGCGCCGCTAGACTAGGGCCAGCAAACCAGTCAGGTCCGATCCATGAGCGACACGTCGAAAACCTATCCCGTTCCCGAAGCCTTTGCGAAGCAGGCCAATCTCACGCCGGAAAAATACCGCGAGATGTATGCCGCCTCGATCGCCGACCCCGTCGCTTTCTGGGGCGAGCAAGGCAAGCGGCTGGACTGGACGGTGCCCTATACCCAGGTCAAGGACGTCTCCTGGGAGACCGGCGACCTGCACGTGCGCTGGTATCATGACGGCGTCCTCAACGTCTCCGCCAACTGCCTCGACCGCCACCTTGAGCAGCGCGGCGACAAGGCCGCGATGATCTGGGAAGGCGACGCCCCCGGCGAGACCTACACGATCACCTACCGGCAGATGCACACCGCCGTCTGCAAGTTCGCCAACGTGCTGAAAAAGCTCGGCGTGAGGAAGGGCGACCGCGTCACCATCTACATGCCGATGATCCTTGAGGCGGCCTATGCCATGCTTGCCTGCGCGCGCATCGGCGCGGTCCACTCGGTCGTCTTCGGCGGCTTCTCGCCGGACGCCCTCGCTGGCCGCATCACCGATTGCGGATCAACCGTGGTCATCACCGCCGATGAAGGCCTGCGCGGCGGCAAGACCGTGCCGCTCAAAGCTAACGTTGACCGCGCCTGCGAGATCGCTGACGGCACGGTGAAATCCGTCCTCGTCGTCCAGCGCACCGGCGCAGACGTGCCGATGGTGGAAGGGCGCGACCACTGGCTGCACGAGATCGGCGCCGACATTTCTGCCGATTGCCTGCCGGAACCTATGAACGCTGAAGACCCGCTCTTCATCCTCTATACGTCCGGCTCCACCGGGAAGCCGAAGGGCGTGCTGCATACGACCGGCGGCTATCTCGTCTGGGCCGCGATGACGCATGAATACGTCTTTGACCTGAAGGAAAACGACATCTTCTGGTGCTCGGCCGATGTCGGCTGGGTCACCGGCCACACCTATATCGTGTACGGACCCCTCGCGAACGGCGCCACCAGCCTTATGTTCGAAGGCGTGCCGACATATCCGGACGCCAGCCGTTTCTGGAAAGTCTGCGACCATCACAAGGTCACGATCTTCTACACCGCCCCCACTGCCATCCGCGCCCTGATGCGTGAGGGCGAGGGCCCGGTGAAAAAATCGCACCGCCGCTCACTGCGCCTCCTCGGAACGGTCGGCGAGCCGATCAATCCCGAGGCCTGGGAATGGTATTTCCATGTCGTCGGCGACGCGCGCTGCCCCATCGTCGATACATGGTGGCAGACCGAGACCGGCGGCACGCTGATCGTGCCGCTGCCGAACACCACCGTGATGAAGCCCGGCGCCGGTTCACACCCCTTCTTCGGCATCCAGCCGGTGCTGGTCGACCCAGAAGGCAAGGAACTCGAAGGCGCCGCCGATGGTAACCTGCTGATCACCGACAGCTGGCCCGGCCAGATGCGGACCGTGTACGGAGATCACCAGCGCTTCATCGACACCTATTTCACGGCCTATCCCGGCCAGTACTTCACCGGCGACGGCTGCCGCCGCGACGCCGACGGCTTCTACTGGATCACTGGCCGCGTGGACGATGTGATCAACGTCTCCGGCCACCGCATGGGTACCGCCGAAGTCGAAAGCGCGCTTGTCAGCCATGACGCGGTCGCCGAGGCCGCCGTCGTCGGCTATCCGCACGAAATCAAAGGGCAGGGCATCTATGCCTATGTCACGTTGCGCCAGGGCGTGGTCGTCGACGAGGCGTTGCGCAGGAATCTCGTCCAGCACGTGCGCAACGAGATCGGACCCATCGCCTCACCTGATCTGATCCAGTTCGCCCCCGGCCTCCCGAAAACCCGCTCCGGCAAGATTATGCGCCGCATCCTGCGCAAGATCGCCGAGAATGAATTCGGCAGCCTCGGTGACACGTCCACGCTGGCCGATCCCGAAGTCGTCTCCGACCTGATCGAGAATCGCCAGAACCGCTGATGCAGACAGATGCCCGCGCAGACGCCTCTATCGCAAAGCCAGCGGAGTTTGCCCGCCCGGTGCTGGCGCGTCTGCGCGATCAGGCCCATGCGATTTGTCCGGAGGCGGAGGAAGCGATCAAATGGGGCATGCCTGCGCGCGTCTGCCGCGCGAAGATTCTCTGCGGTCTTGCCGGCTCCAGGGGCCGTGTCCGCCTCTTTGTCGAGGGCGAAAACACTGGCCAGCTGACGGAGGGGATGGGCGTGTTCGGCAAGATGCGCTGCATGGCAGTCCTGCCCGCGAAAGCTGCGCTGACGAAAATCCTCAAGGCGTGTATGAAGGCGTCCGAGGCTGGCCTTTCGGGTAAGCCGAAGGCGCCGAAACCGCCGCCGGGAGTTCCCGCTGACCTGGCGAAATCGCCGGAAACCTCAAAGCCCGCAGCGGCCACCCGCGACCGCCGCATCGAACGGGCCGCGGAATGGCTGGCCGGGGGCGAGCCCCGCAACTGGAAATATATGAAGAACCAGCGCCTCGCGCCGCCGGGTCCGGTAAATCCGGGCGTGTTGGTAAAAGCTTTGTTATAGCTGTTTCTGGCATAAGGGTTGCCAGCTCAGCCCGGGGAGAGACATGAGCACGCCGACGGTGTCCATCGTCATGCCGGCCTGGAAAGCCGCCGCCTTCATCGCGCATGCAGTGGAGAGCGTGCGCGCGCAAACGTTCGCCGACTGGGAACTCATCGTCGTGGACGATTGTTCGCCGGACGAGACGGGCGCTGCGGCGCTCGCGGCGGCCAAGGGTGATGCCCGAGTGCGTATTGTGCGCGCACCGGAAAACGGCGGCGTAGCCCGCGCCCGCAATCTCGGCATGCGTCAGGCGACCGGCAAATGGATCGCCGTGCTGGACTCCGATGATGCCTTCGAGCCTGCGCGCCTTGAAACGCTGGTCACCATTGCCGAGCGCGAGAACCTCGATATCCTCGCCGACGACATGAAGCTCGTACCGTTCGGCGATCTGCAGGCGGACGGTCCCTCCTATCTCGGCGGCCCATCCCTAAACCTCATCCCGGTTGATCTTACGGGCTGGCTGGGCGCAAACCATGTTGATAGCAACGCCCCGCTCTACGGCTATCTGAAACCGATTTTCCGGCGCACATTCATCACCGCTCACAGCGCCGAGTATGTCGCCGATCTGAGAGTTGCGGAAGACTGCTGGTTCGTCGCGGACCTTCTTGCCTATGGCGCGCGCCTCGCGGTCCATCCCGAACCCCTGTATCGCTATGCCGTGCGCCCCGCGTCGCTGTCGCGCACGCGCGGCACGCAGAATGTCTACTCGCTGCAACGCCCCGTCTACGAGCCGTTCACCCGGCGTCATCAGGGCCGGCTCTCGGCGGCAGACCTGCGCGCGCTCCGCCGTCACGAGATCGCCCTGCGAGACGCCGAAGCCTTCGAGAATTTCATCATCATGGCGCGCCAGAAAAAATTCCCGGGCGCTCTCGGCGCTCTTGTGTCGCGGCCTCAGGCGGCGCGTTTCCTGCCGCGTCCGGTGGCGGCCCGCGTGAAACGCCTGGCGCAGAAATTCGGCTACAAGCCGCAGCTCCGCGTCGGGTGAACCCGGTCAGGCAGCCGGCAGGTCAACCGTGAACTTCGCGCCGCTTTCGGCCTTGTTTTCTGCCCAGACCTTGCCTCGGTGCGTGGCGATGATCTGCTTCACGATGGACAGGCCAAGGCCGGAATTGTTGCCAAAGGCCGTGCCTTTCGGTCTGTCCGTGTAGAAACGGTTGAAGATTGTCTCCAGCTTGTCTGGCGGAATGCCGGGGCCGGAATCCTCCACCATCAGCCGCGCAATCGTGCGCGGCCCTTCATTCGTCTGGTCGAGCTTGACTTCAACAGTAGAGCCTGCCGGAGAAAATGAGCGTGCATTGTCGATCAGGTTGCGCAGCACCTGTCCCAGCGGCCCTTCACGCCCCCGCACGATCAGCCGGGCGCCCATCGTGGCATCAGTAAATGCTACATGCACCGCGGACTCGCCATCGCCGATGCCTTCATAGGTGCGCACCACATCGCGCACGAACCGGGCAATGTCGATCTGCTCGCTCGGCAGGCGTGTCATTTCTGCTTCGAGGCGCGACGCGTTGGAAATATCTGTGATCAGACGGTCGAGGCGTTTGACATCTGAGGTGATCACCTGGCGCAGCCGCGTGGCGGCGTCGGGATCCTTCACCCGCTCCAGTGTCTCCACCGCCGAGCGGATGGAGGTCAGCGGGTTCTTCAGCTCGTGCGCCACATCGGCGGCGAACTGCTCGTTCGCCTCGATACGCTCCAGCAACGCTTCGGTCATGCTCTGGATGGATGTCGCCAGGTCGCCGATCTCGTCGGTGCGCTGGGTCAGCAGAGGCACGTCGATCCGGTCGGACGCGCCCGAACGGATACGGTCGGCCGCCAAAGCGAGGCGCCGCAAGGGCCGGGCGATCCCGAGCGTCAGCATCACGGACGTGATGAATGCCATCAGCACAGCCACACCGATGAACGGCACCAGAGCCACCCGTTCGGCGCGGATGATCTCGTCAATATCGCTGGCTTCCAGCACCAGTACGCCGACCACCGCCGAAACCCGCTGCACCGGCAGGGACACGGAAATCACGCGCTGGCCCCGGTCGGAAAACCGCTGGCTGGCGGATTGCCCGCCTAGCGCTGCAATCTCGAACTCTTCCTCGAGGCTCTGTGTGCGGAGCGCTTCGGAGGTGCGGCGCGGTGAGAAAAAGCCGAACACATTGCCGGCCCACTCCGAAAGGTCGCGCCCCGTGCGCGCCAGGAAGCCCGGCTCAGCCAGCGGGGGAAGGGCGGTCACGTCCACGCGGTCGGAGAGGTAATAGCTGTCGCCGATCAGCTCACCTTCCTGCGTGAAGATACGGGCCCGCACCCGCTCGGGAAGGTTCAGCCGCTCGAGCGTCTGGCGCGCGGCATCATGGTTGAGGCCCGGCTCCGGCGTTGTCGCATCGTCCGATAGCAGGCTCGAAAAGATCTGCGCCTGCGCTTCCAGGTCCTGCTGCTTCGATGCCACGAAGCCCGCCCGCATCTCGTTCAGCACCATCGCGCCGATGATGAGGATCGCGAGGCCCGCGAGGTTCGAGACAAAGATCAGCCGCGCAATGCGCGATCCGAGGATCGTCGCGGTGCGCCGTGCAGGCGGCCGGCGGCGTGGGGCGCTTGGTTCAGCCATGCCGATGCTCCCCTCCCGCCGCCGCCTTGCTGCGATCAGGCGTCAGCTGCAACCCGCATCGAGATTATGCGGTCAGGGTTTTTCGGCGGCTCGCCCTTCGCCAGCGCGTCGATGGCGTCCATGCCCTCGGTAACCTCTCCCCACACGGTGTACTGCCGGTTCAGGAACGAGGCGTCACCGAAGCAGATGAAGAACTGGCTGTTGGCCGAATTGGGCGCCGAAGTGCGCGCCATCGAACAGGTGCCGCGCACGTGCGGCTCGCCATTGAACTCGGCTTTCAGGTCCGGCTTCTTCGAATTGCCGGTGCCAGTGCCTTTCGGACAGCCGGTCTGCGCCATGAACCCGGCGATCACGCGGTGGAAGACGATGCCGTCATAAAACCCCTCACGCGCGAGTTCCTTGATGCGGGCGGCGTGGCCGGGGGCCAGATCCGGGCGCAGCGCAATGGTCACCCTGCCCTGCGAGGTTTCCAGCAGCAGCGTGTTTTCAAGGTCAGACATCGGGCAAACTCCTATTGTTCTGTCTATCATGTAAGGATCAGGCCCTTGGCTATTCAATCGCGGCTCTGGCGGCAAGCGTGCCCAGCATGTATTGTCCGCCTTCGGGTATGGCGGAAGAGGCCTGTATTGGCAGATATAGTCGGCAACGGTCTGGCGATCCTGCTCGCCTGTGTAGACGGGCTGTACCTCGTCTGGTCAGCCGGCGTGACCTTCCCGTTCTCCAATGAACAGGCACTGGCCCGCTCCCTGATCGGCCGTCGCGGCATCACGCGGGTGCCGTCGCGCGCCGCCTTCGTATATTTGAGCGTCCTGTTCTTTGCCGCTGCCATGGCCGCTTTCCTGATGGGCGGTTATAGTGAAGCGGTTCCCCGATCGAAGCCTTTCCTCGCGCCCGTGGGCCTGTTGCTGGCCCTGGTTTTCCTCGGTCGGGGCGTTGCCGGTGTGCTGCCAGCCTTCGAGCGCGCGGCGCCGGAGCAGCCTTATCTCTCGCTCAACCGGCGCCTGTATTCGCCGCTCTGCGTTTTCGCCGGGATAGGTTTCCTGTTCCTGACCCTGATGCTACCCAACTGGTCCGCGCGGTTCAGCCAACTGTTCGGCTGAGCAGCAGGTCCGGGAACCCGGCAAGCCAGTCCTCGGCGCTTTGCCCGTCGGCCCCGCGCGCTTCCATCATGCCCCGGAAGTTCCAGTGGTTGAGCGCCGTGTCGATCCGCGTGTCCGCCATCTGGAACGCACGCGGCACGCCGCCGCCGGTGAAAAAGCCCGCAGCTTTAACGAGGTCTGACCGGTCATAGGCCGATGGCACCGCGTCCACATGCACCACCTGCGCGGCACTGGCCGGCCGGTCATCGCGCGCCGTCAGCCGCGTCAGCGGCTTGGCCACGGGGTCGGCCCCGATCAGGAAAGCCTGCGCCACAAGCATCTTGGCGGCCCGCACCACGGTATCCGCGCCCCAGCTATGCCCGATCAGCGCCAGCGGCCGGCCCTCGGCGGCCAGCTCCATCGCAAGGCGCTGCGCCACGGTGATCTTCCAGTGGGGGAGGTAATGCACGTCGCGCTTGCCGCGCACCTGCTGGCGGCGCGCCTCGGCATAGGAAAGGACAAGGCGGGAGCTCTCGTCTCCCGCCCCGCCGATGTACAATTCTGCCGGAGGCTTACTCGGTGTAGCGATAGCCGACGCCGTAGAGCGTTTCGATCGCATCAAATTCATCGGTCACTTCCCGGAACTTCTTGCGCAGGCGCTTGATGTGGCTGTCGATGGTGCGGTCATCGACATAGATCTGGTCATCATAGGCCGCGTCCATCAGCTGGTCGCGGCTTTTCACATAGCCGGGGCGGGAGGCGAGGGCCTGCAGGATCAGGAACTCGGTCACCGTCAGGCGCACGGTCTTGCCGTCCCAGGTGCAGGCATGGCGGTTGGGGTCCAGCACCAGCTTGCCGCGCACGATCGGCTTGGAGTCGCCCTCTTCCGGGCCAGCCACACCGCCGCGTGCCCGGCGAAGAACGGCTTTCACGCGCTCCGCCAGCAGGCGGTTGGAACAGGGCTTGCGCACGAAATCGTCGGCGCCGATATTGAAGCCAATCACTTCGTCGATCTCTTCATCCTTCGAGGTGAGGAAGATCACCGGCAACTCTGAGGTCTGGCGCAGTCGGCGCAGAAGCTCCATGCCGTCCATCTTCGGCATCTTCACGTCGAGGATGGCGATGTCCGGCGGGCTTTCGGTCAACGCGGGCAGGGCCGCTTCGCCGTCATGGTAGGTACGCACCTGGTAGCCTTCCGCTTCGAAGAAGATCTTGAGCGAGGCCACGATGTTCTCGTCATCGTCCACCAGTGCAAGTGTCGTCATTGCCTTGTCCTTCTCGGCCAGCCGGAAGCTGGAAAGAGCTTCAGTCCGCTTGGCAGTAGGTTCAATCACAGCTCGGTCCATTTCAAAAGCCCTCCATTGGTGGAGCTTCAACAAAATCAACGGAGTGCGGCGAGCATTTGCGCGGATTGCGGCACTCTCGCGATTCATTGCGGCGCAAAGCGCCGCAAGTGTGAAGGGCGGGCGAGTTTATGGTGCACCAAGTATGACCTGCGCCTGCGGCCCGGCGCCTGTTTTGCCCAGCCCCAGAGTTGATTTTCCGTGTCATCCCGGCGAAAGCCGGGACCCATAACTCCAGAAAAAACAATCCCCTCCGTCCCCCGGCTTCCACCGCGATGACACCTGACTGAAATTTCTTGCGCGCTGCCAATCCTGCCGGGTGCGCTCCTGGTGCAATCTCCACCTCATCTGCCCGGCAGGAGCCGCGCCTGAGGCAACGGCAGGCGCGCCCTGCAGGGACGTCGATCCGGGCGAGCCGGGTCGAACAGCCGGTGGATAATCCCGTCTGACCACCTTGGTCCTGCGAGGTCCGCACGGGCCAGCTGTCAGGGCCTGGCGGCGCCGAACCCGTCCAGGGAGCGGCCC
>NZ_JBBEBT010000308.1:0-13400 GCF_040882205.1 Hyphomonas sp.
TGTCGAAATCCGCACCCCCGCTGAAACCCTGACGGCGCCCTATGTTATCTGTTCGCTGCCCTTTGCCGCCATGCGAAACAGCGTCATCCTCAGTCCCGCAAACGCAGATCCGGTTGCTGCGCTGCGCGCGGAAGCCATCAACGCGCTTCCCTACACACAGATCCACCAGATCCACTTAGCCCCGGAAACACATTTCTGGGAGGCGGACGGCCTGCCCGCGGAAATGTGGACCGACACGGCAATCGAACGCGTATTTGCAAACCATGATGAGGCGGGGGAGATCGCGAGCCTGACCTGCTGGGTCAACGGCAACGGCGTGCGACGCGGGCTCTCGGACGAGGGCTGGTTTGACCTTGCGGCCACTGCGTTCCTGAAACTGCGGGGCGCAAAGGTGCGCGGCTTGAAAGTTGTACGGTGGGATGAAAGCCAGAGCTTCTCGGGCGGCGCCTACACGCACTGGGCGCCCGGCCAGATCGCCGCCTGGGCGCAGCAGATGGGCGCGCCGTCCGGGCGCCTGCATTTTGCCGGAGAGCACCTCTCCTACCTGCACACAGGTATGGAAGGCGCGATGGAGTCAGCAGAACGCGCGGCGTTCGAAGTCGCAGAGGCGGCAGCCGGCTAGCCGTCCAAGTCCGCACGGGTACAGCTCGCCTGTATCCAGCGCAGGTTGATTCCGATCCTGTCGGCGCCGCCCTCGGTCCAGGCATAGGAAACAGCGCGCGCATCATCGGCTTCATGGATGTAGAGCGTCAGGGAGGGGCGTCGGTCGCCGAACGGCCAATCCACATCGCGCAGCTTCAGACGGATGCGGCGCGGCGGCGTCTCGGTCGTCTCGATGACAGCCTCGCCGCCCTGGTCATGCAGGGAGACGCCCCTCCGGAAGTCCCAGTCTGCCAGCCCGGCCCCGCTGTCGCCGTGCGAGGCGCCTTTCAGGACGCCTGCCCAGCAGACAAATGGCCGTGCGCGGCGCATCTGCAGGTCAATGACAGCGCCGGCCCGTGCGGACCGGACTTGGAATTCGGTAGCGGACACTGACAGGCTGATTGCGGGCGGGCCGGCGCCTTCCGGCGCCGAGAACACCGCGCTGCAGCCATCGCCGCGGCCCGTGCCGCCAAAGCTCCCGGCCGCCCGCGTCCACCAGATCTCACAACCCGCCGCTGCACCATCCGTATGAAGGATCTCCTGCACGACAGCGCCCGCCTGTTCGTCCGCTCTGAAAGCGTTAAACCAGGCCTCGGGCGCCGCACCCGGCGTTTCGCGGCGTGAGTTGAGCCGGCCGGGCACGCCCTCTTCCGGCGCAAGGACCAGGACCTGGAGCGGCGAAAGGCGCGCCGCGTCATGGCCCGCTTCCGCAGCAAAGAAAACCTGTCGATCATTGCTCCACGTTCCCGTCAGCAGACGGACGAGTTCGTCTTCGTCGCGTGAAAGATAAGGTGCGGAGGGGCGGGTTTCGGAGGCGCCAGGCGTCGATACGCCGGCCAGCAGCGAAAAAAGGATCAGGAGCAGGTTACGGCAGCGCGCCATCATGTTCGCTTCCTCCAGAAAAAGGGCGCCGGTTCAGGAGAACCGGCGCCCGAGTTGCAACAGAACGCTCCGCCTCAGAAGCGGACACGCAGCTCAGCCCCGAACTGCGGCCCGCGGCGAAGCGATCCGAAGAAAGCACGCGGCGCCGACCGGGACGCTGTCACAGGCGCGGTGTTCGGGCTGAACCCGGTCGAGAAGTAGGGCCCTTGCAGCCAGCGGGTCGCGATGGCGATCGAGTCCTCGTCATTGATATTCTGACCATACGCCGCGAGGGTCCATTTGTCGGTCTCGAAGCCGAAGCGCGCACCAAGGATCGTCGCCGCGCCCGTCTCGGCCTGGTTGTGGACCTGGACGAACTTCGAGCTTTCATAAGTTACGTCGCCGGAAATGAAGAAGTCAGAGCCGAACGGACCGGCCTCCCGGAAATCCGCCCGCGCAAAGGCGCTGGCCTGATGCTCGGAAGTGAGGGGGAACTGGCGTCCTGCAATCGAGCAGGAAGCCGGCCCCGAGCCCGGGAAAAGGCCGGTAAAATTGTTACCGGTCTGATTGGCAGGACTGGTGAAGTTTCCGCCGCCTGACGTCAGGATCCATTCATCCGCGTCGCACCCTTCGGTGAATTGTGCGTCGGTCCATGCATAGTTGACGCCGCCGCTCAGGATATCGTTGACCGCACCAGTCAGGTCTACCTCGATCCCCTTGATTTCTCCCGCGCCCTGGTTTGTCGCGATCGATGTGATCGCGCCGCTGGTGGCGGCGACGGCCGAGGTCAGCTGGACGTTCGTGGCATCAGTGAAATAGCCCGCGACGGTAAGGTTCCAGGCACCCGCACCGATATCGGGAAGCGGCGTCTTCACGCCGACCTCGAAATTATCAGACTCTTCCTGTTCGTAGGTCGGCAGGCCAACAGCCTCACCAATTGCGCCGTTGATGCCGCCGGGCTTCACACCCTGAGCGATGACGCCGTAAATCGTGCCGCCATTGCTAAGATCGTAGTCGACGGTAAGCCTCGGTGTGAACTTTTCATAAGATACACGCGGCGTGGCGATAGATGTGCGATCTGTCTTGGTCTCCTCGGCGTAGCGTCCTTCAAGTGTCGCTGTCAGGCGGTCTGTAACGTCAAGTTCCAAGAGGCCGAACACGGCTTCGTTGCGGGTCGTCCGCTTGCCATTGTCGAGGTTGCGTCCCTAAGGGTTGGCAAAGGTGATGTCACCTTCATTGATAAGCTGGTCGTAGAGATAGAGACCGATCATGCCCCGCAGGCGCGCGTCCTGCGGCGAGCGCAGTTGAAACTCGGCGCTGTAATCCTCGATATCCTTGCGGTTAGTGTTGGCAAAGAAAGGCTCCGCCGCGGGCCCAAACAGGAAGAAGTTGACGGGCGAGTGATCCGAATCGTAACCGGTCTTGAGGTGCTCGTCGGAATAGCCGGCGAGGAGCCCCATCTCCCAACCGGTATCGCCGAAGCGGAGCGTGCTGATCGATGAGACAACATAGAGGTCGCGCGCAATGCCGTCGAAGGCGGTGCCATCTGTGAGGCCATAAGCCCTGGGCAGGAACACGTTGGTCGCATTGATCGGTACCCCAGGAATGAGATTCGGGATGCCATCTGCGTCAGGGCCGGTGTTCAATTGCACGGGCTGTGGGGCGATCACCCCGCAATAGTACTGGTTCCGGTTCGTGCTGCCGGACCGGCTCCAGAAAGCCTGCGAGCGATAACCGGGAAGGCAGTTGTTCTGTTCAGCGGTCTGGAGGAAGAGCGGCAGGGCTCCGTCCCGGTCTTCCGTGAAATTGACCCGAAGCCGGCTATCGAAACTCTCGACAGGCTTCCAGTCAAGCACGCCGGAGAGACTGAACGTGGATTCCTGTCCAACCAGTTCCTCCGTCACGAGGTTGCGGTGCTCGCCGCCATACTCATAATCGCGCACCGAGAGACGCCCGGTCAGGCCTGGCAGCAACGGTCCTGCGAGCGAGGCGGAGTATTCCCGCGTGCCATTGGTGCCGTATCGAACCTTACCGGATCCTTCGTATTCATCCGCGCCGCCCCTGGTGATGAAATTGATCGCGCCGGCATAAGTATTTCGTCCGTACAGGGCCGATTGCGGGCCTTTGATGACCTCGACACGCTGAAGGTCGTTGGGATCGAGGTTCTGGATTGATCCTGAGTAATAGACCCCGTCGATGAAATAGGCCGTACCGGATTCGACGCCGAACTGGACCCCGGCAAGCACGTTCGACTGTCCGCGGATAACGGGGCGCTCGGTCGAGCGGCCAAAAGCTTTCGAGAAAGATAGCCCCGGGGTAAACCGGGCGATATCATCTACCGATTCCAGCTGCAGGTTTTCGATTGCCGAGGAGTCGAAAGCGCTCACCGCGACAGGCGCTTCCAGCAGGCTTTCTTCCTTTTTCCGGGCACTGACAATAATCGTGTCCTGCTTCAGCTCACCCTCGTCCTCGACCTCCTGCGCGATGGCCGGCGCCACCTGGACCGAGAGGGCAAAGGCGGCTGCGCCTGCCATCAAAAAGCACTTCTTCATCTGTGATCTCCCCGCTGCGTCAACATGAGCCTCGACATGAAGCTTAAATGATATATCTTTTACCTTCCGTCGCGTTTCCGGGCTTGGCAAGCCCCTTTGTGACCCGAAACAAGACATTTCTGATGAACGCGTGTCATTCCGGGCACAGTTCAATCCAGCGAAAGGGGTGGCCGTGGCCGAGACTGTTTCATCAAATGAACTGAAGAAAATCATGCCTTTGCTGGCCCGCCATGAAGGCGTCTGGGAGGGCTGTTACCGCCAATTCGATGCGGTGGGGAACAAAACCGACGAGCACCAGTCGCGGCTGATCTGCAGGTTTCCAGACGCCGGCCACCCCTACCACCAGACCAACCATTACCGCTGGCCCGATGGGCGGCGCGAGGTACGTGACTTTCCGGCCGCGGTCGAAAAGGGCCGCCTCAAATGGGACAATGAATTCATTGTCGGCTGGGCCTGCGACGTGGCGCTGGACGATTTCAAGCGGACCACGATGCTCAACTGGACACGTACCGGCGAGCCAGATCTCTATCTCTACGAAATGATCCAGTTGTCCGATGACGGACAATCGCGCTCGCGCGTCTGGCAATGGTTCAAGGCTGACCGCCTCTTCCAGCGCACACTGGTCGATGAGCGGTTCGTGACGCGCGACTGGGGCGCTTATGAGGGTCAGGAATTCTGACCGCGGCCTGACCGACGCGGCAAAGCAGGCAGGCCGGAGGGCTTCTCCAGTGCTTCTCCAGTGCTTCTCCAGTGCTTCTCCGGCCTGCCTTTTTTCTGCGGCTTTGCCGTCTCAGCGTGCCGGCGGCGTGATCGTGCCGTCCCGCACACCCTGGAAGTATTTCCAGCTTGTCATATTGGCGCGCGGATCGCCTGGCGGCGGCGGGCTGGCATAGTCCGGATAGTTGGCCGCAATCTCCGCCTTCATCGTATCCGACAGTTCGTCGATCCCGGAGAGCTTCTTGCCGGCGGTATGCATGTACATCAGGCCTTCGCGCCCGTTCATCGCCATCCAGGGAAGCCAGTCGGCCATCCGTGCCCAGCCCACCCAGACCTCAGCCGTCTTTGTCCCTGGATCGAGGATATCGTCCGTGCGCCCGAAGAAGTCGAACATTTCGGTGGCGTGGTAGGTGCCGCCGATTTCCTTCTGGAAATCTCCGCCGAGGGGGTTTGGATACCAGAGCGGGAATGTCGAGCGGTACCACCACTGCTGCCCCATGATTTCGCCGCCCCAGATTGCCGGCTGGCCGTCACGTCCGACTTCGAAGGATTTGAAGTTCACCGGATCATTGGCGACGTGCAGAACATTGACGCTCTCGCCCGACCAGGGATTGTCCCAGGTTTTCAGAACCTCGCCGGTCTCCTTGTCGAGATAGAGCAGGATCTCGCGCGACACGAGGTGGTAACCCTTGTTGCCTTTCTCATCGGTGATTGACGAGCAGGCGCGGATATTCATGCCTTCAACGTCGAACAGGTGGACATCCTTCTCGCCCTGCCGGCGGGAATAGGCGATCCCGTGCCACCAGTAGACAACCGGTTCGTTATCGACCGTCGAACACTGGACCTTGCGTCCGATCGTCAGCGAATCGGCCGGATTGGCCGGATCAAGGCGTGCAACCTGGGCTTCGCCGGTCGAAGCGCACCCGCCCAGCATGAAAGCCAGGACCGCAACTGCAGCGGTACGCGGAAGATTGATCATCAGTTCCCTCCAAATGATATATCATTTGATATGTGACATGATTAGCCCTGTTCGCCAAGCCTCGTATGGTGGGCGGCGTGCGACTTCTCCGCAAGATCACCGGCCCTGAGCGCCAGGAACGCCGCCGCCCAGGGCAGCGTACGTGCCCAGACGGCGCCGGGTCCGGAAGGAAGCCAGAATTCGAAGGCGAGCGCTGCCCCGAACCCGGCGAGCAGGGACGCAAACACCCCGGTCCCGGTGACCGCAAGCCGGAGTGCCCGCGCCGCGACTACCGGCCCGAACGCTGCGCCCAGGGCCGTCCAGGCAAACAGGGTGCGATCGAAGATCGACGCCGGGAACACGAGCGACAGGGCGACCGCTGCGCTGCACAAGAATACGATTGCGAGACGCGAGGCCAGGACATCGCGCCCGCCAAGCAACCGGCTAAGGCCGAGATCATGGCTGATGGCAGCGCCGGCCACGAGCAGCTGGCTGTCGAGCGTGGACATGATTGCCGACAGAATGGCCGCAGCGATAATGCCGGCAAGAATGCCTGGCAGAAGATCATCGGCAAGCCGGAGGAAGACCCCTTCAGCCGGCGCATCCGCGCCGAACAGGGCCCGTGCGGAGAGGCCGAGCACCGCCATCCCCGTATAGACGATAAGGCCCCAGGCGATCGCGATCCCGGCGCCCGTCACGCGCGCGCGCCGGTCACGGGCTGCCATGATCCAGGCAATCAGGTGGGGCTGGCCAAGCGCGCCGAAACCGGTCGCAAAAAGACCGAGCACGAACCCGCCGGCCACCCATCCGGCGCGCCCGCCGAAACCGTCCCGGTAAGTTTCCGGTGCCGATCCGACAGCCTCGTTCAGGCCGTCCAGCCCGCCTGCCGCGAAGAACCCGGCCGCCGGCAGCACGATCGCCACAACGCCGATCAGGATGCCCTGGCAGGTATCGATGACGGAGACGGCGATAAAGCCGCCGAGGAAAGTATAGGCGACGATCACAGCCGCCCCGAGGAGGATCCCGGCGGCCATGCCGGTGCCGAAGAGGCTGTCAAATGCAGTCCCGGCGCCCTGGAACTGGGAGGCGGCATAATAGGCGAAGGCGAACACAATCATCGCCGATGCGGCAATTTTTATCCAGCGCGCCATGCGTGGCCCTGCCGGCTCACTGATAAAGCCGGTCAGGGTCAGGTGACCCTTTTCGCGGCTTGCGGCCTGCAGGACCGGTCCCGCCCAGAGCCAGACGGCGGCATAACCGAGAAGGATCCCCGGTATCATCCAGAGCGCAGACGGACCCGATGAATAGACGAACCCGGAGAAACCGAGCAGCACCCAGGCGCTCGAACTGGACGCGGCGTAGGCAAGGCCCGCAACCCAGGGACCGAGACCGCGTCCGCCCAGCAGGAACCCGTCCGGAGACACCGCGCGGCGAGAAGCCCAGACGCCGGCAGCGACAAGGAATGCCGAGTATCCGATCAGGGTCAGGAGGGCCGGAAGATTGTTCATCTGATCTGGCCCGTTCAGACGGCCGGGCCGGCTGCTCGCGCCGGCCGGAACCCGAGCGGGAGCCCGGCGCGCGGCGTGAACCCGTAGAGCTCTTCGCCGGGCAAGGCCGCCGACACGATGCTGCGGGTCGCCATCAGGGCTTCCAGATCAACGCCGGTCGCAACACCCATGGCTTCGAACATGAACACAAGGTCCTCGGTGACCACATTGCCGCTGGCGCCCGGCGCGGTCAGGCACCCGCCGAGGCCGCCGAGGGAGCTGTCAAAGGTGGTGATACCTTCGTCATAGGCGGCCAGCACGTTGGCAAGGCCGAGACCGCGCGTGTTGTGGAGGTGGATTCCCGTCAGGTTCTGCGCGCCGACGACGCCGCGCACAGCGCGGATCAGGCGCCGCACGGCTGCCGGGTCGCCATAGCCTGTCGTGTCGGAGAGACCGACTTCGTCGCAGCCGGCGGCCATCAGCCGCTCAGCGCAGCGCAGGATGACGCTTTCTGGCACCGGCCCTTCGAGGGTACAACCGAACGCAGTCGACAGCGAGCCTTCAAAGTGCGGGCGCCGGCCCGGACCGGTTCCTTTGACCAGGGCTGCAATGGCGCGGGCATCCTCAATGACCTCGTCATGCGTTCGGCGGATGTTGCGCAGGCAATGGGTCTCGCTGACCGAGAGGGGCAACGTGATCTTGTCGGCGCCTGCTTGCACAGCGGCTTGCGCGCCCTTGAGGTTTGGCACAAGTACCGCGACGACCAGACCGGGAATCGTTTTGGCAAAGCGTGTGATCTCCGGCGTGTCCTGCATCTGCGGCAGCAGCTTGGGCGAGACAAAGGAGCCGACTTCAATCTCCCTCAGTCCCGCCGCGGCAAGCGCGCCAATCCACCTTTTCTTGGCCTCCGTGGGCATGACCGCACCGCAATTCTGCAGGCCGTCGCGCGGGCCAACTTCACTGATCAGGACTTTGGACTGCGTCATTGAACAGAGTTCCTTGCGACCGGCGGAGGAGTGACGTAGGTTTCAAATGATATATCTATTGACAGTCGTTGCAGATTCAAAGCCCTTTTGCGGGCAGGACGAGGGATGAAAGGCATGACTTCGGCGACCGGGCTTCTGGCCGGCCTAAAGGTGGTGGAGTTTACGCATATGGTCATGGGTCCGGCAGCCGGACTTGTGCTCGCTGATCTTGGCGCCGATGTGATCAAGGTTGAACCTCTCGGGGGGGACAAGACCCGAACTCTGAAGGGCTCGGGCGCCGGTTATTTCTCGATGTATAACCGAAACAAGAAGAGCCTCTGCATTGACCTGAAGTCGCCGAGGGGCAGGCAGATCGCCCTGAAGCTGATCGATCAGGCGGACATCTTCATCGAAAATTTCAGGCCCGGCGCGCTGGACCTTATGGGGTTTGGGTATGCGGGCCTGTCGGCGCGCAACCCGCGGCTGATCTACTGTTCAGAAAAAGGCTTCCTTGACGGGCCCTATGCGGACCGCACAGCGCTTGACGAAGTCGCGCAGATGATGGGCGGTCTGGCCTATATGACAGGCCCGCCCGGGCGCCCCCTCAGGGCCGGCGCCTCGGTCATCGACGTCACCGGCGGCATGTTTGGCGCCATCGGCATTCTCGCTGCGCTTCAGGACCGCCACCTGTCGGGCAAGGGAAGACACATCAGCGCCTCGCTTTTCGAGACAACAGTTTTTCTCGTCGGCCAGCACATGGCCCAGTTTGCGGTAACCGGCGAACCCGCCGCGCCCATGCCGGCCCGGATTTCGGCCTGGGCCGTGTATGACGTGTTTGATGTGGAGGCCGGGGAAAAAGTCTTCGTTGGCGTTGTGTCAGATAGTCAGTGGACGGCGTTCTGCAAGGAATTCGGGCTCGCAGAATGGGGCGCCGACCCCTCGCTCGCCTCCAACAATGCCCGCGTTGCGCGGCGCGGGGAGATTATACCCCGCCTCCGCGAAGTATTTGCCGGGTTCACGAAGCCGGCACTGATGTCGAAACTCGAAAAAACGGGTCTTCCCTTTGCGCCCATCCAGCGTCCGGAGGACCTGTTCGGGGACGCGCACCTTCTGGCTGGAGGCGGACTGCTCGAAATGACGCTCCCGGATGGAGGCAAGGTCTCGCTGCCCGCCCTGCCCCTTGCGATTGACGGCGAACGTCCCGGCCTTTTCCTCAATCCGCCCCGCGCCGGCGCCCAGTCGCGCAGCATCCTTGAAAGCCTTGGGCTCTTGCCCGAGGAAATCCAGGCTTTGATCGGTTCCGGTATTGTCGAGACGGCGGACGGGTCATTGGCTGCCTCAGCAGAGACGTCCTAGGCGTAGACCCATGGCCGCCGCGCCCGGTCGGCATCCAGGAACTCACCTATGATACCCGCATCCTTCAGCGTCAGCCGGACCGGATCAAGACCTTCAAGGACAAGCCGTTTCGGGAAGGCGCCGATTTCGAACCTGCCGGTCCAGCCCGGGAGACCGGGGGCTGATACTGTCTGTGTACGGACATCGACGTCCATCATCGCGCCGTCGCACTTGGCGGCGATCCGGTCGACCTCTGCCTCGGGCAATGTCACCGGAAGAATTCCATTGCGCAGGCAGTTGCCATGAAAGATCTCGCCGAACGACTTGGCAATGATGACACGGATTCCATACTCGGCGAGCGCCCAGACTGCATGCTCGCGCGAAGAACCACATCCGAAATTATGGCCGCAGACGAGGATCGACGGGCGCGGCGCGCGGTTCAGGACAAAGCCGGGCTTTTCCAGCCGCGCGCCAGGGTCCTCGTAGCGCCAGCCCGCAAACAGCCCGCCGCCAAGGCCCTCCCGGCTGACCGCCCGCATCTCGCGCGAGGGAATGATCTGGTCGGTATCGATATTGTCGATCATCAGCGCGCCGGCATATCCGGCATGCATCACAAGCGGGTCGGGCATCAGACGGAATCCTCCTGGAAAAGGCCCGGATCCGGCAAACTGATACGCCCGGCAACAGCAGACGCGGCAACGACCGCCGGATTGCTGAGATGGGTTCTTACGCCGGGCCCCTGCCGGCCTTCAAAATTGCGGTTCGTCGAAGAGATAACGCGCGCGCCCGGCGGGAAGGTTTCGCCGCCCGCATAGAAACACATGGCGCAGCCAGGTTCGCCCCATTCAAAACCGGCCTTGCGGAACACAAGGTCGAGGCCGCGCGCTTCGGCTGCGCGTTTGACGCTTTTCGATCCGGGCACGCACACGGCGCGCACGCCGTGCGCCACCCGTTTGCCACGAAGCTGCTCGGCGGCCAGTTCAAGATCGCTCAGCCGGCCGTTGGTACATGACCCGATGAACGCGCCGTCAATCGGCAGGCCTTCAAGGCGCTGTCCTGCAGCGAGCCCCATATAATTCAGTGCCCGGATGTTCGCAGAATGGGGAATGGTCGCCCCCAGTGCGAGGGTCTCCTCGGGGCTGGTGCCCCAGCTGACCTGCGGCGTGACCTCGCCGGCGTCCAGGGTCAGCTCTTCGTCGAATGCGGCATCTGCGTCAGAGGCGAGGCTGCGCCAGTGGATTTCAGCCGCTGCGAGCATGTCGCCGGAAGGTGCCAGACGCCGCCCCCGGACGAAATCGAGCGTCTTTTCGTCAGGTGCGATCAGCGCCGTGAAGGCGGCAAATTCCACGACCATGTTGCAAAGTGTCAGCCGGCCTTCGACTGGCATTATCTCTATCGCGGGGCCGCAGAATTCGATAGCGCAGCGGTTACCGCCCTTGGCCCCATAGCGGGCAATGAGATAAAGGGCGAGATCCTTCGGGGTGATCCCCGCGCCCAGGGCCCCGGCAATCCGTATCCGCATCTGGCGCGGTTTCTGGACCCGGATCGTCCCGGTCGCGAGGATGTGTTCGGCTTCGCTGGATCCGATGCCCCAGGCAAGTGCCCCAAGTGCACCAAGGCTGCAGGTATGGCTGTCCGGACACATGATTGAGTATCCCGGAAGGGCGATACCGAGTTCCGGCGCGGCAACATGCACGATCCCCTGGTCCGCATTGTCCGTGTCGATGAGGGTTATTGCCGCCTGTGCGGCGAGCGCCCGCGTTTCAAGGATGAAGGCTTCCCCGCCCGGCGAGCGGGCGTCATCTCGTCCCCGTCCCGGCCGGAATGACACGATATGGTCCATGAAGCTGAAACACCTCGACGCATCAGCGACTTCCAGTCCCTGATCGCGCAGCGATTTCAGTGCGATCCCGCCGGTGCGCTCGTGAAGGAGCAGCCGGTCGACGGCCAGGAGATCATACCCCTCGCCCGCATCGGCAACCCGGTGGAGATCCCAGAGCTTGTCAAATAGTGTGGCCATTCATCCTCGCCATAAAGGATATATCTTTTAGACTTCGGTTCGTGAACGCCTAACTGCGGGTGTTTGTCAACGGAGTTGCCGTTCGGATTGATTTTAAGCTGCGCGTGTTTTGTGCCCGGTCAGTGGGCCGCCGCCGCCCGCTTTTCGGGAGAGCGCGTCGTCGGCCCACTGACCTTCTTTCCCGTTACCTTCTCGTTCTGGGCCCGGCCAGACCGAGCCGGCAGGTTGCCAGTTTCGGGTCTTGCCGGACCATCGGGCGGGACGGCCTTCACGGGCTGCCTGGCAGACCGTGCAGCGTCCGGCAAGCAGGGCCTGATCTTCGGGGCAGTGACGCCTTTCGGGTGTGACGAAGCGGATGGCGCTGTGGTGATGTTCGGTTTTGTACCCGGCTGCGAAGCTTTTCACCCAGAGACGTGCCTCCCCGGTCAAGGCAAACCCTTTTGTCGGCCATGTCGGCCCATATTTGCAGGTCCGGAACAAGGCCTCTGAGAAGGGGTTGTCGTTGGAGACCCGCGGCCAATGGGCTCGCTCAGGAGGATTTCAAAAAAACTTCCCAAAAGCCTTGGAAGATATCGGGGCAAAGATCGGTTCCGGCGTCGCGCTGGAAATCTGGTTTAAGACGAGGCGCGCGTCGGGCAGAAGAACAAGATCACACGGGCGCTGGGCCCGGCGCGGCACTCGCCCCATCGCCCCGCATGATCAGCCTACGAAATGGGCCGCTCGCCATTGTCCTCTGGCCAATGGCGCACAAGGGCTCGCCTTTGGCGCGATCTGCCCGGCGCGCGGCGCCTGCGCCGGGCTGGTCCTGCCTTGGGTAGCAATACCTTCGGGGTGAACCTCGCACCTCGCCGGGATCAGCAAGGCTGTCGCCCCCGGCGCACATGCTGTCATCATCATGGATCAGGCCGGCTGGCACACGACGCCCAAACTCAGTGTGCCAGAAAACATTACCATCCTGCCATTGGCGCCGAAATCGCCCGGGCTCAATCCGGCCCCGAAACATCTGGCAGTATATGCGCGATCACTGGCTCTCAAACCGCGTCTTCAAGGATTACGAACAGATCGTCGCCCCATGCTGCGAAGCCTGGAGCAAATTCAGCAATCAGCCGCGGACCATCATGTCCATCGGTCTCCGGGACCGGGCTCTTGGATGAGGGTCAGCGCGGGTTTGTATCAGTCCGCAGACGGATCTTCTTCCGGCGCATCGGGATTGGACCAGGCCCTGGTGGCGCCGCCCTGAAATTTCCTCGACGAAGGTATCCGGCATGGCGCCGCCTGCCGGCATGGCCGCAACTGTCCCCGAGCCGCAACCCCGCAGCCTGCGCAGCGGCGTGCGCCTTGCCGAGCTGCGCCGTCGCCTTGCCCGCTTCCAGGTCGGCGATGAAGCGTGCACCCGAATTTATGGCGAGCGCCAGTTCGCGCCGGGTGATACCAAGGCCCTTGCGCGCCTGGGCCGCCATTTGCCCGAAGTCTTTTGCATTTCGGATCATGCCTGCACTGTCCCGGCCGGGAAGACACTGGCATGCAGTCCTTTCGACAAGGCCAATCCTACCGACCGGGAAGAAGCACGCTGGCCTGGAGGAAGACCGCCTCCATTCCTCCCGGCCGGTAAGATCCGATCATGCCGGCTGCGAGCTGTCCGCCAAAAAGGGCGCCGCGTTCCTGCTGGATTGCCGGCCGGGCTGCAGCGCCCATACTGTCAGAACAAGTCGTCCTGCCTGGGGGCACTGATTTGCGCTTCTGACCGGCGCCGTCGGACGGCGCCATGTCCCAGCGGCCTTCATCTTCGTAAGGCCGCAGGACGGCGCCGATCTCTTCGGGGCTTGCCGGCACCTCCCCGAGCCAGATGGGGATTTCAGCTTC
>NZ_JBBEBT010000309.1:0-2091 GCF_040882205.1 Hyphomonas sp.
GGCGGCCGCGCCGACCTCGGCAACACCCAGCCCGGCGACGGCTGGAAGTTCCGCGGACGCGGCTTCATCCAGCTCACCGGACGCGACAACTACACCCGCTACGGCGAAGCCGCCGGCATCGACCTCGCAAATGATCCCGACATTATCAAGCGCGACCTCACCAAGTCCATCGAAGTCGCCGCCGCCTTCTGGAAAACCAACGGCCTGAACGCCTATGCCGATCAGAACGATGCCGTGAAAGTCTCGCGCGCCGTCAATCGCGGCAATCCGAACGACACCGCCGCAGCCAACCACGAAGACCTGCGCATCCTCTGGACGAACACGGCGCTCTCCGTCACGCAGGCCCCGCAGAACGTCGCGCCGGAGCCGGCGCCGCCCACACCGTCCCTCAAGCCGCTGCAGGTTGGAAACCGGGGCGACCGCGTCCGCGAACTCCAGATGGATCTCGAAGCCCTTGCCATCCTGACCGGCGGTGTGGACGGAATCTTCGGTCAGGGCACCCGCCGCGCCGTGGTGTCCTTCCAGCAGGAAAACGGCCTATCCATCACCGGCATTGCCGACGCCGCCACCATCGACGCCGTCGACCGCGCCGCTGCCGATCCCGCCCGCACACGCGCTGGCGCGCTCGACCGCGACAACACGGCCATCTTCGGTCCGCCGCCCGCCTGAAACACCGGGGCTTGCTGCCCGGCCCGGTCCGGCCTTTACTCTCCGGGAAAAGAAAAACCGGAGGAAACAGGAAGATGAGGCTTACGGCCCCGAGAATACAGCCGCTCGCGGACGCGGACATGAACGCCGATCACCGCGAAGCGCTCGCCGCGCAGTTCGGGCGCGGCAATGTCTACAATATCTTCCGCACGCTCGCCCGCGCGCCGGATGCCTACCGTGCCTTCATGCGCTGGGGCGGCTATATTCTGTCGGACAAGAACAGCCTTGCCCCGCGCGAGCGCGAGATCGTCATCCTGCGCGCAGGCTTCAACTGGAAATCCGGTTACGAATGGGCCCAGCATGTTCGCATCGGCAAACAGTGCGGCCTGACCGATTTCGAGATCGAGTCCATTAAGGAAGGCCCGCTTTCGCCGGACTGGTCGCCCATCGACAGCGCCCTGATCCGAGCCACCGACGAACTGACCAGCGATGGTTTCATCACAGACCGGACCTGGGCGGAGCTTTCCTCCCTCACCGAGAAACAGCGCATGGATCTCGTGATGACCGTTGGTCAGTACACGCAGGTTTCAATGATGCTGAACTCATTCGGCGTGCAGCTCGACGATGACCTCACCCTCGATCCGGACCTTGCCAGGTGAGCGGCGCGCCTGTCGCCGGGCGCCTCGCCGGAAAGATCGCCATCGTCAGCGGAGCCGGACAGGCACCGGGCGAGACCATCGGTAACGGCAAGGCCATCGCGCTCCTTTTCGCCCGCGCCGGCGCAAAAGTTCTCTGCGTCGACCGGGATGAGGCGCGCGGCCAGCTGACCCTGGATGACATCACCGCTGAAGGCGGCGCTGCGCATCTTTGCATCACGGATATCTCCTCTGCCCAGGGCGCGGCCACCCTCGCGGCTGCCTGCGAAGCCGCGTTTGGTCCGCCGGACATTCTCGTCAACAATGTCGGTATAGGCGATGCCGGCGACGGCCCCGCCCACAAGGCGACCGAAGAAGCGTTCGACCGTACACTGCGTATCAACCTGAAAGGCGCCTGGCTGCTGACGAAGGCGGTCATGCCGGGCATGCTGGCGCGCCAGCGCGGCGCCATCGTCAACATCTCTTCGCTCGCCTCCATCGCCGGCGGCCACCAGCTCGCCTACGAGGTTTCCAAGGCCGGCATGAACCGGCTGACGCAAAGCGCGGCGATGGCCGGCGCCTCGCGCGGTGTGCGCGTCAACGCAATTACGCCCGGCCTGATGGACACGCCCATGGCCATCGGCGGCATCGCCAGGATGCGCGCCGTACCGGAAGAAGACCTGCGCACCGAACGCGCCGCCCGTGTACCGATGCGTTTCATGGGCACAGGATGGGACACCGCTCACGCGGCACTGTTTCTCGCCAGTGCCGAAGCCAACTTCCACGCACATTACCGCAAACGGTTGCT
>NZ_JBBEBT010000310.1:0-13175 GCF_040882205.1 Hyphomonas sp.
TGCTGGTTGAGGGCAGGAATTTGCGAAAAATCAAAAATCCGTGGCAGGCGAACTGGTTCCATCAGATCACTCTAATCTTCGCTGAGGAAGCCGGACGACAGCTTCTTGCCCCACTTGTTTTCAGGCTCTGGCACGCGCCGCTGCGCCATCTTGGAAACCGCATCCGCCGCTTCTGCCGACGCGAGGCCGCAAGCTGCTTCGAGTTCCTTGAGGAACGCCTTCACCAGTGGAATGCGCCGGTCCGGCGCGCCGCCAAGCCCGGAATGCACAAGCTTGGAGTCTGGGCGAAGCTTCAGCTGGTTCGGCCGTGAGCGGACGATTTCCATGAGGTGCTGCGGGTCCATGATCGTATCCGGACGGAAGGAAAGCACAGCGCCCTTCTCACCCGCGTCAAGCTTGGCAATACCCAACGTGCGGCACTGGACCTTGATGGCCATGACATCCAGCAACTGACGCGTCTCGTCCGGCAACGGACCAAACCGGTCAATCAGTTCGGCGGCAAAGCTCTCGCGGTCCTGCGCCGTCGTGATGTCGGACAAGCGCCGGTAGAGAGACAGGCGCACGTTCAGGTCTTCAACATAGGCGTCAGCAATCAGCACGGCGACACCGAGGTTGATCTGCGGCGACCAATCGTCGGCCACATCTTCCTCATCCTTTGCGCCAGCGCGCAGCGCCTTCACGGCATCTTCCAGCATCGACTGGTAAAGCTCCACGCCAACCTCTTTTACCTGGCCCGACTGCTGATCGCCGAGAAGGTTGCCCGCGCCGCGCATGTCGAGGTCATGGCTCGCAAGCTGGAAGCCCGCACCCAGCGAGTCGAGCGACTGCAACACCTTCAGGCGCTTCTCGGCAGCCTCGGTGATCACCTTGTCGCGCGGCGTCGTGAAATAGGCATAGGCGCGCAGCTTCGAACGCCCGACGCGGCCACGCAGCTGGTAAAGCTGCGCCAGGCCGAACATGTCTGCGCGGTGAATGATCAGCGTGTTGGCGCGCGGAATGTCGAGGCCGCTTTCGACGATGGTCGTCGAGAGAAGCACGTCATACCTGCCCTCGTAGAAGGCCGTCATGATGTCTTCCAGTTCGCCAGCCGCCATCTGGCCGTGCGCCACGATGAACGACACTTCCGGCACATTGAGCCGCAGGAAACTCTCGATCTTGTCGAGATCCTGAATACGCGGCGCGACGAAGAAAGCCTGTCCGCCCCGATACTTCTCGCGCAGCAGCGCCTCACGCAGCGTGACCGTATCTTCCTCGGTGATGTAGGTGCGCACCGACAACCGGTCGACCGGAGGCGTCGCGATGATCGACAGGTCGCGAATGCCCGTCAGCGCCATCTGCAAAGTGCGAGGGATCGGTGTCGCCGAAAGTGTCAGCACGTGCACATCGGATTTCAGCTCCTTCAGCCGCTCCTTGTGCTTCACGCCGAAGCGCTGCTCCTCGTCCACGACTATGATGCCGAGGCGCTTGAACTCGATCTCCTTCGTCAGCAGCGCATGCGTGCCGACCACGACATCGATGCTGCCATCCGCAAGTCCCGCGCGCACTTCTGCCGCTTCCCGTGCACTGACGAACCGCGAGAGCGGCCGGACGACCAGTGGCCAGCCGGCGAAGCGTTCCTCGAAGGTCTTGAAGTGCTGGCGCGCCAGAAGCGTCGTCGGCGCAATCACCGCCACCTGCTTGCCGCTCATCGCCGCCACGAAGGCAGCGCGCAGCGCGACTTCGGTCTTACCGAAACCCACATCGCCGCAAACAAGCCGGTCCATCGGCCGGCCGGACGCGAGATCGCCCAGAACGTCTTCGATGGCGGAGAGCTGGTCTTCCGTTTCCTCGTAAGGGAAGCGCGCGGCGAACTCCTCATAGAAACCCTGCCCGGCAGAGATCGATTCAGCCCGGCGCAGTTCGCGCGCCGCCGCAATCTGCATGAGTTCGGCCGCCATCTCGAGGATGCGCTTCTTGGCTTTCGCCTTGCGCGTCTGCCAGCCTGCGCCGCCCAGGCGGTCCAGCTGGCTCTGGGACTCTTCCGAGCCGTAGCGGCTGATCAGGTCGATGTTCTCGACCGGCAGGAAGATCATGTCGCCGCCGGCATATTCCAGCTGCAGGCAATCGTGCGGCGCGCCGGTCAGCTCCAGCGTGCGCAGGCCTGCATATCGCCCGACGCCGTGGTCGACGTGCACGACAAGATCGCCCGCCGTCAGCGCCGTGGCATCGGTGATGAAGCTCGCCGTCTTGCGTTTGCGGCGCGGCGCAGCAAGGCGGTCACCCAGCACGTCCGCTTCGGAAATCAGCGCCACGCCCGGCAGCGAGAAGCCCGCCTCGATCGGCACTTCGGCGACGGTGAAGTCGGTCTTCTTAGCCGCTTCCAGCGTGTGCACCTGCGCAAGACCGGTCAGGCCATGGTCGCCCAGGACATTGATCAGGCGGTCTGCCGACCCGGTCGACCAGGCCGCAAAGACGACCGGTTTGCCGCTGGCATAGAGCGCCTTTGCGTGCCCGATAACAGTCTCGAAAATGTTGGCGTCCGTGCGCAAGCGTTCCGGCGCGAAGTCCCTGCCCCGCCGTCCGCCCATGTCGAAGGCATTCGCCGCCGGTTCATTGGCGCTGAAACGCACGACAGCCCGGTCGGCAAGTCGCGCGTCCAACTCTTCAATCCCAAGGTAAAGCCGCTCCGGCGGCAGCACCTTCGCCGTACGGATATCACCGCCGCCGGCATCGAGGCGGGCCATGTGATAATCGCTCGCCTGTGTCAGGCGCTCATGCGCCGCCTCGCTCGTCAGGGCACTCAGGCCCCAAAGGCCGCCCTCGCCGACGTAGTCGAACAGCGTGTCGAGATGATCATGGAACAGGGGCAGCCAGGCTTCCACCCCCTGCCGGCGAATGGAGGCACGGGCTGCCTCATACATCTGGTCGCCGGAGGGTGGTCCGAAAGTTTCAAGGAACCGGTCGCGAAACCCGCTCAGCACCTTATCGTCGAACAGGATCTCGCTTACCGGTGCGAAGGTGACGCCTTCAGCGGCCCCTGTCGATCGTTGGGACTCGGTATCGAATGTGCGGAGGGTCTCGACCACATCGCCGAAAAAATCGAGCCGGTAAGGCTCGGGCGCCGTCGGCGGAAAGATGTCGATGATGCCGCCGCGGATCGCATACTCGCCCTGCTCGCGCACGGTACTGGAGCGAACATAACCGTTGAAGGCGAGATATTCGGTCAGGTCGGCGGCCTTCACCGTCTGCCCCTTGCGGATGGAAAAGGATGACCGGCGAAGCGTCGCGATCGGCGGCACACGCTGCACAAGCGAGCCCGCAGTCGTGACCACCAGCAGCGGCCCTTGCGCAAGCTCATAACGGGCGATACGCGCGAGACCGGCGCAGCGGCGCGCGGCAGTTGCCGGCGTCGGGCTTATGCGGTCGTAGGGCAGCACGTCCCAGCCTGGAAGGTCCGCCTGATCCAGCCGGGGCGCTGCGAACTGCGCCATCCGCCGCGCGGCCTGTCCCATCCGGTCGTCCCGGGCAACATACACGCCGATGCCGCCGCGCTTGATCAGCGCCTCGCAAAACGTGATCACGTCAGCGCCAAACGGCGCTCCGGCAAAAGCGGCGGGGCCGCTCAGCGATTTCAGAAAATCAGCGGGTGTCATCAGGCTACCTTTTCACCCGGCCTCAGCCGGATTGCGCGGCGTAGCGGAATGCGATCAGCTGGTCCAGCACCGGACCTGAATGGGCTGCCGGCACAGGCTCCTGCCCGATCAGCCAGGCATAAACTTCCCAGTCGGGCACCTTGAGCAGGCGTTCGAACTCGTCGAGCCCCGCGGTATCCAGCGATTCGAGCGTCGCATCGGCGAAGCTGCCGATAAGCAGGTCCATCTCGCGAAAACCGCGCCGCCAGGCCCGGAATTTCAGTTTCTTGCGGCGGTTTTCATCGGTCATGGGGGACTTCCGGAAGCGATAAATCCGTATGGACTATCCATAGGGACTTGTGGACGGGTTATGGACTAAAAAAGCGGAGTTTATGCACCGGCTTATGCAACACCCTATGTCTTGGTTCTGCTCCGGTAAGGTCACAGTTGATTGTGCCGCACCCCGGCTGCGCCTAGCCTGCTGACACGATGCGCGACGAGCGACTCTTCCCGCTGTTTGCCAGCCTCGACACGCTGAGCGGTGTCGGGCCCAAACTGCTGCCGGTCCTCCAGCGCCTGTGCGGCGGCAATACGGTCTGGGACCTGCTGCTCCATCTGCCGGAGCGCTGGCTCGACCGGCGAGTGCGCGCGCAGTTCGACAAGACGGTCCCCGGCGAAGTGGCGACGGTGCGCGGCGAGGTCATTGCCCATCACGCACCGTTCAACGACAAATCGCCCTACCGGATCCAGCTGGGCGACGAAAGCGGCTTCCTGACGCTCTCGTACTTCCGGGCCGATCCACGCTGGCTGAAATCCCAGTTCCCGGTAGGGGCCACCCGTATCGTCTCGGGTCGAATTGAGGATTACAAAGGCGAACGACAGATCACGCATCCGGATTTCGTGGTTGATCCTGCCAAGGGCGACGCGCCCCCGGAAGTCGAGCCGATCTATGCGCTCACGGCCGGCCTGACGAACCGGCGCGTGCACACCTTTGCGTTGCAGGCCCTCAAGGCTGTGCCGGAGGGCTTGCCGGAATGGTCCGACCCGCACCTCGTGCGCCAGCGCGGCTGGCCAGGCTTTGCCGAAGCCTTGGAGATCATGCACGCGCCGGCGCGCTATGACGAAGACGAATTCGCCCGCGCCCGGGAACGCCTCGCCTATGACGAAGCGATTGCCCGCGCGTCGGCCTTCTCACTCGCCCGGGCAGCCCGCAAGGCGCGGCGCGCACCGGTCATCAAGTCCGATCCGAAGTCCGAAGCGCAGCTGATCAAGGCCCTGCCCTACACGCCCACCGGCGCACAGCTGCGGGCACGCGATGAAATCCGGCGCGACCTCGCCAGCGGGTCTCCGATGCGGCGGCTGCTGCAGGGCGATGTCGGCGCCGGCAAGACGCTTGTCGCCGCGATGGCCGCTGTGGAAGCGGCCGCAAACGGTTACCAATCGGCCTTCATGGCGCCGACAGAAGTGCTCGCCCGGCAACAATTCGACACGCTGGACACGCTGCTTTCGCCGCTGGGTTATAAGGTAGCGGTGCTCTCCGGGCGCGACCGGGGCAGCGCCCGCAAAAGCACAGTCATGGCGCTGGCTGACGGCACGGTCCAGATAGTGGCCGGCACGCACGCGCTGTTCCAGGAAGCCGTCTCCTTCCGCAATCTCGGCCTGATTATCGTCGATGAACAGCACCGGTTCGGCGTGACGGACCGCATGCGGCTCGTCGGAAAATCCGACAGCCCGCACATGCTGGTGATGAGCGCAACGCCGATCCCGCGCACCCTCGCCCAGGCCGTGCACGGGGATCTCGACGTCTCCATCCTCGATGAAAAGCCACCGGGCCGCAAACCCGTCGAGACGCGGGCGATCCCGGATACGCGCATCGATGAGATCATCGAAGCGGTCGGCCGCGCCGTGCAGCGCGGTGAGCGCGCGTTCTGGGTCTGCCCGCGCGTTGATGTCGATGAGGACGATTCCTCTGCAGTGGCCCGCCATGGCGCCTTGCAGGACGAGCTGCGCATCCGGGTGGGTCTCGTACATGGCAGGCTGAAGGCCTCAGAAAAGGATACCGCCCTGGAGGACTTCCGGTACGGCAGAACGCGCGTCCTCGTCGCCACCACGGTCATCGAGGTAGGGGTCGATGTCCCGGAAGCCACCATCATGGTCATTGAGCGGGCGGAAGGCTTTGGCCTCGCCCAGTTGCACCAGCTCCGCGGCCGCGTGGGCCGCGGCGAGCGGCCCTCGTTCTGCATCTTGCTTTACCGCCCGCCCATCGGTGAAACGGCCCGCGAACGCCTCGATACGCTGCGCCGCACCGAGGACGGCTTTGCGATTGCTGAAGCGGATTTCAGGCTGAGGGGCGCCGGTGATGTGCTCGGCGTACGCCAGGCCGGGGCAACGGAGTACCGGATCCTGGAAACCTCTCGCCACGCCGGCCTGCTCGAGATCGCGTCCAAGGATGCGGAGGCCGTCATCGCAGCAGATCCCAAACTCCAGGGCGACCGGGCAAACGCGCTGAGGATGGCGCGTGAACTGCTGACGCCGCGCGTGACCACTAACGCCGAACCCCAGTCCTGATTACGACTTTCCCGGCGCCGCAGGGGCAGCACTAACCCGCGGAAACGGCGGGTATACGAGGCCGCCCGAGAGAATGAGTTTTGCGCCTTCCTCAATCGACATTTCCAGGCGGATCACGGCCGATTCCTTCACGAACAGCAGGAAGCCCGAGGTCGGGTTCGGCACGGTCGGCACGAAGACGGTGATGAAGTCCGCTCCCAACCGGTACGCTGGCTCTTCCTTCGCCGGTCCCGCAACAAACCCGACGACCCAGCTCCCCGCCCTCGGGTATTCGACCATCACGATTTCCTTGTACTGGCCGGCCGAGTTGCTCTGGAACACATCACGGATCTGTTTGAACACGGAGTAGACAGAGCGGACGACCGGAACCCGCGTCAGGATGCGGTCAGTCAGCGAAACGAAATAGCTGCCGAGGAAGTTTGTGGCGACAGCGCCGAGCAGCGTCAGGAAGATCAGGAGGATCAGCAGGCCGAAACCCGGCACGGCATAGTCAAGATAAGTTTCCGGCCGCAGCGCCGGCGGGATCAGCGGCACAACGCGGCTGTCGATGAGGTTGATCAGGAATTCCAGGATGATGAACGTCGCGACCACCGGCAGCGCGATCAGCATGCCGGCGACCAGTCGCTCCCGCAGCCAGCTCAGAAGGCTTTGCTTCTCAGCCTGAACAGCCACGCCCAGCGGATCATCAGGTTGTATCTTGTCGCTCATGCCATGAAACTCCTCAGGCTATCGCCTTCCTCAGCGTTACCGCTTGGCGTGCGCCTTCTTCCGCGCAATTGTGGCGAAGATGGGAACCGGAATCGAGATCGAAAAGCCCCTGACCGAATGGGCCCACACGCATTTCGGCGCAGATGCGCGCGTTGAGGGGCTGAAACGCTTGTCGGGCGGGGCAAGCCAGGAAACCTGGGCATTCGATGTCGCTGCGCCAGGCGAGAGGCATGCGCTGATCCTCAGGCGGGCGCCGGGCGGTGTTGCGGTGGCTCGCAGTTCAGAAGCAGTGTCGCTGGCGACTGAGGCCGCTTTGCTGGTCGCCACGACGAAATCCGGCGTGCGGGTGCCGGAAGTGCTGCACGTATCGCCGCCAGGCAGCGAACTTGGTGAAGCCTTCGTCATGCGCCGGGTCGTGTGAGAGACGCTTGGCCGGAAGATCCTGCGCGATGACGAGTTCAACGCGGCGCGTGCGCGGCTGACGCGCGATTGCGGCGAAGCGCTGGCGCGTATCCATGCGGTTGCGCCCGGCGGCCTGCCCGAACTGGCGCGCAGCCTCGGCGAGGACCAGATCGCGAAATATGAAGCGATCTACCGGGCTTTCGAGATGCCCCGGCCCGTGCTGGAACTTGCCTTCGCCTGGCTGAAGGCGAATGCGCCAGAACCCGCAGGCCCTGTGCTGGTGCACGGCGACTTTCGCCTCGGCAACCTGATCGTGGACGAGAACGGCCTCGGCGCCGTGCTCGACTGGGAACTCGCCCATATCGGCGACCCGCGCGAGGACATCGCCTGGGTCTGCGTCAATTCCTGGCGCTTCGGGCACAGCGAAAAGCGGGTCGGCGGGTTCGGCGACCTGCCAGAAATGCTGGACGCCTATGCCGCCGCCGGCGGCGCACGGTTCACGACAGCAGAGATCGACTGGTGGGAAATTCTGGGCAGCCTGAAATGGGGTGTGATGTGCATGATCATGTATTCCGCCTACAAGACCGGCGCGGACCCCAGCGTGGAACGCGCGGCCATCGGCCGGCGCGTTTCGGAAAACGAGATTGACCTTATCAACCTGTTTGAAGGACTTGGCCGCCATGCATGATGGCCCCTCCGCCAGGGAACTGATCGAAGCGGTGAAGAATTTCATCGACAGGACAGCCGCGCCGCAATTGACCGGGCATAGCGCCTTCCATGCGCGTGTCGCGTCGAACGCGCTGGCTACCGTGCTTCGGGAACTTGATATTCGCCCTGCCGCAGAAGCGGAGGAAAAGGCGCGTCTTGAAAAACTGCTCACAACCTCCGGTGAAAGCGCAAATCAGTTGAATGCAATGCTTTGCGCGGCTATCCGGTCAGGGCGCATGGACCTTTCAACAGACGGGCTTCTGTCACATCTCAAATCGACCACAATTGCGCAATTGTCTGTCGATCAACCGGGCTATTCAGGACTGAGATCCGCGGCCCGCTGAAACCCCGGAACCGCCTGCATGAACAAGAATATTTTCCTCGTCCTGATCGCTGGGTCGCTGGCAATCGCCGCCGGCGCCCTTTTTTGGTCGATGCAGGAAAAGCCTGTCGCAACCGGCCCTGCCCTTCCCACCTTTGACTATGTCAACGGCGACAGCTGGGCCGAGCGGCCGGAGCTTCCGCCGCCGGCGGTTTGGGAGACCGGTTGGGACATCGACGTTGTGCTGCTGGCTGGCGAGGCAGCCCTGGAAATCAGCGGCACGCAGGCTATCGAGAAGCGGCGCGTCGAGGCCGCCGGGAAGCTGAACGATCTCGCGGGCGCGTTTGAAAAAACCGGGACGGTCTATGCACCCTACCTGCGCGCGGCGAGCCTTGAAGAAGATACGGCCGCCGCGCTCTCTCACTATCTGTCTACCGACAATCGGGGCCGGGCATTCGTGATTGCCACGGACCGGCCGTTGCCAGCCGCAGTGTTGCCCCTGTTCGAAGCCGATCCGCTGTTGCGCGACCGGTTCGGCGGCGTGCTCCTGTTCGGCGAGAACAATGCCGGCGCCGGGCTTTCAGAAGGCCTGGCGCCCGGGGTGACCTGCTCGCGCCGCTACAAGGCGGACGAGGGCTGCATCGCGCCAGTAGAGCTGCGCCGCTCCGGTAATGGCTTTGCGGCAAGCGGCGGCGAACGGCTGGTCAACGGTCTCATTCCATGGCTCAACGAACATACTTCAAAACTTGCCGAACCCCTCGGCGAACTCGAGGAAATCGAGATCATCGAAATCCGGCGTCCTGGCGAAACGGATTAGCCGGGCTTCGCCGGACTTTCAGGTGCGGCGCGCTGGAACGCGTCAAGCGCCCGGCAGATTGAATCCAGTTCGACAAGTTTTGGAAAAGCTGACAAGTCCGTTTCGAACCGACGTGCGTTGGCCATCTGCGGCACCAGCGCGATCTCAGCGAGGCCCGGTGCGTCTCCGAACAGGAAGACGCTATAGCGTGGCTCCGTTGCCATCGCTTCAAGCGCCTGAAAGCCCCGCACGATCCAGTCCTGATACCACCGCTTGATGGCTGTATCGTCTGCGCCGAAATCCCGTCTCAGCACGGCGAGCGGGCTCAGATTGTTCAACGGGTGAATGTCGCACGCAATGATGTCCGCAAAGGCTCGCGCCTTCAGGCGTTGCCAGGCGTCTTCCGGAAGCAGTGAGGGCCCAGGCACTGTTTCGTCGATCCATTCGATGATCGCCATCGATTGCCCGGAGATCCTTGCGTCAACCTCGATCGCAGGAACACGCATTTGCGGATTGATGCCGCGGTACCCGTCTCCCAGTTGTTCATCTGCACCCGGAAGGATGTTGACGGGAACTGTTTCAAAGGGACAACCTTTCAGATGCAGTGCAATCCGCACCCGGTACGCGGCCGACGAGCGCCAGTAATCATAAAGACGGATCATGCCAGCGCCTCAAGGTCGAGGATGTCGAGGATGGCTTCGCGGGCGAGGCGGCATTCATCCGCGAAAGCCGGATCGGCAAGGTCGCCGGGAGACAGGCGGTCGCGGTATGTCAAGCGGACACTCGCCTGCAGTTCGTCGATCAGCTCCTCGTCCAGCAACACGCCCGCGTGGCAGGCAGCCAGTTCTGCCACGGTCATCACCACGCGCAACCGCAGGCAGGCAGGTCCGCCCCCATTGCGCATGGACTGACGAACATCGACATAAAGTACGCGGCCGATCGGTCCGTTGGATTGCACCAGCCGTTCGCAATAGGCATGCACGGACGGGGTATCGCGTGTCTCCGTTGGCGCAACCAGCACAAGGCGGTCCTCGCCTGGCACCTGAAGCAGCTGGGAGTTGAAAAGGTAGGAAGACATCGCATCGGCGAGTGGCACTTCGGTATCGGCCACCATGACGGGCTTCAGTTCGAACCGACCATCCGCCGCTTGCCGGAGCGCCTTGAGCGTGGCAGCCGTGTCTTCGAAGGCGTGCTCGTGGAAGAACAGCGTATCAAGGGCGCCGACGCAGACCACATCATTGTGGAAGGCGCCCGATGCGATAGCGCGGTGAGCCTGACGGGCGAACACGGCATGCGGCATGGCGAGACCGTGGGCGCGCGCGATGGCTTCAGACGCCAAGCGCGTCTGGCGCGCCGGAAAACCCGCCAACGCCTCTCCGGTATCGCGTCCGTATACGAACAGCTCAACGCCCGGGGCGTCATGTTCCGCCGACAGCCGAACGTGGTTGGCCGCGCCTTCATCCGCAAAGTCGGCATGCGCCGGAAGGGCGCCATGCACAGCGAAGCGTTCCTCATCGGCGAAGATGGAAATGAGCGTTGCGGTCGTGTCCGGGTGCTCCAGACTACGGTGGAGCATCGTGGACAGATTGGCGGGCGTGAAGTGCAGGCGGCCATCTGCGGTGTCGGCGGACGGCGAGACCGTTGCGGCATTGGCGGCCCACATGGCGCTGGCCGAGTAGGCCGCTTTCAGCAACTGCGGTGCTCTGCGCGCGGCTGCGCCGATGATATCTGAATCCGAGCCGGCAAAGCCCGCTGCGACAAGCAGGTCAAAATTGGGACGTGCGAGGGGCGGCAGAACGCCCTGCACGAGCCCGGCGCGAACCAGGGTGCGCATCTTTTCGAGGCCTTGCACAGCCGCTTCGCGCGGGTTGGAAATGTCGCCCGCATTGCGCGCGCTGGCGAGGTTGCCATCTGAAAGCCCGCCATAATTGTGGCTCGGCCCGATCAGCCCGTCGAAATTGACTTCGCAGGCTATGCTCATGCGGTGGCCTCGACGATCCAGACAGCGGCTTTCAGATACGTGTGTCCCACTGCGCCTGTAAGGCTGCGAACTTTCGAGACCAGCGCTTGCCTGACCTTGACCGGGTCGATACCCTGTTCAGCAATGGCGCGCGAGAGCGGGCCAATCTCGAGCATGAAGTCCGCCGTCTCTTCAGCGTTGGCGCCGGGCAGTTCGATGTCGCCGTCCCACGGCGAAATCCGGATGCCGGTCCAGCCCGCCTTCACCAGAATATCCGTAACGAAGTCAGGGTTGCCAAAGGCAAACGGCCCTGGCGTTCCCGGCGGCGGCGGCGCAGGCGGCTGCTTGAGGAACGGCAGGGCGGCGACGATCGGCATCAAGGCCCAGTCATTCTCCGCGAGCGGGCGCCAGCATGCGAATATCATCTGGCCTCCCGGCATTGTCCCTGCCCGGATATTTTCGAATGCAGCTACAGGATCGGCAAAGAACATTACACCGAATCGGGACACGATGAGATCTGCTTTTACATCCGGCACCCAGGCTGACGCATCAGCCACAACGAAATTCGCCGCGGGTGCACGCTGCTCCGCGCGGCGCCGGGCAATAGCGATCAGCGGTTCGGACACATCCACACCTGTCGTCAGCGCGCCTGAATCCGACGCCGCAAAAGACAGGGCGCCTGCGCCGCAACCTATATCCGTGAGCCGCTGGCCGGAGCACCGCTTCGCCGCGTTAAGGACCGCTTCCGCGAACGGCTGCAGCATCCTGTCCAGCCGGTCTGCATCCCTCACCCATTTTTCGCCGGCGGCGCCGTTCCAGTAGTCGATCTGCGCAGTGTTATCCATTTCGGCCTCTCAGGTGGGAAATCCAGGCGCTGTCAGCCGGGTCGCAGTTTGCGCAAGCTGGCTTGCTTGCGGCCAGGCACAGTAGTCTGCAGCATAGTATGCTCCCGGACGGAAGTTTCCGGAGAGGCCCGGACCGCCAAAGGGCATGGATCCGCTGGCCCCGGCGGTCGGTCTGTTCCGGTTGAGCACACCTGCGCGCATCTCGCGATACGCCATTTCCCAAAGGCTGTCGTCATCGCTGACGAGGCCGCCCGAGAGGCCATACTTCGTTGCATTGGCCCGGATAATCGCATCTTCGAATGTCTTTACCCGGACGACCTGCATGAGTGGCCCGAACAGTTCTTCATCCGGGAAGCCGGAAGCCGCCGTGACATCGACAACACCGGACGACACGAAACCGCCGCCGCGTGGCAGACCCTCGAGTGCGAGGATGGGCTTTGCACCATGCGAAATCAACAGGGCCTGAAAGTCGAGTGCCTGCTCGCGTGCCTTCTCGGAGACGAGCGGGCCCATGAAGATGTCCGGCTCGTTCCAGGCCCCGATGCGGAGCCCCCTGGCGCGGGCGACAATAGCCTCGATAACCGCGTCCCCGAACTGACCTTCCGGCAGGATCACGCGGCGCGCGCAGGAACAGCGCTGGCCGGTGGTAAGATATGCTGATTGGGCCGCGATGTCGGCGGCGGCGTCCACATCGGCAGGGTTCCAGATGATCAGCGGATTATTGCCGCCCATCTCCAGCGCAAGGATGACATCCGGCCGACCCGCGAAGTGTTTGTGGAAATAGACGCCGGTCGTTGCGGAGCCTGTGAACAACAGGCCATTGATGTCCTGCGCGATGAGGGCGCCGCCGGTCTCGCGTCCGCCTTGTACGATGTTCAGGCATCCAGGGGGCAGGCCAGCTGCCTCGAAACACTCCGCCATCAGCGCCGAGATGCCCGGCGCCAGTTCGCTCGGCTTGAAGACACATGCGTTTCCGGCGAGCAGCGCAGGAACGATATGCCCGTTCGGCAGATGGCCCGGGAAGTTAAAGGGACCGAACACGGCCATCACGCCGTGTGGTCGATGGGTCAGCCGAGCGGCGCCGAAGGCAGCCGCTTCGGCTTTCTCGCCGGCGCGTTCCGTTTGCGCTGCGATCGATACGGCGATCTTTGCCTGCATTGCGGCGGCTTCGGCGCGCGAGTCCCACAGCGCCTTGCCCATTTCGCGGCTGATCACTTCCGCAATCGCTTCGGTGCGCATTGCGATTTCCTCCGCA
>NZ_JBBEBT010000311.1:0-2047 GCF_040882205.1 Hyphomonas sp.
AGGAACTCGGCCAGACCAGTGAGGAGGGTATCGAGGCCCTGCGCCGCCGTCTGACGGATCTGAACCCGGCCGCGACTGCGAATGTCGCGAACCGTCTGATCGAAGCTTCGGAGCGCCGCTACTGGGCGCCCGACCCTGAAACACTGGCAGCCCTTCGAGCGGCCAGTGCCGAAATCGAAGACCGGCTCGAAGGCATTATTCCGCTGCAAGGAGCCGCCGCATGACATCACTCGCACTCAATCGCCCTGGTGCCCGCCGTCCGGACGGGGAGGGCAGCGTTCAGGTGAAGCTCGACACCCGTTTCGAAGCCGGCACCGCCAAGGTATTCGCTGTGTACGGAAAAGGCGGCATCGGCAAATCGACCACCTCGTCGAACCTGTCGGCAGCCTTCTCCAAGATCGGCAAGCGTGTCTTGCAGATCGGCTGTGATCCGAAACACGACTCGACCTTCACGCTGACCAAGAAGCTGATGCCGACCGTCATCGACGTGCTGGAATCGGTGGAGTTCCATTCCGAGGAACTGCGCACCGAGGATTTCGTGTTCGAGGGCTATAACGGCGTGATGTGCGTCGAGGCAGGCGGACCTCCCGCCGGCACCGGCTGCGGCGGCTATGTCGTCGGTCAGACCGTGAAGCTCCTCAAAGAGCACCGCTTGCTCGAAGACTCCGATGTCGTGATCTTTGACGTGCTGGGCGATGTGGTGTGCGGCGGCTTTGCCTCGCCGCTGCAGCATGCCGAACGCGGCATCATTGTCACCGCAAATGATTTCGACTCGATCTTCGCGATGAATCGGATCGTCGCCGCGATCAAGGCGAAGTCCCAGAACTACGCGGTCCGTCTCGGCGGTGTGATCGCCAACCGCTCCAAGGACACGGACGAAATCGACCGCTATTGCGACGCGACCGGCATGCAGCGCATCGCGCACTTCCCGGATCTCGATGTCATCCGCCGTTCGCGCCTGAAAAAGTCCACCATCTTCGAGATGGAAGCCTCGCCGGAACTGGAAGCCGTCCAGAAGGAGTATCTGCGCCTCGCCGCCGCGCTCTGGCTGGGCGGCGATCCGGTTGAGGCGGTGCCGATGAAGGACCGCGAAATCTTTGACTTCCTGGGGTTCGATTGATGGAAACCGCCTACCAGACCCGCCGCGCCGAGCTGCAGACCTATTTTGACGAGACCGCTTCGGTCACGTGGCAGAAGCTGACCTCGACCGCGCCCGTCAGCGGCATCCGCGCCACCGTGCGTGCGGGCCGCGAGGCGATGCATGCGAACATCCTCTCCTGGCTGCCAGCCAACATGACCGGTCTGCGCGTACTGGACGCTGGTTGCGGTACCGGTTCGTTTGCGGTGGAAGCGGCAAAGCGCGGCGCTGAAGTGGTCGCCATCGATATTGCCGGCTCGCTGGTCGAGACGGCGGCCGAGCGGCTGATGGACCCGGTGCTGCGTAGCCGGATCACCTGGCGCGTCGGCGACATGACCCGCACGGACCTTGGCGAATTCGACCATATGGTCGCGATGGATTCGATCATCCACTATGACGCTCCGGACATGGCCGGTATGCTGGCCAGGATCCTGCCGCGTGTGCGCCGCTCAGCCATCTTCACGGTTGCGCCGCGCACGCCGCTGTTGCTTGCCATGCACGCAGCCGGTCAGCTGTTCCCGCGCAGCGACCGCTCGCCCGCCATCATCCCGGTCTCCGGCAAACGCCTGATGGGCCTCCTGGCGCAGCAGGCGGGTGCCGGTTGGCAGCCTGGTCGCACGCACCGTGTCAATTCCACCTTCTACATCTCTGAGGCCCGGGAGGTCGTATACGGATGACCCCCGAGCGGCGCTCCTTTGCGGAAATCTGGATGATGGTGGGAACGAAGTTCCTTCCTTTCGCCGATGCCGCAAGTGCGCAGCTGCCGATGGGCCGTCTTCTGCGCCTGTCGCTCTTCCAGGTCTCGGTTGGCATGGCGATGGTTCTGCTGACCGGCACGCTGAACCGCGTGATGATCGTCGAACTGGCCGTTCCAGCCTGGATCGTGGCGCTGATGGTCGCCCTGCCGCT
>NZ_JBBEBT010000312.1:0-2031 GCF_040882205.1 Hyphomonas sp.
CCCGGCGACTTCCCACATGATCCATTGCGACATGGCCTTCATGCGCAGAGCAAGACCGACCGCAACAGCTACCGCGCCGGCCCCGACGATGTTGCCGGTCCACAGCAGGATGCCCGAGGCGGCGATCAGGAAGACCAGCAGCGAATTATTGAGATAGACGATGACGTTGAAACCGGTAACGAGACGCATCTGGCCATGCACGGTATCGAGGAAGCCGGACATAGACTCCTTCGCATAGGCCTCCTCGCGGCCGGAATGGGCGAAGAGTTTCACGGTCTGGATGTTCGTGTACGAATCAACGATGCGACCGGTCATGATCGAGCGGGCGTCGGCCTGTTTCTCGGCAATCTTGCCGAGGCGCGGCACAAAATACCAGAGGAGGCCAGCATAGACAGCGAGCCACAGAACGAGTGGCGCGGCAAGGCGCCAGTCAGCCGACCCGATCAGCGCCAGCGCTGAGACAAAATAGACGAGTACAAAGACGAAGACGTCGAGGATCTTCATCACCACTTCGCGCACCGAAAGCGCCGTCTGCATGACCTTGGTGGCGACGCGGCCGGCGAATTCGTTGCCGAAGAAGCCCATCGACTGGCCGAGCATCTGGCGGTGCATCCGCCAGCGCGCGCTCATCGGCACATTGCCCATCAGGCCCTGATAGACGATCAGCGCCTGCGCCAGCATGGCCAGCGGCAGGCCGATCAGCAGCAGACCGGCCATCAGCGCAAGGCGGCCCCCTTCCCGTTCGAGGAAGCCTTCGCGCTCAGCGGTCGACAGCCAGTCCACGATGCCGCCGAGGAAGCCGAAGAGGGCGACCTCACCAATGGCAATAAGCGCGGTGAAGCAGGACATGGCAATCAGCCATGGGGCTGCGTCCCGGATGTAATGCCAGACGAAGGCGCGAAAGCCCTTCGGCGGCATTCCGGCGCGGGATTCCGGAAACGGATCGATACGGCGTTCAAAAAAGCGGAGCATGACGGCGCACATGTGGCGCAGGGGGCGCCAAAGAACAAGATGCGAACGCGATCAGCGCGCCATGTCTACTTCCATCGCAAGCCGCGTTTCGAAGGCTTCTTCCATCGCTATATTGAAGGCCTGCAATTCGCCGGCATCGACGAAGGCGTTGGCATCGTCGGCCAAAGCGGCGCGTTCCGGCGCGGGCGCCGGGCCGGACGCAGATTCGGGCGCACTTCCATTTGCAGGCGCGGCGCAGGCGCAAAGCATACTCAACGCCAGTGCAGTGAGAGACGTTCTCATGGGAGCCTCGCAGGTTCAGGGATTTGGGACCGACGCGATCCAGGCTTTCACCTGCGCGTCCAACACGTCGAGCGGGACGGCGCCCTGGCTGAGGACAGCGTCGTGGAATTCACGGATGTCGAACCGGTCGCCAAGGCCCGCTTCGGCCTGCGCGCGCAAGGCGCGGATCTTGAGTTCGCCAATCTTGTAAGCAGTCGCCTGCCCCGGCCAGCCGATATAGCGGGTGACTTCGGTCTTGATGTTGAGCGGCGAGAGCGCGGAATTGTCGATGAAGCAGGCCTCGGCCTCTTCGCGTGTCCAGCCGTACCAGTGCAGGCCGGTATCGGCGACGAGGCGGCAGGCCCGCCACATTTCATAGGATAGCGCCCCGAAGCGTTCGTAGGGCGTCTCGTAGATGCCGGCTTCCCCGGCGATGCGTTCGGCATAGAGGCCCCATCCTTCGCCAAAGGCAGTGGCGTAATATTCCTTCCGGAAGCGCGGCTGACCGGACATTTCCTGCGCGAGGGCGATCTGCAGGTGGTGGCCGGGCACCGCTTCGTGCGCCGAAAGCGCCGGTAGTTCGTAAAGTGGACGCTGCTCAAGGGCGTAGGTGTTGACCAGATAACTGCCCTTGCGGCCTTCGGCGGGGTCTCCCTGTGAATACCGGCCCGTCGTATAGCCGGGCGCAATCGAGATGGGGACGGGGTCGACCGTGTAGCCGAGCTTGGGCAGCTGGTTGAACCAGAGTGGCAGGATCAGGTCGATCCGGTCCGTGATCTCTTTTGCCTTATCCATCAG
>NZ_JBBEBT010000313.1:0-12788 GCF_040882205.1 Hyphomonas sp.
GACCTCGTCGCCGCGCCGGGCCAGCAGCATTTCGCAGGTCATGCGGGCGAGCGCCGGATTTTGTGCGGGGTCGATCTGGGCGGCGCGCTCGAACCGGAGCGGGGCGCGCCATTCGGGCAGGTCGCGGTAGGCGCGGTAGGGCACATCAAGGAAGGCCTTGCGGTCTGACGCCGTTGCGACCTTGCGCACCGAGATGGCGGCGCCGCTGTCAGGACTACCGGGAAGATTGGTGTGCACGTTCATTGCTTCAACACGAGCCGGATGCGGGTTGTTTCCTTGCCGGCCAAAAAGGCGGCGTCCTCGAAGCTAGGCATGCGCAGGCGCAGTGGCTGGTTATTCGAGAGGGCGAAGGGTTCGGCCGGCAGCATGTTCCATCGGCGCGCGAGGTCGCGGTCTGCATCTACGTCATGGTAGGCGGCGAGGGCGTACATACCTGCGGACTTGAGGTTGAAGCAGACCGTCTGCGAATCGGCTTCGGCAGGGACGCGCACCCGCTGGATTCGCGACGACTTGCGCAGGAAATCGTTCTTGCTCGGCCTGTACAACTCTACGGTGAGTATTCCCCTGGCCTCGACGCCCGTGACCAGCACTTCCAGCTGCGGGTCGTGGCTGCCGCACCTGGCGGGGGCTTCGTGTGGGCGGATATCCAGCTTCGGGCTCGTATCTGCCATGGCGACAGCAGGCAGCGCCATAAATAAGATGAGCAGAGCCTTGCCAACGCGCATCAACACATTCCTATTGTGGCACATTGCTTACGATTGCATCTCAGTAATGCCAAGGCGGCGCCTGGATCAATGGAAGGGCTCAGCGTTCGGTGAAGCGGCCTGCTGAAAGCAGGGGCGGATTGGTTTCAAGAGGTGCAATAGCAGGTATGATCGCCAAGCTGGATCGTTACCTGATCAGAAGCCTGGTCGGCCTGTTCGCGGGTCTGACAGTGCTGGCTATTGCGCTGTTGCTGCTGGAGCGGCTCATCCGGATTATTGAAATCGTCTCGGGATCGTCGAGTACGGCGGTTGCGGCGGCCCTGATGGTGGCGAACCTGATCCCGCACTACCTGGACCTCGCGATACCCGGCGCCTTCCTGATTGCGATGATCGTGACCATCGATCGGCTGAGCCGTTCCGGGGAAATCGTGGCGCTGATGGGGGCGGGCGTGTCGCTCTACAGGATTGTGCGGCCCTATGTGGGTTTCGCTATGATGCTGGCGGTGCTGTCCCTTCTGATCTCGGGTTTCCTGCAGCCCCTGTCACGCTACAGCTACCGCCAGATCGTGCACAATATGCAGCACGAGTCGGTGATTACGGCTTTCCAGGAACGCAAGTTCGTGCAGTTCGATGGCCGGATTGTCTGGACCGACAGCGTGGCGCCCTCGACCCGGCGCCTTGGCCAGACCTTCATTCTCGAGACCAGGCCAGACGGATCGCGGACTTTTCTGACGGGCGGTTCGGGCCGGTTGACCGAAGTGGCCAGCGGCAAGTGGGTGATCACGCTCGACCAGGGCTCCGGCGGCACCATTGGCCGGCAGGGGACCATCGATGAGGGTGACCGGCTGGATTTCAGCGAGCTCACCTGGCCGATCAATTCCGAGGGCGGCGACTTTCGCCCGCGAGGCGGTGACGAACGCGAGCTGTTCCTGCCGGAGCTTTTGTCGGTTGAGCAAACCGACCGGTCTGGGAATGTGGATGCAGTGGTCGCGGTGGCCGACTTTCACGACCGGACGAGCCGGGCGGCGCTGCTGATCGTGATGCCTTTGATTGCGGTCATCCTCGGGCTCAACCTCGGACGCATCCCGAGATCGAGCGGGGTCGTGCTGGGCATCCTGTTTCTGCTCGGCGTGCAGAAAGTGTTTGAATACCTGCTGGCGATCGGCGGCGAGGGCAGCGTACCTGCCTGGGCCGTTTTCTGGCCGTTTGTGGCGCTGATCTGGGTCGTGGCGCTGCTTCTGTTCCAGAGGCTGGCTACACGGCGGCTGTTGTTTGGCGGCCCCAGGATCAAGTTGCAGACGCGGGCGGCTTATCTTGCCGGTGACGGCCGGAAGACACCCTCATCATGAAACATATTCACCGCTACCTTTCGATACTTTTTCTTCAACGGCTGGTCATTGCCGTGCTGGCGATGGTCGCCCTGCTGGGCGTGCTCGATGCGCTGGGCAATGCCGACAAGCTGCCGGATGGCGCTGGGTTTGCCGGGCAGATGCGGTATATGTGGCTTCGCCTGCCGATCCTCTTTGACCGGACCATCGTGTTCGCCCTGCTGCTGGGCGTGCTGCTGACCTATGCGTCGCTGTTCCGGCGCAACGAACTGGTGATCATATCGGCGGCCGGCGTGTCGATTTTCGGGCAAATCCGCATGCTGATCCCCGCAGTATTGCTGGCCGGCATCGTCTCGGCCGTGGTGATCGACCGTGCCAGCCCGCCGGCGAGCGCGGCGTTGCAGAACTGGCTGGGCAGTGAGGTTCTGCAGGAGGATTCACAAATGCCGGAGCGGCTCTGGCTGTCCGACGGTCCGCGCTTGATTGAACTTCAGGGGTTGCAGGATGATGTGCTGTCCGGGATCACGATCTTCGAGCGGGATGCAAGCGGCACCGTGATTTCAATCACCACCGCGGACAGTGCGCGACCGGTGAAGGGTGGTTGGGAGCTTTCGGATGCCCGCCAACAACGGTTTGACGGCGAAGAAATGCAGTCAGACAATTTCCTGCCAAGCCCTCAAACGCCAGGGAGTGTCCGCAAGCTGCTGACCGAGCCCCGCGACATGTCCTTTGCCGACCTGTTGGCCTTCAACGAGATGCGCGGCTCCGGAAGCCGTCCTTCGAGCGCCTATCTTCTGTGGGCGCTGAACCGGCTGTCTCTGCCGCTGACCTGCCTCGGATTCCTGATCCTCGCCGTGCCGATCATGCAGCTTTATGGCCGCCGCGACAGCAGCGACATGGCGTTGGCCACCGGCATCGCGGCGGGGTTTGCCTTCATGGTGGTGGACGGTGTGCTGAAGACGCTGGCGGAGAACGGGAATTTCAGCGCGGTGGCGGCCGTCCTGTTGCCGACGATGGGATTGATACTCGCGGGGATGTGGCTGGCGCTGCAGAAGGAAGAACGGAAATGAACGCGCCCGTAGGGCTCGTCTTCAATCCCCGCAGCCACTGCGTCCAGCGCAAGGGCTCACTTCTGGAAGCTGCGGCTGCGAGTATTCCGGGCGCACAGCTTGTGCGGCTCGACGACTTTTCCAATCTCGACGCACAGATGACAGTGCTGGCGAACGCCGGCGTCCGGTCGGTATTCGTGGAGGGGGGCGACGGCACGTTGCAGGCGGTACTGTCCGCATGTTTTGCGCTGCACGCCAGGTTTCACGGCCTGCCTGAGTTTGCGGTACTGCCGGGCGGCAGTACCAACCTGGCCTACAAGGTGTGCGGCCTTCGGCTGCACGAGCCCGAACAGATCGTCGATTTCATCGCGCGCTTTCGCCATGACGGCGCGTCGGTGGCCCGCGTCTACCAGTCCGGTTTGCGGGTCGAGAGCGCGGCGCTGGCCAAACCGGCGATCGGGATGTTGCTCTCCACCGGATCGCTGGCGCGGGTGATGCTTTATGCGCAGCGCGAAATCCTTGGCGAGGGCGACCGGGGCTCGCGCGCCGTGGGTGAGGCGGCAATGCGGTTTGTTCTGTCCCCTGAAAGCCATCTCGACGAAGACGGACTTCCCTTGCTGCGCGCCAGTGCGATGGTGGCGAACTGCAAGGTGTTCCGCCTGCAGGGTGAGCACACGATGAGCCTGATGACGACGCTGCCGTCGCTGAGCCTGCGACTTAAGCCGTTCTGGGGTGATGGCAACGCGCCGATCGCGATGACCCATGCTGAGTGGCCGATACGCGGCCTGCGCGCGGCCTTTCTGAAGGTCATCGCGGGCTGGACCGGGCCGCAGATGGTGCGTCACGGCCTGACCAGCCACCGGACCGATGCGCTGGACCTGATCTACACCGGCCCGGTGGTCCTCGACGGCGAACTCCTGCCCGCGCCGCCGGATGGACGCATCACGATCAGCGTGAGCCAGCCCATCAGCTTCCTCAGATGATGCGCGACGATGTGATTGAAGGATTGCGCGCCATCGTGCGCGATGACCAGGTGCAGGTCAGCCGGGCCGCCGCGGCAGTTGCAGAGGCCATCCGCGTGCGCCATCCGGGCGCGGTGCGCGGCCTCGTGTTTTATGGCTCAGCGCTGCGGCAGGGCGAACAGTCCGAAAAGATGTTGGACTTCTACGCTATCGTCAGCAGCTACCGCGCCGTGCACGGCAACGGCCTCAAACAGCTGGCATCGTTCCTTATTCCGCCGAGTGTACATTTCCTCGAGATCCGGGATGAGGCGGGCAACCGTTTGCGCAGCAAGTATGCCATCGTGTCCGAAAAAGCCTTCCACCGGCGCACCCGGGGCGGTGCGTTCGAGACAATGTTATGGGCACGCTTTGCCCAGCCCGCGACGGTGATTGCCGACGATCCGGACGTTCACGCAGCGCTGATGGATACGCTCGCCTTCGCATGCCTGAAGCTCGCGGACGAAGCACGGCCCCTTGTCAAGCGGCCGTATGATTCGCTGGAGCCCTGGGTGCGGGGACTGGCGGCAAGCTACCGGACAGAGCTGCGACCTGAGAATCCGGACGCGCGGGCGCGCGAAATTGTCCTCCGGTTCGAGGAACGCTATCGTCGCCTCTCTGCGCTTCTGTTTCCGGAGAACCGTCCGGAGGCGGATGGTCTGAGCCGCATGTTTTGCCGGGCGCGGTGGATAGCGCGACAGGTCGCGGGAAAGCCGATGGGTGCAATCCGCGTGCTGAAGGCTGCCGCGACTTTCGATGCCGGGCTCGACTACATTCTGGAGAAGATCGAGAGCCATTCCGGTGTCCGGCTCGAGGTCACCGAGAAGGAACGCAAGCGCCCCGTGCTCAATGCGCCGATGCTGGCCTGGCGGCTCTACCGGGCCGGCGCGTTCCGCTGAGGGCGAAGGGTCTCAGCCGTTGAGACTGCAGAAGGCGGCGAGGATCTGGTTGATCTCCTCTTCGCTGTGCGCGGCAGACACGCTGAGGCGAAGCAGGGATTTCGCGTGCGGCGTGGCGGGCGGAACAGCGAGGTTCACATAGATGCCCGCGTCCATCAACTGGTTCCATTCGCGCACGGCGGTCATTTCGTCCGAACGCGGAACCGCGATGATGGGACCCGGACCGGAAGCAGGTGTGAAGCCGCCAGCGATCAGCCCGGAATGCAACTGATGTGCACGCTCCCAGAGGATTTTGCCGAGGTCCACACCTGTCTCTATCTGTCTCAGAGCTGCACGTGCCGCCGCCATATTCGACGGCGAACCGGACGCCGTGAAAAGATAGGCGCGGCTGGCAAAGCGCGTGTAGTCAAACTCCGGATGGCGAGACACGCAGAATCCGCCAATCGAGGCGAAGCTCTTCGAGAAGGTGCCGGACAGAAAGTCTATCTGGTCCAGTACGCCTTGGGCTTGCGCGATGCCGCGGCCGCGTTCGCCATAGCAGCCGACCGAGTGGGCTTCGTCAACATAAAGCAGGGCGCCATGCTCGCGGGCAACGGCAACAAATTCGTCGAGCGGGGCAACATCGCCGAGCATCGAGTAGAGGCCTTCGACAACGACGAGGCGGGAACCTTCTTCCGGCAGCCGCGCGAGGCGCCTGGCAAGGTCGTCAGGGCTGTTGTGACGGAAGCGGATGGTTTCAGCGTCGCTGAGGCGGCAGCCATCATAGATGCAGGCGTGGCTGTCGGCATCGATCAGCAGGTGGTCACCGCGCCCGACGAGGGCGCTGATGGCAGCAAGATTTGCCTGATAGCCCGTCGTGTAGACTATGGCGGACCGGGCGCCGAAATAGGCTTTCAGGTCCTCTTCAAGCAGGACGTGCTCGGAGAAGGTGCCATTGGCGAGGCGGCTGCCAGTGGTGGCCGTGCCGTGCTCGTCGATGGCGTTCCGGGCGGCGGCCTTGACCTCGTCGGAATAGGTCAGGCCGAGATAGTTGTTCGTTCCGGCGAGTATGATTTCCCGGCCGCCGACGAGGGCGCGGGTGGGGGAGAGGATATCCTCGAACACCATCCCGAAGGGCGTCTTTCCAAGGGCCGTAACAGCCTGAAAACGCTCTACAAGCTTGTCGAATTTCGAAAAAATGTCTTTTTTCTTCACGTCACTGTCAAACATTGGCCAGCTGCCTGATGGTTGCGACAAGGTCCCGGACAGTGTCGATGTTGGAAGCTTGCTCGATCGGGAAACTGATATCGTAGAGGTCTTCCAGTTCCATCACGATGTCAAATATCTCGACGGAATCGATCTCGAGATCTGCCCCGATACGGGTTTCCGGAGTGATCGTGATGCCGGTATGGCTGCGTGCGGACAGCACTTTGGAAATTTCATCAAACAAGGATGCCTGATCGAGTTTCACGTGTCACTCCCGTACGGTTGGCGGCCATCGCCCCCGGATTGCCTACCAGATGCCAGAAACGGAGCAAGGCACCGTGCCAGTGTTTCCTGCAGTTGGAGCGGCGCGTCGATCTGCGTTTCGGCAATCCAGTCGCCGGAAAGCATCTCTCTGACCTTGCCGCTGGAGAAGACCTGCGGGTTGGCGCTTATCGTGCCAGCAAAGTCCGCGAGATAGCCTGCCCCCTGCATCAGGAAAGGGGGCAAATACAGTTTCCGGATGCGCCGGCCGGTCACCCGCGCGGCGCTGTCGGCGAGGTCGTCCCAGCCGACCCTGAGATGCCCGGCGGGCGTGAGTAACCGGTGCCCGCCGGCAGACACGGCGGCGAGGGCCTGCAGGTACCGGGAAAGGTCCAGCACATCCATCATCGAGAAACGGAAATCGCCGGCTCGCCCGCCCGGGATGGGCAGCAGGCCGGCAGCAAGCAGCGAGAGGACCGGCTGGGTGGCCGTATCGCCGGGGCCGAGGATGGCGGGCGCGCGGACGATGGTCAGAGGCATGTCGCCGGCCTGCTCCCGGGCAAGGTGTTCGCTGTCAGCTTTTGAGCGGGCATAAGCGGAGACCTCAGGGCGCGAGGCGGTCAGGGACGAGACGTGGACGAAGTGGTTCACGCCCGCGGCGCGGGCGGCGGCGACGAGGGCGGCCGTCTGCTGCGCGTTGACCGCGTCGAAAACCGCCGCGCTCCTGGCCCTGGTTACGCCGGCGAGATGGATCACGACGCCCGCGCCCGCGGTAAGGCTTTGCAGTGCGGAGATGTCGGTGAGTTCGCCGCCAATCCAGTCGAGGCCGGGCTGTTCGGTGAGGCTTCGGTTCTTTTGAGCGCGCGCGAGGGCGCGAACGGACTGACCGCCGGCCAGCAGCATTGGCAGGAGGGCCTGCCCGACGAATCCCGTTGCTCCTGTCAGCGCGATACGGGGCCGGGCGTCCATCCTGTCAGATGGGCCTTGTCAGGGCGCGATGGCGGCAAGGCCGGCGGCGCCGCCCATATCGTTGGACCAGGCACCGGACAAATAGGCGTCACGTGCCCCGGCGCGGCTCAGCTTGCCGGAGCTGGTGACCGGCAATGTCTTTATACTGATCAGTTCAACCATGATTGGCACACCGGCTGCGGCACGTGCGGCGGCGGAAATGTCGCGGACCAGTTCTTCGCGGATTTCCGGTTCGCGGGCGCGGCACTCGGCGAGAAGAACGATGCGGGGTGAGCCGGTGTCGTCTTGCGTTTCGAAGGCGGCCGAGCGAGCGATGGAGCGGCCACCGGCCTTCTGCGCAATCCACTCGATGTCCTGCGGCCAGATGTTGCGGCCGTTCCAGAGGATCATGTCCTTCGATCGGCCGGTGATGACCACTTCGTCCTCGAGCCAGTAGCCAAGGTCTCCGGTATCGAGCCAGCCTTCGGCGTCGGTCAGCGGCTGAATGGGTTCGCCGACCCGGAAATATCCAGCTGCAATCGATGGACCGCGAACAAGGATGCGGCCGACCTGGCGATGTTCAAGTTCGTTGCCGTGTTCGTCGGCTATCATCACTTGCATAGAAGGAAGGGGGCGTCCGCACGCAACGAAGGTACGGTCGCCGCCTTCGCGGGTAAGGTCTGAAGCCGGAACAGCACGGTCTGAGTTCTGCATCCGGCCGAGATCGATCCGGTCTGTTCGAAGTCCGGCGTTGAGGGGTGCAAAGGCCACGGCCAGAGTGGACTCAGCGAGACCATAGCTGGGTACGAAGGCGGATGCGTTGAAGCCCGCAGTCGCGAACATTTCGCTGAATTCATTGAGGGCATCGCAGCGTACCATGTCGCCGCCGATACCGGCGGCGCGCCAGCTGGACAGGTCGAGCGGTTCACCGCGATAACGACGCACACAGAGTTCGTAGCCGAAGCTGGGGCTGTAGGAGAGGGTAGCCTTGTTCTCGCTGATCAGTTTCAGCCAGGTGCCCGGGCGACGGGCAAAATCGCTGGGCGAGAGCAGGTCGATCGATAACTGGGCATACATCGGTGCGATGAAGAAACCGACGAGGCCCATGTCATGGTACAGCGGCAGCCATGAGACGGCGCGGTCGCCTTCGCGCACCTGCAGGCCTTCCTGGATGATGGCGCGGCAGTTGGCCGAAAGGCTGGCCTGGGTGGCGACGATGCCTTTAGGCTCGCTGGTGCTGCCCGAGGAGAACTGGATGTAGGACAGCTCATTCGCCTGATGCGGGAATGCAGCGATCGACCCTTCGGGCAGGTCCGATCCGGACAGGTCGAGCACCGCGATACCCTCGGAGGCAACGGCCGCAGTGAGGATGTCGCGCAGCGCCTTGGGCGCGAGGACAGCCGCGAGGCCCGCACGGCGGACCATCTTGTTGACCTGCCATTCATAGGTCTGACGGCCACCAAAGGCGGCGGGTAGGCTGAGGGGCGCCGGAACGATGCCCGAATACTGGCAGGCCATGAATGCAATCAGGAAGTCCGGAGACGTCTCTGCGACCAGCCCGAGCCGGGAGCCGCGCGGGAAAGCGGCAGCGAGATGGCCAGCCATGGCGATGGCCCGGCTGCGCAGGTCAGCGTAGGGGAGGCTGGAAATCAGCCGGCCATCAGCGCCATAAAAATTGATCCCGGTCAGCCCCTTGGCTGCATAATCCAGCGCTTCACACGCCGAACCGAATGTTCCCAAGCGGGGACTTGTCCCTGCCGTCGTTACGGTTCGTACCAAAATGTACTGCCCCCGATCTCACGCCAAAGGCTGGCGATACGCCGCAATCGACCAGCATCAAACATGGAATTCACGCGAATGATACATATCGTCAAGTGAACTCTCGCAGAAGTATTACGTTTTGGACAGTTTCGTGTCGCGTGCGCTTCAGTTCGGGCGTTTTGTGACAAAGGCGCGGCGCCACTCCGGAAAATCGCTTGGGTGGGAATGGCTTCGCCGGGGTCTTCAGGCGGGGGTCTTCAGGCGGGAGTCTTCAGGCGGGAGTCTGGCCCGCCACACGGCGGAAGGCGGCGTACAGCAGCGCCACCAGAAGCAGGGAGGTCACGGCAGTGGCGGCGGCGGCCCCGATTGAGCCGCAGATCTTCACCATCCAGATCAGGAGCATCACATACAGGGCCGCAACGACGGCCCGGACCGCAAGGACCTGCCCCGGTCGGCCGAGCGCCACAAGCGCCGGCTCGATGGCTACACCAGCAAGCTCGAAGGCGGCCGCCAGCGCAAGGACGATCAGTACGGGGTAGACGAAGAGGTAAGCGTCGCCGCCCATCAGCTGGAGAGCCGGCCTGCCGAGCAGGACGACGATCCCGAGGGCAACCAGGCCAGACAGCCCGCCGATGATGCAGGCGCGCCCGACGGCGCGGCGGATCCCGGCGCGGTCGGTCACCGCCAGTTTGGCAAATTCCGGATAGATTGCCCGCGCCAGCGCAATAGTCGGCTTGTTCAGGGCGCCGGCGAGCTGGGCCGCGATCCGGAATCCGCCGGCCGCAACGGCATCGACGGCCCAGCCCACGGCGAGGACCGGGAACTGTTTCCAGACGAGGTTCAGCGAGGTCGTCAGGTTTGTGGTCCATGCGAATTTCCACAGGCCGTCGTTCTCAGTGACGACGCCGCGCAACCGGCCCCCCGGGACAGGCCCCTTGTGTCGGCGGCGCAGTTCGCGGACGCTGGCCCACCAGATAGCGATTGTGGTGACGAGTTCGGCGGCGGCCCAGGCGATCAGGTATCCCGCTATCGAAGCGCCGCTCAGCCAGGCGATGACGGCGCCGAACAGGCGCATCGCCGGCAGGACGGTCTCCGCATAGGCCGCAATATCAAAACGGTCGAACAGCCTGAGTATGCCAGTCGGCGCGCCGCGCAGGCCAAACAGGAGCGACAGGCTGAACAGGACTGCGATGTCCTGCTGGTCATTCGACCAGCCGAACTGCGCGCCGAAGAGATAGACGCCGGACACCGCCAGCAGCGCGCCCATGATGGCGGCGCCCAGATCGAGCAACGCCGAGAAGAGGATGATGCGGCGCAGCTTATCGTGCGCATTGCCCGCCTCGTGGATGGCGCCGTAGCGCACCACAGTCTGCCAGGACTGGAATTGCGCGAGGTTTGCGACGGCCTGGCCGTAAGAGAGGATCAGGGCAAAGATGCCGAACTGTTCTGCGCCAAGGCTGCGTGCCGCGATAGCCAGATAGATAAGGCTGAAGACGCCGCCAACGCCCTTGCCGGCCAGCAGCCAGCCCGCATTGCGAATGGCACGTTTGATCGGCCCTTCGGGTTGGCTGGGCTTCCTGGGCAATCTGCGGGTTCCCTGGCGTTCGCGGGCGTCTCTGGTGCGAACAGTTCGCTAATCACCTGATATGCCGGTATGTAGCAATGTTGAAGTGGCTGCACCTTGCAAAAAAATGGGAGGAAGGTTGGTGCGGCGCGCCGCAAGCGCGCGCGCTGCGCAGCCAGTGGCGTAACCTATACCTCGGCCTTGGAAAATCTATTTGATCTATAGTTTCGCCGGGGTGAGTTAGGCGCTACAGTTTCCCACAGTCTGACAAAAATCGGAGAGAACATGAGTACTGAAGCCAAGTGCCCTGTCATGCATGGCAGTGTGACGACGACCGCGCCGACGAATTCCGGCTGGTGGCCGAACCAACTGAACCTCAGAATCCTGCACCAGTACTCGTCACTGTCGAACCCGATGGGCCCGCAGTTCGACTATGCGGAAGAGTTCCAGAAGCTCGACTATGAGGCGCTGAAGAAAGACCTGCATGCGCTGATGACCGATTCGCAGGATTGGTGGCCTGCAGACTGGGGTCATTACGGCGGACTCTTCATCCGCATGGCCTGGCATGCGGCCGGCACCTACCGCGTCGGTGATGGCCGCGGCGGCGCCGGGATGGGCCAGCAACGCTTTGCGCCGCTGAACAGCTGGCCGGACAATGGCAACCTCGACAAGGCGCGCCGCCTGCTGTGGCCGATCAAGCAGAAATACGGCAACAAGATCTCCTGGTCTGACCTCCTGGTGCTGACCGGCAACGTGGCGCTTGAATCGATGGGGTTCAAAACTTTCGGCTTCGGCGGCGGACGTGCCGACGTCTGGGAGCCTTCGGAAGACGTTTATTGGGGTTCGGAAACCGAGTGGCTCGCTACGAGCGACAAGCCCGGCAGCCGTTACTCCGGTGAGCGCGAACTCGCCGATCCGCTGGCTGCAGTGCAGATGGGTCTGATCTACGTCAACCCGCAGGGACCGGACGGGAACCCGGATCCCTTGGCCTCGGGCCGCGACGTGCGTGAGACATTTGCACGGATGGCCATGAACGACGAGGAAACCGTCGCGCTGGTCGCCGGTGGCCACACCTTCGGAAAGGCTCACGGCGCAGGCGATGCGGCGCTTGTCGGCGCAGAGCCGGAAGGATCTCCCATCGAAGCGCTCGGTTTCGGCTGGGCCAGCAAGTACGAGTCCGGTCTTGGCGCACATGCGATCACCAGCGGCCTCGAAGGCGCGTGGAAGCCGAACCCGACGACCTGGGACAATGGCTATTTCGACGTGTTGTTCCGCTATGACTGGGAACTTGCGAAGAGCCCGGCCGGCGCACACCAGTGGCGCGCGAAAGATGTTCGTCCCGAAGACATGATCCCGGACGCGCACGATCCGTCCAGGAAACATGCGCCGATGATGACAACGGCCGACCTGTCGCTTAAGTTCGACCCGATCTACGAGAAGATCTCGCGCCGCTTCCACCAGAACCCGCAGGAGTTCGCCGACGCGTTTGCCCGCGCCTGGTACAAGCTCACGCACCGCGACATGGGGCCGAAAGCGCTTTATCTCGGCCCGGAAGTGCCGGGCGAAGAGCTGATCTGGCAGGACCCGGTTCCGGCGGTCAATCACGAATTGATCTCGGATCAGGACGCGGCGTCGCTGAAGGAAAAAATCCTGGCGTCGGGTCTGTCGGTCTCGCAACTCGTCAACACGGCATGGGCCTCGGCGGCTACGTTCCGCGGCGGCGACAAGCGCGGCGGCGCCAATGGTGCCCGCATCCGCCTTGCACCGCAAAAAGACTGGGACGTGAACGAGCCGGCGGTACTGGCCAAGGTGCTCTCGACCCTCGAAGGCATCCAGATGGCGTTCAACGCCGGCGCCGGTAACAAGAAGGTCTCGCTGGCAGACCTGATCGTTCTTGGCGGCAACGCGGCAATCGAAGCGGCGGCAAAGAATGCCGGCCGGGATGTCAAAGTGCCGTTCAGGCCCGGCCGGACGGATGCGACGCAGGAGCAGACCGATGCTGCCTCGTTCGCACCGCTTGAGCCGACCTCGGATGGCTTCCGCAACTACAAGCGCAAGGCAATCCAGCGGCCGGCAGAAGAGCTGCTGGTC
>NZ_JBBEBT010000314.1:0-12577 GCF_040882205.1 Hyphomonas sp.
CCCCCTATGAGTGCGGCCTGAATGCCCAGCGCAATCCGGTATGCGATGACACCGGCGACGGCTTTGCGGACCGCTATGGCGACCCGGCCTACGAATTCGTGCACGGCTGGAACTATGGCGTCGCGACACGCATCAACGATTATGGCGAGGCCTTCCAGTATGATGGCGGCTGTGATTGCTGGCTGCGCGAACCGTCGCTGGACACCTATCCGCAGTAGGGCCGCGCACTCACTCTGGTGCCTTGCGCGGGCGTCGCGGGCCTGATCTTATGTCATCGGGAACAGGTTATCGGGAGCCCTGTGATGCGGTTGCAGCCTTTGTTGGCCTTGATGCTTCTGGCGGCGGCCTGCCTTGATGGGCGGGCGCAGGCGCAGGGCGAAACTGCCGGGGCCGGGTTCAAGGCCGGGGCCGGATTCCAGGATTGGGCGGTGGGCATCCTGGCGGCGGACTGGCGCGCCGGTGACGGCACGCCGATCGAGGCCTTCGAGAATTCCCGCAAGGCGCTCGCGCAGGGCTTTGTCGGTGCCGGTTTCAGTCCTGACAACATCACCAACATGTCGCTGCGCCCGCGTGAGCTGGGCGGCTTCTCACTGTCCTCAGAAGAAGTCTTCTCGGCGTTCGGCAAGCAGGCCAAGGCCGCGCCTGCGGGCTGCCTGCTTTACTTTACATCGCACGGCAACGAGGACGGCATCGTTCTCGGCCGCGAAGGCTTTTTGAGCCCGACCCGCATGAAAACACTGGTCGGCGAATGGTGCGGGGAGCGTCCGACGGTGGTGGTCGTCTCGGCCTGTTTCTCGGGCGTGTTCCTGAAAGAACTTTCGGCGCCGAACCGGATGGTGATGACAGCCGCGCGGCCCGATCGTTCCTCCTTCGGGTGCAGCCCGGATGCGCAGTATCCCTACTTCGATGGCTGCATTTTGGAATCGCTGCAGGCGGCGGATGACTTTGTGCACCTCGCCAGTATGTCGAAACGCTGTGTCGCCAAGCGCGAGCGGGCGGAGCATCTCTGGCCGCCGTCGGAGCCGCTGTCGGCCGTCGGCGCGGATGTCGAGGACTTCCTGATCTTCCAGAACTTCGAGCGCCCGGCGCCTGCCGGCGGCTGAGCGTCAGCGCCCTGCGAGAGCCTTGAAGCCGACCTCGAGGTCGGCCTTCAGGTCGCGCGTGGATTCAAGGCCGATATGCACGCGCAAGAGCGGGCCAGCGCGGGTTTCGGTCCAGCTGCCTTTCATGCGCTCGAGTTGCTGGTCGCAGGGGATGATCAGGCTTTCGAAGCCGCCCCAGGAGAAGCCAAGCGAGAAGAGCGAGAGCGCCCCGAAGAATCGTTCAAGGCTGCCTTCGGGGACCGGGTTCAGGATGACGCCGAATAGGCCGTTGGAGCCGGTGAAGTCGCGCTGCCAGAGGACATGGTCCGGGCTACCAGGCAGCGCCGGGTGGAGCACGTCCGCCACTTCCGGCCGGCCCGCCAGCCAGTGCGCCATTTCGAGCCCCGCCGCCTCATGGGCCTTCAGGCGCGTATGCAGGCTGCGAAGGCCCCGGAGGGCGAGGTAGGCGTCGTCCGGCGCCAGCGTGATGCCCCAGTCTTCGGAGGCTGCGGCTATGCGCGTGTAAAGGCTGCTGCTGCGCGTCATCACGGCGCCGCCGAAGGCATCGGCATGTCCGACGGCATATTTGGTCAGCGCCTGGACGCAGATATCCACGCCCAGCGCCAGCGGCTGGTGCAGGAGGCCCGCGCCCCAGGTATTGTCGAGGATCGTCCGTATACCCCGCTGCGAGGCAGCGGCTGCGATGGCCGGCGTATCCGTGATCTCGAAAGTGAGCGAGCCCGGTGCCTCGAGGAAGATAGCCTTGGTGTTTGGCCGGAACAGAGAGGCGATCTCCCCGCCGGAGCGCGGGTCAAAGCGTTCGGCCTCTATGCCCATGGCCTTAAGACGGCGCTCGCAGAAGCGGGCGGTGGGGCCATAGGTGCTATCGGAAAACAGGAGATGGTCGCCGGTGCTGACAACGCTTGCAATGGCCAGCGCGCAGGCCTGCAGGCCGTTACCCGCGAGGCGGGTATGGCTGGCGCCTTCAAGTTCGCCCATGGCCGCTTCGAGTTCGCGGTGCACGGTCAGGCCCATGCGGCCGTAGGTGGGCTTGGCTCCGTAGAGGCCGGCTTCGTCCCGGAACAGAACAGTGGAGGCACGCTCCAACGGCGGGTTCACCGTGACCCGGTCAAGACGCCCGGCGCGCGTGTGGATGAGGCGCGTTTCCGGGGCGGCCTCGTCCTTCTTCATGCGGGGGCTTTCGCGATCGGCCGCGAGGGATCGGACGCCCAATCCGTCCAAGACCCGTCATAGACGGCGACATCATAATTGCCGAGGCGGGCGAGGGCGAGGGCGGTGATCGCGGCGGTTACGCCGGAGCCGCAGGTCGTCACGGTCGGCGCCAGCGGATCCCTGAACAGTTTGCGCAGCTCAGCCACCGGCTTCATGCGGCCGTCCCCGGTGATCAGCTTGCCGCCCGGCAGGTTGACGCTGCCCGGGATATGGCCGGAGGGAAGGCCCTCGCGCGGTTCCGGATCGCGGCCGAAGAAGCGGCCATCCGGGCGCGCGTCGATGATGACGGCGCGCGCAGTGCCGAGGAGGTTTTCGAGGGCCTTTGCGTCCATCACGAGATCGGTGCGCACGCGGGGCGTGAAGTGGCGCTCGCCGGTGGTCGGGGGCATGTCGTCCAGCGCGCCGCCCTGGCTGACCCAGGCATTGAGGCCGCCATCAAGGACTTGGACATCCTTGTGGCCCATGACGCGGAACATCCACCAGGCGCGAGCGGCGGCGAAGAAGTTGTTCTGGTCGTAGATGATGATGCGGTTGCCGTCACCGAGGCCGAGGCGGCGCACGCGCGAGGAGAACTTCACAGCATCGGGCAGCATGTGCGGGAGGTGCGAGGACGTGTCGGCGATATCATCGATATCGAAGTGCGCGGCCTTCGGAATATGGCCGCGCATCCAGGCCTGACGCCCCGTTTCGGGCGGGTTCGTAAAGGGCGCGAACCAGGTCGCGTCCACGATGCGCACATCGGGGGCTTCGATATTCTTGGTCAGCCATTCTGCGCTGACGAGGGGGTCACCGGTTTCCATGTCTCTATTTCTCCATCCAGGCCGGCACGGGCAATCCTTTTGCGCGCAGGAACTCAGGATTGTAGAGCTTGGACTGGTATCGGTTACCGTAGTCGCAGAGAATCGTCACGATTGTATGGCCGGGACCAAGGTCGCGGGCCAGGCGGATGGAGCCCGCCACGTTGACGCCCGCCGAGCCGCCAAGGCAGAGGCCCTCCTCCTCGACCAGCCTGAACAGCACTGTGAGGGCTTCGTCGTCGTTGATGCGGTACGCCTTGTCGACCTCGATGCCCTCGAGATTGGCCGTGATGCGGCCCTGGCCAATGCCTTCGGTGATCGAGGTGCCCTCGGCTTTCAGTTCGCCGTTCCTGTAATACTCGTACAGCGCCGCGCCGCCGGGATCGGCGATGGCGATCTGGATATTCCTGTTCTTCTCCTTCAGCGCGAGCGAGACCCCGGCCAGCGTGCCGCCGGAGCCGACAGCGCAGACGAAGCCGTCGAGCTTGCCGCCGGTCTGTTGCCAGATTTCCTGGCCGGTGGTGGCATAGTGGGCGCGGCGGTTGGCCTGGTTGTCGAACTGGTTGGCCCAGATCGCGCCGTTCGGCTCGCTGGCGGCGAGTTCCTCGGCGAGGCGGCCGGAATAGCGCACGTAATTGTTGGGATTGGCATAGGGGACGGCGTCCACCTCGATCAGCTCCGCGCCGAGCAGGCGGATGGCGTCCTTCTTCTCCTGGCTCTGGGTGCGGGGCATGACGATGACAACCCGGTAACCCAGCGCCTTGCCGACGAGGGCGAGGCCGATACCGGTATTGCCGGCGGTGCCTTCCACGATGGTGCCGCCGGGCTTCAGCAGGCCGGCCGCTTCGGCTTCGCGGACGATGCCGAGGGCCGGGCGATCCTTGACGGACTGGCCGGGGTTCAGGAATTCGCACTTGCCCAGGATTTCGCAGCCGGTCTCGTCTGACGCTGCCCTCAGGCGGAGCAGCGGCGTGTTGCCGATCAGGTCAACGATCGATCGGTGAACGGTCATGCGGCGGTGTTTCCTGTGATTGAGGCCAGTGGCTCAGACTTAAGGGGCTGCGCCGCCCGGGGCAACGGGCAGCCGGGCTTTTGATCCAATCCCCGCCGTTCGGCGTAAGGAGATACGAACCTGTGAAAGGCGCCTGCGCAACCTTCCCGCCAGCCGGGCGTAGCTCAAGGGTATACCCGCCAAGGCTGCGGCATCGCCTTCACACCGATCAGCCTGGAGATTTTCATGAACGCTCAACGCGCTGCCCTCTCCCTCCTGTTGCTCGCGGCTTCGGCGCTGGGGGCAGCGGCGGAAATCTCGCCCAGGTCCTGGCAGCCGGAAGCGGGCGATGTGATCCGTTTCAACGTGCTGCGCGAGGGCAAGCCTTTCGGCAGCCATGCGGTGACCTTCGAGAAAGCAGCCGACGGCACGCTGGTGGCCAATACGAAAGTGTCCCTCAAGGCAGGCCTCGGCCCGGTGACCGTGTTCCGTTACCAGCTGGACGCCACCGAGAAATGGCTGAATGGCAAACTGGTCGAGGTCAGCGGCAAGCTGAATGATGACGGCAAGAAGGCCACCTTATCGGCCAGGCGCAAAGGCGAAGCGCTGAACGTTGACAGCACGGTGTTCAACGGCGTTGCGCCCGCTGGCACGGTTCCGGCGAGCCACTGGAACTATGCCCAGACGCAGACGACGAAGCTGATCTCCACCGGTAATGGCGAGATCCTCAATGTGAAGGTCGTCAACAAGGGCCGCGAGACCATCAAGGCCGGGAACCGGAGTATTGAAGCCAATCGCTATCTGCTCGATTCTGCCCTGGACGTTGACCTCTGGTATGACGACGAGGGCCGCTGGGTGAAGCTCGCCTTCGAGGCGCGCGGCCAGCAGATCGAGTATGTGCTCGACGCCCTCTACTAGGCGCCGGGCGGGGGATGGGTGTTCTCAGATTGGTGCTCGGCGACCAGCTGTCGCCGGAGCTTTCTTCTCTCCGCGATGGGCAGTCGTCGGATGTGATCCTGATGGCCGAGGTTAGCGAGGAAGCGACCTATGTGCGCCATCACAAGAAAAAGATCGCCTTCCTGTTCGCTGCCATGCGCCACTTCGCAGCAGAGCTTTGCGCGGCCGGGCATGACGTGCGCTATGTGAAACTTGATGACGCCGGCAATACCGGGTCATTGCGGGGCGAAGTTGCCCGGGCGCTGGATGCCATGCCCGGACTGTCGGGTGTGGTGGTGACCAAGCCAGGCGAATGGCGCCTGCTGACTGACATGGAAACCTGGCGCGACCTCTTCCCGGTGCCGGTGGAGCTGCGCGAAGACACACGGTTCATTGTGCCGCTCACAGAATTCTTCGCCTGGGCGAAGGGGCGCAAGCAGCTGAGGATGGAGTTCTTCTACCGCGATGTGCGGCGCAGGACAGGCCTGCTGATGGACGGCGAGGAACCAGCGGGCGGACAGTGGAATTTCGACCATGACAACCGCAAGCGTCTGCCGAAATCACTCACGCCGCCGCCGCGTTTTCTACCGGAGCCAGATGGGCTGACCCGCGAGGTGATCGATCTCGTTGCGGCGCGCTTCCCCGATCATTTCGGGGATCTGGAGCCCTGGGGGTTTGCCACCACGCGGGCGGGCGCGGAAGCAGCGCGCGACCATTTTATCGGCGAGATACTGGCGGGCTTCGGCGACTGGCAGGATGCGATGGCAAAGGGCGAACCCTGGATGTGGCATTCGCTGCTGTCGGTCTACATCAATTGCGGCCTGCTTGACCCGCTGGACGTTTGCTGCCGGGCGGAGGCCGAATGGCGGGCAGGGCGCGCGCCGTTGAATTCGGTGGAGGGCTTCATCCGCCAGATCATCGGCTGGCGGGAATATGTGCGCGGCATCTACTGGCTCAAGATGCCGGCCTATGCGCAGACGAATACGCTGGACGCGCATCGTCCGCTCCCGGAATTTTACTGGACCGGCGAGACCCGGATGCGCTGCATGGCCGAGGCTATAGCCCAGACAAAGCGGCACGCCTATGCGCACCATATCCAGCGACTGATGGTGACCGGGAACTTTGCGCTGATCGCGGGGCTCGATCCGGCGAGGGTGAATGAATGGTATCTGAGTGTTTACGCGGACGCCTATGAATGGGTGGAGCTGCCCAACACGCATGGCATGGCGCTGCACGCCGATGGGGGGCTGATGGCCTCGAAGCCCTATGCTGCCAGCGGAAATTATATAAACAAAATGTCTGATTACTGCGGCAGCTGTGCCTATGACGTGAACGCAAAGACAGGTCCCAAGGCGTGCCCGTTCAACTACCTTTACTGGGATTTCATAGCGCGAAACCGCGAAAGTCTCGCCGGAAACCCCCGAATGGCGCTGATCTACAAAGCGCTGGACCGGCTGGATCCGGCAGCATTAACAGCCATGCGCGGCGAGGCTTCAGCCTATCTTGCGAGCGGATGCAGGGCAGGTTCGTGAACGGGCGGTAAATACCAGCCGGGCAATTTCACGCAACGCGGTTCCGGGAGGTTTAACCTGTTGTGCTATCCCGCCGAGTGGAGAGCCCCTGTTGAAGGGGCCGGAGAGACACGGATGGAACAGCAGACCCTCTCGCCGGCGACTTTCTGGTCGCTGCGCGGGCTCCTCCGGGACATTCCTGTTCCGGAAAAGTACCGCCCGGGCCTGCTCAAGAAGCAGATCGATACCGTGAGCAGCATGGTTTTTGTCCTGCTGTTCGCAAACCTGCTGAATGTGGCCGTCGTCCTTCTGTCTTTCCGTCAGTCCGAGGCGGGCAGCCTTCTCGCAATCTGGGGTTTCTGCATCATCTTCATCACCGGCCTCGCCGCACTCTGGCATGTCCGGATACGCAGGGCGAACATCCGTGGGCACCTCGCGCAGGCGCATGTTGATGCGATGTCCAGCGCCGCACTGATCATTGGCCTGTCCTGGGCCGTGGCGCCCCTGCTGGTGATGCATATGGCTGACCTTCAGGCCCAGATGGTCATGGCTTTCGTGCTTACCGGCATGATGTTTGCCGGAAGCTTCCTGCTGTCACGCCTGCCTGGCGCCGCCTTGTCCCTGATGACCCCTATCGGCGCGGGGCTCGGCCTTTCGATGCTGCTGCAGGAGGGCGCTGCATACCAGCTCATCACGGTTCTTATCGTTGTCTACCTGGGCGTCCTGTTCTTTGCGGTGCGCTGGTCGCACAAGCTGTTCGTGGAGCAGCACCTCAGCGAAGCAGCTGTAAAGGAGCAGACGCAACTGATCGGACTGTTGCTGCGCGATTTCGAGGAAAGCACATCTGACTGGCTGTGGCAGACCGACACAGCTGGCACCCTGGAAGACATTCCGCTGGTGATCGACACGAGTTCGGACACGTCAAGCTTCATGAAGGTCGGCGCGCAGCTGACGTTGGTGTTCGTCGCCGGAAAAGCGCGAAAGGCACTGGAGGCATCGCTCGCCCGGCATGCCGGGTTTCGCGATATCGTGCTGCAGGTTGCCGGCGAACGCGAAGAGGAGTGCTGGATATCGCTGACCGGCAAGCCGATCTTCGAGGGGCCGGACTTCCGCGGGTTCCGCGGCGTTGCGGCGGACATCACGCAGTCCAAGCAGATCGAAGACCGTATGACCTACATGGCGCATTATGACGGCCTGACCGGGCTGCCGAACCGCGCGACGCTGCAGGATTATCTGGAGAAGGTCATCCGCAAACCGCAGGCGCCGAACACGGTGCGGGCGCTGTTGTGGCTGGACCTCGATAACTTCAAATGGGTCAACGACACGCTGGGTCACCCGGCGGGTGATGAATTGCTGCGCCAGGTCTCTGCACGCCTTAAGGAGATGACCGAGAAGAACGACCACTTGGCCCGTCTCGGCGGCGACGAGTTTGCGCTCCTCATAGAGCGCCCCTCTGGCGGCGTGCTGGAGGCCTTTTTCAACCGCCTCACAGAGCACATGCGCAAGCCGTATGACATCTGGGGTTCGACGGCGCACTGCTCGGCCTCGTTCGGTGTGCGTGTGTTTGATACGTACACGACTGATACGCGCGAAGTGCTCAAGCACGCGGACCTGGCGCTGTATGAAGCGAAGCGGACGGGCAAGGCACAATGGTCCATGTTCACCAATGAACTGCAAGCCACCGCGCTTGCCCGCGTACAGATCGAAGCCGAACTCGAGCGCGCAATCGACAATGACGAGCTTCGGATCTATTTCCAGCCAATCGTCGATGCGCGCACACACAAGGTTCTCGGCGTGGAATCGCTGCTGCGCTGGCAGCACCCGTCGCGCGGACTGGTGTTCCCGGAGGAGTTCATCGAACTTGCGGAAGACAATGGCCTGATCACGCGGATGGGTGAATGGGTAATCCGTGCGGCACTGGCGGAAGCGGCGCGCCTGCCGGAGACCATCAAGGTCGCGATCAACATCTCGCCTTTACAGATCCACTCTACGACACTGGTGTCGACCATCGTCAACGCGCTGGCCACCCACAACATCCCGCCCAACCGGCTGGAACTCGAGATCACCGAATCCGTGCTGATGACGGACACGGAGTTCACGCTGAAGCGCCTGCATCAGATCAAGGACCTCGGTGTGCGCATCTCGCTGGATGACTTTGGAACCGGCTATTCCTCGCTGAGCTACCTGCGCGCGTTCCCGTTCGACAAGATCAAGATCGACAAGAGCTTTGTGAATGATATCGAGTCGCGGCCGGAAAGCCGCGCCATCGCGATGGCGACACTGAGCCTCGCGAAATCGCTTGGCATGCGGTGCACGGCTGAGGGCGTCGAGACGCTCTACCAGGCAGACTTCCTGCGCGAGCAAGGTTGCGACGAGCTGCAGGGCTTCTTCATCAGCCGCGCACAGCCGCTCGACTACCTGACACATATCTTCGATGTGCGCCGCCGTCCGGAATGCGAGACCGCAGACGTGCAGTCCATAGAGGCACCCGGCGAGGTCAATGTTGTGCCCTTCACCAGCGAGAAGCGCGCCTAGGGCGTCGCCTCTTCGTCTGCAGGCGCGGGCTCCGGCTCGGCAGGCGGAGTGGGTGCACGCTTGCGGCCAAACAGGCCGCCAAGGGCATCGCGGGCTGCTTTCTCGGCGGCGCTTTCCAGTTCCTTCTCGACATCTCGCGGCGGGGCGGTCTCGGCGGGCGCGTCCGTTTCGCCGTCAACCGGCGGGGCGCCCGTAGCCGGTGTTTTTGCCGGCTGGCCAATGATGCCGCCAATGATGCCGCCCACAGCGTCGCCGCCGCGGCCGGTGACTTCGTCGATCAGCTTGCCCTTGAGTTCGGCCTGAAGTGCGGCCTGCACACCGGAGAAGTCCGGCGTCACCTTCAACTGGCTCCAGCTGCCCGACAGGCGCACTGGCACCGGAATACCGTTCAGCTGCACGACCGCGCCCTGACCGGTGCCGGTCCGGTCGATGGCGGTGGCAAGGCGCAGGTCGAGCCTCTGGCCGCCGAGGTCTATACTGCCGCTGCCGTCGATGCCGAGGGCCGGGCTTATCAGTTTCAGGATATCAACGTTCGCGACCCCGTTCCTGATCTTGAGCACACTGTCGAACCTGGTGAAGTCCGTCTCGGCCGTTGGCGAGAGCACGCTGCGGAAGTCGATTGAATTGAGCTTGCCGGTGGTGAGGGCCGTCTGCAGCGATTGGGCTGAACGTACCATCTGTGTGACATTGAGACCCTTCAGGGCGCCTTCGGCGAGGTTGGTCGAGACTTCGCCGTTCAGTCCCCGCACCAGGGCGTCGAGCGAGTCGCCGCGCGTGGTTGCGTCCAGCTTGAAGGCACCGGTGCCGGCGAGCTTGTCGAAGCCCGCGAGCGTGCCGAGGAGGTTCGACATCGCAACGCTGTCGCCCTGCATGGCTAAGGTGACGGCGGGTACGGCGGACGCCGCATCGACCGTCATCCGGCCTTCCCAGTTGCCCCCGAAGGCCTTGAACTTCGACAGGTCAGCGGCGAGTTTGCCGTCGGTCAGCTTCGCGGTCAGCGCAGCGTCGGTCAGCTTGACGCTGCCGAGGCTTATCTGGGTCGTGGTGATCTGCAGGTCGGCGTCGGCGGCAGAGAGGCCGGCGAGGTCCAGTTTGTCATTACTCCAGGGTTCGATCTTCATCGGCTGAGCGGTCTGGTCGGCCGGGGCGAGGAAGGGCGAGAGGTCCAGGTTGCCCATGTTAAGCTTGCCGGTGAGGCGCGGCTTTGATCCTCTCAGGTCTATACCAGCATTGCCTTTGGCGGTTATGTTGTCGAGCTTCAGGTCCAGCGCCGAGAGGGCGATGTTGGTGAAGGTGCCGCTGACATCGCTGGTGGCCGCGAAGGTCTGTATCGCATTGCCGGGCGCGAGTTCCACGTCAGCGGCAGAGAGCAGCTGGCGCAGCTTCTGGCTGGAGGCGTTGAGTTTGCCTTTGAAAGCGCCGGGCTCGGCGAGGCCGAGATCGCCGGTATAGACGGCCGTCAGCAAGTCGCCGTCATGCTTGAAGTCGATGGCGGACAGCTGGAGGGCTTCGGCGCCGCCGCTGATGTTGCCGGTAAAAGAAACTTTCTCCAGAGCGCTGGCAGCGGGCACCTCGACCGCCAGCTGCGTCGCCAGTTCACCGGCCCTTGGCGTGTCGAAGCTGAGCTTGCCGTTGACGAGGAGTGCCTCACCCAGTGTCACGGCGCCGGAATAGTTGGCGGTGATCAGCGGGCCTTTCACGCGCAGTTTTTCGAACATGAGCGCGGGCTGGGTGAACGCGCCGCTCACCTTGCCTTCGACATCCAGCGTGCCGAGCGGGGCTAAATTCAGCGGCAGCTCGATCGCGGCAAATTTCGCGAGCGCGTCGATCTTCGGCGCATTGAAGGCGAAGTCGCCCTCGATGGTTGGCGCGGGGCCGAGATTGATCTTGCCGGTGAAGCCGGTCTTCGCGAGATCGGACGACTGGGAGAACCGCTTCACATTGATGGCGAGGGTTTCCAGCGTACCGGACACATCGCCTTCCGCATTGATTTTGCCGAGCTTGGCAAGATCGAAGGGCACTTCGACGTCTGCGTAGGCGAGCAGGGAGCTGACGGCTTCGGAGCTGGCAGAGAACGTGCCGTCGAGCGTGGGCACTTCGCCCAGCGCGATAGTGCCGTCATAACGGGCCTTACCGAAGCTGGTGCCGAGTGTGGCTTCGAGGGTGGCAGGTTTGCCGGTGGTGGCGGCATCGAGCGAGTCGAGGTTCGCCTCGATATCGAACCGCTGGCTCTGGAAGAAACCCCTGGCGTCGAGCTTGAACGGCTGGTCGAGCGCCGTCATCGCCGCGGTGAGGTCGAGTTCGCGCAATTCGTAGCGCGCGCCGGTTTCGTCATCCTGGTAGGTGAGGCTCGCATTCTCGAGGCGAAGATGCTCCACCGCGCCGTTGAAGCCGCCGCCTTCGCTGGGGGCTGCGCCCGAGGGCGGGGCCTTTTCCAGCACCCAGTTGGTGGTGCCGTCGGCCTTTTTCTGGAGCGACACGGACGCATCGACAAAGGCCAGCTCGTGCACTTCGACACGCTGGCCGAACAGCAGCGGGGCCCATTTCACGGCGCCGCGCAGCTCGCCCGCTTCGATCATGTATGGGCCGTCGAATCCGTCCGGATTGGCCACCTTCATGCCTCCGACGCTGGCCGCAATCCGGGGGAAAAGCGACAGGCGGACCTCGCCGTCGAGGGTCACCTTCCGCTGCAGGGCTTCGCCCGCGGCGCGCTCGATCTGGGCACCGTAGACGGATTTCGGAATCAGGAATGGCAGGGTCAGGGCCACGCCGATCAGAATGACAAAAATTCCGCCTGCAATCAGAGCGATACGCTTCATGGTCCGAATCCGTGTTTGGGTCTGGTTAGCGGATGAACCGATACTATGTCGGTTGAATGGCAGCTGAAGCATAAATGGCAGGAAATGGGCCCTTTTCGTGGCACTGCAAGGCGCTCCACAGGACCGCTTGACCCGGCAGGCCGCCGCGATTAGAGAGGCGCTTCGCTCGAAAGGGCGGCCAAGATAAATGCGCGGGTGTAGCTCAGTCGGTTAGAGTGCCGGCCTGTCACGCCGGAGGTCGCGGGTTCGAGCCCCGTCACTCGCGCCATTTCTACCGAAATGGACTCCTAATAAGCACTTGATGTTAAACGGATTTTCGGGATCCGTTTGGATCTCGTTGCGTAAAATGGCCGGAATCTGTGGACCAAATTGGGACCAGATTGTGGACCAATGGCCGACGTAATGAAGCGCGTCGAAGACAATTCTTACCTCGAACAAAGAGGCCGGGTCTGGTGGTATAACCGCCGGGTCCCGGGCCGGTTTGCGCGCCTCGATACGCGCAGGCGGATCAAGGAGTCGCTGGGCACAACGTCCCTTGATCAGGCTCGCTACAAACGTGACCTCCTGGCTGAGGCCGACGACCAGTACTGGGCTTCGCTCCAGATCGCTGAGGAAGCAGGGCCTGCCGCCAATCGTGATGCGGGCGAAGCAGTCCGGAGTCGCTACCGTATGG
>NZ_JBBEBT010000315.1:0-1980 GCF_040882205.1 Hyphomonas sp.
GCAACCGCGCCGGCGACGGCGTCAAGCTCGGCGACCCAGTGGCCGGGACCGATAGCGATCAGCTGGGGCTGGTACTGTTCGGCTTCCGGGTCGTCGATGAGTTTCGACTTGAGGAAGCGGAGCGCGGCGCGGCTGTCCATCGGGCTCGGCAGGTCGCCTGTGAGGCGAAGTTTCTCGCGCGCGCGCTCACTTTTCGGATCCGCGTTCGGCACGGCGGCGATCAGGGCCTTGGTATAGGGATGGCGCGCGTCAGTGTAGATGGTGCTCCGGCCGGCGAGTTCGACGACCCGGCCGAGATACAGCACCATGACGCGGTGGCTGATCTGGCGGACGACGGCGAGGTCGTGGCTGATGAAGATCATCGCGAGGCCGAACTCCTTCTGGAGCTCGATCAGGAGGTCCACCACCTGCGCCTGCACCGACACGTCGAGGGCAGAGACCGCCTCGTCGCAGATCACGAGTTTTGGCTGCAGGATCATCGCGCGGGCTATGCCGACCCGCTGGTTCTGGCCGCCGGAGAGCTCGTGCGGGTAGCGGTTGATCAGGTTCGGATCGAGGCCGACGCGGGGCAGGATCTGGCGGACTTTTGCCTCGCGCTGAAGCCTGCCGAGACCAGGCTCGTGAACCTGCAGGGGCTCGGCGATGGAGGCGCCAATCGTCATGCGCGGGTCGAGGCTGGCGAGCGGGTCCTGGAAGACGATCTGCAGGTCGTTGCGAAGGGCGTTCATCTCGCGGGCATTGGTTTTGGTGATGTCCTTGCCGAGCCAGGCGACCGTGCCGGCCGTCGGCGGAATCAGTTTCAGCACGCCCCGCGCGAGGGTGGACTTGCCGCAGCCCGATTCGCCCACGACGCCGAGCGTCTCGCCCGGGCGCAGGTCGAAGCTGACGCCGTTGACGGCTTTCAGCGGCTTGGTCTTGCCGAACAGTCCGCCTTTCACCTCGACCGGGAAGTGGACCTTCATGTCGTCGACCTGCAGCACCGGCGCGGTGTCCGGGGAAGGGGCTGGCGAGAGGGCGGGGCGTCCCGGCGGGTCCGGCAGGTCGATGCGCGGTACGGCTGCCAGCAGCATCTTCGTGTAATCGTGCTTGGGCGCGTAGAAGATCTCGTCGGTGGTGCCCTGCTCGACGATCTCGCCATAGCGCATCACGATCACGCGGTCACACATCCGCGCCACGACGCCCATGTTGTGAGTGATCAGGACGATACCGGTACCGGTTTCGCGCTTCAATTCGTCCATCAGTTCGAGCACCTGTGCCTGCACGGTTACATCGAGGGCGGTGGTTGGTTCGTCTGCGATCAGCAGTTTCGGGCCGCACAGCATCGCGATGGCGATCATCACGCGCTGGCGCATGCCGCCGGACAGTTCGTGCGGGAACTGGTCGAGGCGGCGGGCGGCTTCCGGGATGCGGACATGCTCCAGCCAGTCGATGCAGCGCTTGTTCGCCTCTTCACCCCTGATGCCCTGATGCAGCGCGAGGATTTCGCGCATTTGCGCGCCGACGGTCATGTGCGGGGTGAGGCTGGTCAGTGGGTCCTGGAAGATCATTGATATCTCGGCGCCGCGGATCTTGCGCAGCTCCGGCCGGGGAGCAGTGATCATGTCGGTGGCGTTGAACAGGATCTGGCCGCGGGCTTTCCCGTTCTCCGCGAGCAGCCCCATCGCCGCGAGGGCCGACTGGCTCTTGCCGGAGCCGCTTTCGCCCACGATTCCAAGGCATTCGCTGGCGGCTACATGAAAGGATATTCCCCTGACGGCGTTTACAGCGCCATCAGCGGTTTCGAAATCCACGGCGAGGTCTTTTACGGTCAGGATCGTCATGCCCAAGGGGTAGCGCCTTGAAAACGCGGCGCAAGGGGCAGGGCGCAGAAAACGCAGGCGCCGCGCCTCCGGGGGAAGGAGACGCGGCGCCCTCTACCGGGGCCAGCCTGGAATAGAGAAGGCCGGCTTCAGTATTTGTAGGCGAGGCCGACACCCACCA
>NZ_JBBEBT010000316.1:0-12326 GCF_040882205.1 Hyphomonas sp.
CCCGGCATGTATATCGGCGACACCGATGACGGCTCGGGCCTGCACCACATGGTCTACGAGGTGGTGGACAACGCCATCGATGAAGCCCTCGCCGGCCATGCCGACCGCGTGACGGTCACGCTGTACCCGGACGGTTCGGCCGAAGTCACCGATAACGGCCGGGGCATCCCGGTCGGCCTGCACGCCGGTGAAGGCGTCTCGGCGGCCGAAGTCATCATGACCCAGCTGCACGCGGGCGGTAAATTCGACCAGAACTCCTACAAGGTTTCCGGCGGCCTGCACGGCGTCGGCGTCTCCGTCGTCAATGCGCTGTCCGACTGGCTGGACCTGACGATCCACCGCGAAGGCCATGAGCATTTCGTGCGCTTCGTGAACGGCGGCCATGTCGAGGCGCCGCTCGTCCGGCGCGGCCCCTCGCCGAAGCGCGAGAATGGCAGGCCTTATACCGGCACAGCTGTGCGCTTCTTCGCATCGCCGTCGACCTTCACGATGACTGACTATGACCGCAAGACGCTGGAACACCGGCTGCGCGAACTCGCCTTCCTGAACTCCGGCGTGAAGATAATCTTCCGCGACGAGCGCGGCGCCGAACCATTCGAAATCACGCTGGAATACGAAGGCGGGGTGAAGGCCTTTGTCCAGCACATCGACCGCCAGAAAACCTCACTGATCGGCGAGCCGGTCTATGTGATCGGCGAGAAGGACGGCATCACTGTGGAAGCGGCCCTCGAATGGACCGATAGCTATCATGAGTCCGTGCTGTGCTTCACCAACAACATCCCACAGCGCGATGGCGGCACCCACCTTGCGGGCTTCCGCGGCGCCCTGACGCGCATCATCAACAAATATGCCAACGAAACCGGTATCGCGAAAAAGTCGAAGGTCGAAATCTCCGGCGACGATGCGCGCGAGGGCCTGACCTGCGTGCTGTCGGTCAAGGTGCCGGACCCGAAGTTCAGCTCACAAACGAAAGACAAGCTCGTCTCTTCTGAAGTGCGCCCCGTGGTCGAAAGCCTGATCGGCGAGAAGCTCGGCGAGTGGTTCGAGGAGAATCCGAAAAAAGCCGGCCAGATCATGGAGAAGATCGTCGAGGCTGCCGCCGCGCGTGAGGCCGCCCGCAAGGCGCGGGAGCTGACACGCCGCAAGTCCGCGCTCGACATCACCTCCCTGCCCGGCAAGCTGGCAGACTGCCAGGAGAAAGACCCGGCGAAATCTGAACTCTTCATCGTCGAGGGTGACTCAGCTGGCGGCTCCGCCAAGCAGGGCCGCAGCCGCGACAACCAGGCCATCCTTCCGCTACGTGGCAAGATCCTCAACGTTGAACGCGCGCGCTTCGACAAGATGCTCGGCTCCGACCAGGTCGGTACGCTGATCATGGCGCTGGGCGCCGGCATCGGGCGCGACGAGTTCGATATCAACAAGCTGCGCTACCACAAGATCATCATCATGACCGATGCTGACGTGGACGGCGCGCATATCCGCACCCTGCTGCTGACCTTCTTCTATCGCCAGATGCCCGAGATCATCGAGCGCGGCTTTCTCTACATCGCGCAGCCGCCGCTCTACAAGGTGACGCGAGGACGCTCCGAGCGCTATGTGAAGGACGATGCCGAACTGGAATCCTACCTGATCAGCGAAGGCACCAGCGGTGAAACGCTGATCCTCGCCGACGGCACGCAGATCGGCGGCGAAGACCTGCGCGACCGCGTGCGCCAGGCAGCAAACTTCCGGGCCGGCCTGAAACGCCTTGCCCTGCGCGCGCCGGCCGACCTGATCGAGCATGCGGCCCTTGCCGGCGCGCTGGCCGGCAATGGCGACGACGCCATGGCGAAGTTGACGGCGGTGCGCCTGAACCGCCTCGCCGAGGAAGGCGAGGACACATGGGAAGGCCGCTTCGTGGAAGGCGCGTTAGTGCTGCAACGCACCGTTCGCGGTGTCGACGAGACTGCTGTGCTGGCGCCCGCCCTCATCGCCAGCCAGGACGCCATCCGCCTCGCCGAACGCGCGAATGGCTTGCGTGACATGTACGCATCCGCCGCGATCCTGCGCCAGGAAAAGGGCGGCGACATTGCCGTTCACGGACCAGCGAGCCTGCTTGGCGCCGTGCTTGAATCCGGCCGCAAGGGCCTGAAGGTCCAGCGCTATAAAGGCCTCGGCGAAATGAACGCCGACCAGCTCTGGGAAACCACCCTGGACGCCAATGCCCGCACCCTGCTGCAAGTGAAAGTCGAACATGCCGACGAGGCGGACGAACTGTTCACCAAACTGATGGGCGATGTGGTGGAGCCGAGACGCGAGTTCATCGAGGAATTTGCGCTTGAGGCTGAGGTGGACGTTTAGTCCGGCGCGCCAAGCCCCTCACCTCGCACCGCTTCTGGCGGCGGACCCCTCCTCTCCCAATTCATGGGGTTATAGTCCCGCCCCCAGCGACACTGGTTTATTCCTCCGCATCGCAGGAGGCGATGGGAGGCGTCTTCTCACTCCGCCAAAACAATCGCCACCCCGCCAATCCGCACCTCATTGTCCACCACATCCAGCCCGCGCCGCGCCGCCCGCACTGCGGCCGCGCCCACATCCGGCACACTGACCAGAAACTTCACGATCCGCTCCTGCGTCCCCGGACGGAATTCCAGCTTTGCATCGCTGAGCTCGACCTGCCCTCCCGTCGCCTTCACGCCCAGGGCTTCGGCCCAGCGGGTGGCCATCAGGTCAGGGCTGGCTGTGTGGATCACTGCGCCGGTGAGCCGTCCGGGCGCGGCGTTCTTCTGCCAGTCCGGCCCGCCCCAGCGCCAGCTGGCGGCCGGGCGCGCCTCGTCAATCGAGACGATTGCGGCACCGACATCCGCTGGGTGCAGGTGACTTGCGGAAATGTCGGGCAGATCGATGTTCCAGACGCGGCGGATCTTCAGCGCATCCGCCCGCACTCTTGCGGCGGCGAGGTCGTCGGTCTGGAAGATCGCCATATAGCCGCCCTCCCCGCCCCGCGCGATGAAGCGCCCCGCCGGCGCGGTCAGCGCGGTCGGCACGACGACTTCAAGGAACTGGTCCCCGAGGGCGTAGACCCGGTTCACGAGCCCGAACTCGGCGACACCGGGATCGAGGAACCCGTCGCCCAATCCCAAGACCGCCGCCAAAGTGTCGGCAACTCCCAGCGATTGCGCTGCAATCACCACCTGGCGCAGGCGCACCTGTCCCATATTTTCCTCCCATGCATGGTATGACCATGCCTCTGGAGGGAGCATAAACCCATCCGGGCCCGTTATGCTATCACGCCCCGGTTGACGTATCGGCCGCCACACGGCACCCCCGACCCATGCACAACCATACCGACACCACCTGCCCCGGGGACGCGATTACCCACGCCCATGCCCACGCGCACGGCCTTGCTCATACGCACGATCACGAAGACCACCCGCACCACCAGCACCATGCCGACATGGCAACGGCCGATTCCCGCCGCCGCGTCATTCTCGCCGCGCTGCTGACCGGCGGGTTCATGTTTGCCGAAGTGATCGGCGGCATTCTCTCCGGCTCGCTGGCGCTGATGGCGGATGCGGCCCACATGCTCACCGATACCGGCTCGCTCCTCCTCGCCTGGCTCGGCTACAAGCTTTCCGCGCGCCCGGCTGATCCGGGGCGCAGCTTCGGCTTCGGCCGGATGAAGGTGCTGGCGGCCTTCACCAACGGCGTGCTGCTGATCCTGCTGGCGCTCTGGATCGTCTGGGAAGCCATCAACCGCCTGCTGCTGCCCTCGCCGGTGCTCGGCGAGCTGATGCTCGGCGTCGCGGTGCTCGGCCTCATCGTCAACATAATGGCCTTCGCCATCCTGCATGGCGGCGGCCACAAGGACGACCTCAACCTGCGCGGCGCGATGTGGCATGTTGCGGGCGACCTGCTCGGCTCGGTCGCCGCCATCCTCGCCGCCATCCTGATCCTCTGGCAGGGCTGGTATATCGCGGACCCGCTGCTCTCCATCCTCGTTGCGGGCCTCGCCCTGTATGGCGGCGTGCGGATCGCACGGGAGTCCGGCCACATCCTGATCGAAGGCACGCCCGAGGGCCTCGAAGCCGCGAAGATCATCGCAGACCTGAAGGCCAGCGTGCCGGGCGTCGCCAATGTCAGCCATGTCCACGCCTGGGCGCTGACTGAATCGCGCCCTCTGGTGACGCTGGAAGTAACGCTCGCCCCCGGCGCGACGGCCGAATCCGTGCGCCGCGGGGTGAAGGAACGCCTCGCCCATGCCTTCGGCGCCAGCCATGCGACCGTGGAAGTGATCGGTGAAGTAAGCCCCGATGCCGCATAGCCGCATTGCGAAGCCGCCCGCAGCGCTTTAACCCTCGCAATCAGCGCCCATATACGGGCATCAGAGACGCGGGAGGCCCGGATGGCCAAGACCAGACATGCAGAAATCCTGATCATCGGCTCCGGCCCGGCAGGCTGGACAGCCGCCGTGTATGCCGCGCGCAGCATGCGCGAAACGCTCGTCGTGACCGGCATGCAGCCGGGCGGCCAGCTCACGATCACCACCGATGTCGAGAACTGGCCGGGCGACGCCCATGTGCTGGGACCGGACCTGATGGTGCGCATGCAGGAACATGCGACAAAGATGGGCGCCAAGGTCGCGAGCGATCACATCCTCAGCGTCGATTTGGGCAACCGCCCGTTCAAGGCCGTCGGTGAAAGCGCCACCACCTATACGGCCGACGCGGTGATCATCTCCACCGGCGCGCAGGCTAAGTGGCTGGACCTGCCGAGCGAGCAGAAGTTTAAGGGCTTCGGCGTCTCCGCCTGCGCCACCTGTGACGGTTTCTTCTACCGGGGCCGCGAAGTGATGGTCATCGGCGGCGGCAATACGGCCGTCGAGGAAGCGCTGTTCCTGACGAACTTTGCCTCCAAGGTCACGGTCGTCCACCGCCGCGACCATTTTCGCGCCGAGAAGATCCTGCAGGATCGCCTGTTCAAGAATCCGAAGGTCGAAGTGATCTGGGACACAGCCCTCGAAGACGTGCTCGGCGATGAGCAGCCCCTCGGCGTCACTGCGGCGCGGATCAAAAACGTCAAGACGGGCGCGGTGCGCGACGTGCCTGTCCACGGCATCTTCATCGCCATCGGCCATGCGCCGTCCACGGAACTTTTCGTGGGCAAGCTGGCGATGCGCCCGAACGGCTACCTGATCACCGAGCCCGGTTCCACCCGGACGAGCATCCCCGGCGTCTATGCCGCCGGTGACGTCACCGACGAAACCTACCGTCAGGCCGTCACCGCGGCCGGTATGGGCTGCATGGCCGCACTGGAAGCAGAGCGCTGGCTGTCCGAGGAAGCAGCGCACGCCCAAGCCGTTGCGGCGGAGTGAGCCTTAGGGCGGGATTTAGCCCGCCGTTCAATCGGCGCCCGTCCTCGGCGGCATAAAACCCCGCCCTACAGCATCTCCTGCGCGGTCTTCTCGGTCTCGCGCGGTTTTTGCGTCTCGACGACCTCCAGCAACACGGCCGCCCTCTCCTGCATCACGCGGTCAAGATCCGTCTGCGGATCAATCGCCAGCGCGGCTTCCAGCTCCGCCACGATCTCGGCATGGTATTTCTTCGCGTCATACCCCGCGAGCGCCCGCGCCCATTGCCAGCGCAGTCCGGCATCCTCCGGCGCGAGGCGGACGGCCTCGGCATAATACTTGCGCGCTGTCTTGAGGCTCGCCCCCATCACGGCCGCGCCAAGCGCACCGCCGCGCCGGTGCACCTCGACATGCCAGACCGCGAGGAAGCCCAGCGCATAGTGGTTTTCCGGATCGTCCGCCAGCACGCCCTCTGCCAGCGCCTTCGCTTTTAGTCCGTAGCCGGATTTATTGGCTTCCGAGAGGCTCATCGGCCGCGTCAGCAGCGACAGGGCAATTGCTTTCTGCAGGCGCCCTTCACCGTGGCCCGCCTCCAGCTTAAGCGCCCCTTCGGCGGCCGCCAACGCGTCCTTGAGTGAGGCAAGGTCCGGCTCGCGGCCCGAGCACATGACTTTTGCAAGGATCGCCCGTGCCCGGAGGGCATGCGCGTCGGCAGACTTTTCCCCGGCGATTTCCTGCAGTGCAAGGTCGTATTCCCCGGCCCGGAAAGCGGCATTGGCGCTCGCGACATCCGCGAACGCGCTCAGCGCCCCTGAGACAACAAGCGCCGCGAGAATCAGGCTGCTTCTGACCATCAGCCCTGATACTAGACCGTTTCGAGGCTTCCGGCGAGCGGCAGCGTTTACCCAACAGGGACAGGCACACGATGGCGGACAGTTTCGAGGCAGATGTTGTCGTCATCGGCGCGGGCGTGATCGGCCTCGCCTCGGCCCGCGCCCTCGCCCGGGCGGGGCGGGAGGTCATCGTGCTTGAAGCCGAAGACCAGATCGCCATGCACACCTCCTCGCGCAATTCCGAAGTGATCCATGCCGGGCTCTACTACGCCGCCGGGAGCCTCAAGGCCCGGCACTGCGTGAACGGCCGCCGGATGCTGTATGCCTATCTCGATGCACACGGCGTGACCGTGAAGCGCTGCGGTAAGTTCGTGGTCGCGGTGGGCGATGCCGAGGCGGGCGAATTGCAGAAGATCCTCTGCCGCGCCGAAGCCAACGGCGTCGAGCAGCTCAGCCTGATTGACGGCGCCGCTGTGCGCCGGATCGAGCCTGCCCTGAGCGCGAATGTCACCGGCGCGATCGTCTCGCCGGTCTCCGGCATCTTTGACAGCCACGCCTATTTCCTTGCCCTGCAGGGCGAGCTTGAGGATGCCGGCGGCTCCATTGCCTTCGGCACGCCGGTCCTCTCCGGCGCGGTCGAGACCGGCCATGTCCGCCTCGAGACCGGCGGCGCCTCGCCCGCCAACATCCGCGCCCGCACCGTCATCAATGCCGGCGGCCACCATGCCATCACGCTGGCCGCCGCCATCGAAGGCCGCCACACCGCCGGCCTGGCCGCGCCCCATTATGTGAAAGGCAGTTATTTCAGCATTCAGGGCCACACGCCCTTCTCGCGGCTGATCTACCCGATGCCGACCACGTCCAGCCTCGGCCTCCACCTGACCATCGACCTTGCCGGTCGGGGCAAGCTTGGCCCGGACGCCGAATGGCTACCGGATGGCGCTCAGCCCCCCTTCGATTACCGCGTCGATCCGGCCCGGGCAAAGGCGTTCCATGCCGAAGTCACCCGGTTCTGGCCGGGCCTGACCCTCGAGCGGCTCAGCCCCGATTACGCCGGCGTGCGGCCCAAACTGGTGACCGAGGGCGCCGCATCGGGCGATTTCCGCATCGAGGGGCAAGAAGCCCATGGCAGCGCAGGCCTGATCAACCTCCTCGGCATCGAAAGCCCGGGCCTGACCTCATCCCTCTCGATTGCGGAACACGTGGCGGAACTGGCCAACCGGGCAGCCGGATAGGGCGCTTGCACGGCCCCGCCCCTGTGTGTATCAGGCGCTTTCGCTGACGCGGCGAACGGTTCGGTAGCTCAGCTGGTTAGAGCGCGCGACTCATAATCGCGAGGTCGAGAGTTCAAGTCTCTCCCGAACCACCACTTACTGCCCTGATTTTCCAAATCTTTTTCTTGATCTATCAAAAACTCCGAGATCGAACTAACACGCAACTGACACGCAACGCGCTGAAGGAAGTCGTCGATCGCTGCGGTCGACTTCATCAGGTAGGACGGGTCAAACGGCGCGTAGATCTCGGTCGTGCTGACGTCGGGGCTCTTATGGCCGAGTTGCGCGGCGACTTCCCAAGCCGGAACGCTGCTCTTGCGCAGCCAGCGGGCCATCGTGTGCCGGATCCCGTAAGGCTGGACATGATCGTCCATTTCAAGCCTCGCCCGAACTGACCGCCACGCTGTGCGCACGCTCAAAACCGGCGCGCCCCTGAACTCGATGACACGCCCTGACCGCGACCGTTCGGCCTGATATTCAAGCCAGGGCTTAAGACTTGCCGGAAGCTTGATCGTCGGCCGGAACTTCAGTGTCTGTTCGCGGTCATGGGGATTAAGCTGGATGAGGTCATTCCCGAAATCGATCTGGTCGAAGGTGAGGCTGAGGACAGCTTCATTCCGGCCGGTCGTCGCGATCATCAGAACAATGAAAGCCTGAAGATGATACTCTGAAGCCTCAATCAGCCGGGCGACTTCCTGTATTTCGAGCGGACGGCCTTTTGGCGGCGGCTTCGGCACCTTGACCAGTTCGATGTAGGGCACCGAGCCAATTTCTCCCCGCTTCCAGGTCCAGTTCAGGGCAGCTTTGCCGATCGTCAGGACCTGCCGAGTTGTACTGGGGCCGAGGCCTCGCTCACTGCGCAGATACTTCTGAAAAGCCTGCTGCCGGGGCATCTGGCAGGCTTCTTCAACCGTTGCTGCGCCATGAAAATCGAGCCAGAATTTCAAAGCCCGCTGAATGTTGCCGCTGCTGCCAATTGTAGAACCATAATGCTCGAAGTATCGAGCAAACACTTCGGCGAGTATTGCCTCGGCCGGTTTTTCATTCTGCTTGGTATGGCTCAGTACGAACCAGTCCGTCAGCGCCTGACAGGCTTCGTCATAATCCGCTGTGCCGAGGCTAACACGCTTTGTCTGTCGATCCTTGGGATCGAACCAGGTACGGCACCACGCGTGCGAACCTCGCCGCTTGGAAAGATAGAATTCTCCAAGCTGGAATTCCCGGCCGTTTGAGTAACGGGGCATGTTTTTTCCTCCACGGCCTGCAGCAGGAAATCGACGAGCTGGTAGCCGAAAAATCCGATCTTGCGCGGCGAGAGTCGAACAAAACCGATACGTCCATTTGCACGCAAACGACGCAGCGAAACAAGCGAAAATTGAAGCGTGGCCGCGGCATCAGCTTCGGAATAGCGGCCGTAGAGGGAGATGCCGTGCGCAGCCGCAATTGCACTGTAGAATTCCGAAAGAACCGGCGGCTCGCGCATGATAGTCGCTAATGCCCTTCCCTGCGTTTGCCCGAGCCGCCTCGCGCCTGAAAGCGGGTTGAAGACAGATAATCAAGCGACCGCATCGCTTGCCCGCCTCGACGCCCTCTATAAAAGTTACAACAATTGGCAGCAGCGCAAACGCGCCCCCAGTTCGATACAGCCATTAGGTTTTCTCCCCTGCGCTGACCGGCGCCTTACGAAAATCGTCCTCGTTGAAGATGGCGTCGGCGAGCGCTTCGCCGAGGAGTTTACGGCCCGGGGCAAGGCGGCGCTCGAGCTGGCCCCGGTAGTTTTCAAAGGCTGGGACGGTTTCCGTGAACGCCGACTTGACGGCGGCAGCGTCGAGGCGCGGGCCGTAAGCGATCTGGTAGCGCATACTCAAATCACATAGCTCCATCAGCGCCTGCTGGTCGCGCTCCATGCGCGCAAGTCGCCGGCCCATATCATCGAGGCGCTTGATCAGAAGCGCGTCGCGCTCATGCTCGATGGCGCTTGAAAAGAAATATTTGAGCGCCGCTTCGATGACGGAGGATTTTGACCAACCCTTTTTTGCCCCGGCGGCCGAGACCTTGGCGTCGAGTGTGGCGTCGAGATAGCAGATCGCGCGGGACTTCATGGAGCGCCTTTCGGGTATTAGAACAAGCAAAGAAAATCCGTGTCCGCATCATCTGTCAAATCGGCGCTGCGCGAGTGGAATCGAGCTTTTTCCCGCATGGAGATTGTCAATTGTGATTGGGTGCATTTGGCAGCAATGACAGGCATCGCGGGGCGTATTCCGGCTGGCTTTCCGCTTCTCAGAATTTTTTTGATAAAATCGTCTTTGAGCACATGGCACATCGCTAAACAGGTTCAGTTTCAAAAACGCACGCGAAGACTGTTGTGCATTTTCGCCTGAGAGGCGTGGCTGTTAGCGGTCAAGGCCGAGGCTTCGCTGCCTCAGCTTGCTGATCGTCAGCTCCCGGCCAACCGTCATCCGGATTTGGGTGTACCTGCGCTGCTCGAACTCTGGCTTCCACGGCACCAGCGAGAATTCCTGGCTCCGCTCGATCAGAGCAAAACGCCCGGCCTTGGTCGAAAGGTCTCGCTCGAAATAGCCGTCAAGGTTTTCACCTGGTCTGGCCGGACGGTAAGCCATACCCATCTCAGAAGAAAGCCGCGCGCCTTCGGCGTGCATGGCGTGCCAATCCAGCTTCGTGAGCAAGCGCGCATCGAGCCGCTCGTGAGACTGTATCAATCCGCGCCGCTGCAACTCGGCAAGGCGCGCAGATCCTGCTGCTCTGAGATCGGCGCCAAAGCCTCCAAGCGACACGTCAAATTGTTCCTGACCGGCGAGCCAAGTGTCGAGCAAGGTGCGGCCTTCCGCTTTGATCATCCCATCCAACGGCTCACGGCTCAGCATGTGGAGCCGTTCCGGACCGACGCGAACAATGGCCCCGCGCGTCACCTCTCCACTTGCGGATATGGCGACGTAATGAACGCGGCCATCAAGGCCATCGATCAACACAAACCGGCTGCTGGACTGCTCATCCGCGAGTCCGAAGGCGAATACGCGCCCGGCAACCTCGCGCCGGCCTGACTGGCGCTCAATCCTGTAGCCTTCGGCGCGGCCGGGTCCTGCATCGTGCAAGTGCTCGCGGATCCGCGCCTGGGCGATGTCAGTCTGCTCAATGCGGGAAAGGGACCCGAGCAGGTCCGGACTTAGTTGCCAGCGCCCAGCGCCAGCCCGCTCGGCGAGCCCCATCCGTTCGAGTACCTGCAGCCGGGCCCGGTAGTGCATCCCGCGGCGCTGAACATCGCCGAGGTCAATGACGCCATTCGCAGCGCTATGACGTAGCATTTGCCGATCGAGACTGGTCACGCGGCGGGCAGGTATGGCGCGGCTGATCTTGAGCTCGATCTCCTCTTGCGTTTCGAGGCCGAGCTCCCGCGTCAGAATCTGACCTGCGCGGTAACGAATTCCGGAGGATACGTAGTCCCGGTCGATGACCAGGTCGCGGCCATCGTCCCGCACGCCCCGCACCAGCACGTGGGAATGCGGATGATCGGTGTTGTGGTGATCCACCGCAATCCAGTCGAGGCGCGTGCCAAGGTCCGCTTCCATGTCTTTGACCAGAGACCGGATAAAGGGCTTGAGGTCGACAAGCCGTTCGCCGTCTTCCGCTGACACAATAAACCGGAAGTGATGCCTGTCGCCGGCGCCCTTTGCGAGCCAGTCCTTGCCGTCCACGCCTTCGCTTGTCCCATCGTAGAACTCGGCGCGCGCTCCTTCATGTCCCGCGCCCTCCCGCTGCAGATAGCCGAGGTGCGCGCGTTGCAGTGCGAGGCCCTTGCCGCCGAGACGCACAACGCGCGCCTTGACGATCGCGCGCCGCGTACCCTGCCAGCTTTGAATTTTCTGTGAGGATCTGCGGCCGGATATTTTGGCAGATTTTCGCCCCTGGCGCAGCGTCGATGCAAGGCTTCGCGGTCGCGCTGCACGGTCCTGCGCAATACGCCCAAGCCTGGGCCGGAAGTCATCGCTTGTCTCGCTCAAGGGGTGCCAGCGTCTCCTGTTGCAGGCACACTGATGAGACACACGTCGAAAAGCAACGGGGCGCCAGAAGACGAAACCAGACGACTCGCGCGTGTTCTGCAGTATCTTCCGGGTAAAGAATTATTTTGGCGACTCGCGCCACACTCCGAGACGACTCGCATAGTCCTGAAGCGGCGTCACCAGGAAGCGGGCCCAACGGGCACACCTTCTTTTATCTTGCATTACGCCGCTTCTCTTTACTCATCCCCTGACGCCGCCTCTGAAGCTTCAGAAACCTGCGCGCAGTTCCTTCGCGATGCCGAGCGCTGTGAAGCCTGCAACGTCGTAAGGATCGGGCTCGACATTCTGCTCGATACAAAGGTGCACGTGACGCCAGTAGTCAGGCGCGACGCCTCGCAGATCATGCTGATTTTTTAGGGCGTGGATGATTGCAAGCGCGCGCATGACGCGGGTTTTTCCGAAGGCGTGCAAAAGCAACATTGCCCCTGGTAAAATGCCCGGAACAGCCGTGACGGCGCTGCCCGGTATGGCTGCCTCGCACACGACAATCCGCCAGGTCTGGGTGCCGTATCCGTCACCGCGCCAGCGCACAAATCCAAATATCTGACCCGGCACAAAGCTTACAAGCTCACTGCCGGACGAATAGGGAAACCGCGCTACCGGCTCGCCGAAAACCAGCCGGTCATTTGCCTTTAGCTTGGCAGTGCGCAGCCGAACGAGCGTAAGGTTTTGGGTCGGAACAGAGCCGGTGTCCATGAAGTGAACCGTGCAATATCCACACCATTTGCATCCGCATGGAGCGCTCTGCAGATTATCGCAGGCTCGCCCGACCGTGTCAGTTTCGATCTGGGTGTCGCCGGACTCCCGCCCC
>NZ_JBBEBT010000317.1:0-1956 GCF_040882205.1 Hyphomonas sp.
AGTCGTCGTGACCCCGTCGGGCACAACAACCTACACACTGACCGTCACCGGCGCACTCGGCAGCCAGGCAACCGCGCAGGTGACCGTTACGGTCAACACGCCGTCGTTCAACCAGACCATTCAGGTCACAGGCTCCGGTCCTGTCAATCTGCGCTCGCTTGCCAATGCAGCGGGATACACAGGGACCATGAACGCCAACGTCGTGTTTGAAGTGAGCAATGGCGTCGCCATCAACGGCGCGCCGGCCGGCATCGGTATTGATACCGGCACATGGCCCGGGGCGCCCTACACGATCACGCTTGCACTGGTCGTTAAGACGGGCGGGATCGTGCGCGGTGGTGGCGGTTCCGGCGGCGCTGGCGGCGGCCCTGGAAACGGCGGCACCGGCGGCGATGCTGTGTATTGCAGACACCCGATTACCATCACAATCCAGAGCGGCGCCGAGGTCCGAGCCGGCGGCGGTGGTGGCGGCGGTGCGTCCAGCGTTTATGAAGGCGACCCCGAGCCTCAATACCGCGCGGGCGGCGGCGGCGGCGGTGGCGCGCCGAACGGCATCGGAGGAACAGGCGACAGCGGCGCCGGCAATGGCAGCACCGGTACAACCTCCGGGGGCGGCGCGGGCGGCTGGGGCAGCAATGGCGGCGTCAATGGCGGCGCGGGCGGCACCTACGGGGCCACTGGTTTCAATGGCCAAGGCTGGCTAAGCCCGTCTGCACCCGGCGGCGTCGGCGGCGCGCCCGGTTTTTGTATTCGCAAGAACGGCTACAACGTTCCGGTCACCAACAATGGGACAACTTCCGGGACTATCGGCTGACAAATCGCGAGGCGGCCGTCCTTGGGCGCAATCTCATCGCGTAGATGAAAGATCGTGGAACTCTGACCTGCCCCAGGAATTTCGAGCCAAAGTCTCGTTGCATGGCGACCGGCGGTTTAGGGCCATAATGGCTCCGATCAACATCGTTGGCGAGAGGCAGAGTCGATCCAATCGGGACATCCGGCCGCATGACCGGTGCTAGGCCGAGTTTCGCCGAAAGGCGACGCTCTCCCAAAAGCTCTTGACGAATGTAGCCAATAGGCTACAGTTCTTTATGCCGTCAATACTCAAGTCCGACGTGTTTGAGGAGTGGATCGACAATCTGCGCGACCGCGCCGGGGCCGCTCAGGTGTTGCGCCGCCTCGCGCGTTTGGAACGTGGCAATCCCGGCAGGGTCGCGCCCGTTGGCGAGGGTGTGAGCGAACTGAAGATTGATTTCGGACCAGGCTACCGGGTGTATTTCGGGCAATGGGGCGAGGAATTGGTGATCATTCTCGGCGGTGGCGACAAGTCCAGTCAGGACCGGGACATTAGGGCAGCGAAGAAGCTTTGGGACGAATGGAAGGAACAAGACCGATGACGAAAGCTAAATTCTCTCCCTTCGATGTGGCGGATCACATTAAAACCGCGGAGGATGCAGTACATTATCTCGACGCTGTGCTGTCGGATGGCGACGCCAACGAAATCGCTGAAGCGCTCGGCGTAGTGGCTCGCTCTCAAGGTATGGCGACGATAGCAGAAGAAAGCGGCCTCTCAAGAGAAACGCTTTATCGAACCCTCAGCGACGCTGGTAATCCGAGGCTTGCGACACTCATCGGCGTCCTGCGTGCCATGGGCCTTCGCCTCTCTGTGACCGCAGCTTAAGTCGTCCGTTGTACGCGGTCCAGGAGGCTTGTTCGCTTCATTCGAGCCGTTGTCCGGAAGCCGGCGGATTCGGCGGCAGTTCGCCGTGTGTGGACGGCCCTCCTTTGGCAAGTGCTTTTTTGAAGTTCCGCGTGGCTGGTCGGTGCGGCCGTGTGTTCGACCTGTTGATGCGGTCAACGGGACCGCTGGCCATAATGCCTTCCGCGAAGACGGGTCCCGACCGAAAGCTCGCGCTCGAAGCGCATCGGCGAAAGTGGGTTTTCCTGTCTTCCGGTATC
>NZ_JBBEBT010000318.1:0-12316 GCF_040882205.1 Hyphomonas sp.
GCGCGTCCAGCACCGGCTGCAGCGCGGCCCGGGCCTTGGCCCGCATTTCCTCATCCGTCGCATCCTGAATCGGATGCGGGACAAGCACATAACGCGCATCGTTCATTCCGAGCGCCTTGCGCTGGAAGTCGGCGGCTTCGTCAAACTCCGAGGAGGCGATACTGACGGACGGGATTCCCTGGATTTCAAACCAGACTGTGTCGTGCAGACTGCACGTCGTACAGGAACCTCAATCTGCAAGCGCCTCGATAAGGTAGTCGACCTTGCCGGCGATTTCGCGGCGCAGGTCATCCGGGCAGGGCTTGGTGAAGGTCGGCTTGGCGAACCGTTCCACCTTGATGCCGGGCACGGCGGCCAGGAGCTGGCGTTCCAATTCGTCGAGCAGCACGTTGCCGCGCGGCTTGCGGATGTCCATCAGGCCGACCGTTCCGCTGATCGCGCCCTTGCGCGGGCTCACCTGCCGGGCGACGGGCCTTCGCTCATCTGTGGGGTCAAGGATTATCGTCATTCATCCTCCTTCTTCTTCTTCTTCTTCTGTACGGCGACAGAGTAACTGCATTTGCCCGCGCGGCTAGTCGGAATCGATCCGGCGGGAGACCGACTGCGAGCCGATTTCCCCGGTCGCCCAGCCATGGAACGCAGAACTGAACTTCCCGGCATCAGACCCCGCCACGACAATGTGGATGTATTCGCCGCCGGCAAACTTGGGTGCCAGCGCCGACAGCCGCTCGGGACCCATCTTCTCGGCGATGGCCAACGGGATGCCGGCCCCGGAGACGGGATCGGCGACCATCTCGCGCAGCGGCCGGCGCGTCACCTCCTGGATCCGGGCGCGCAGGCGCTCCTTCGAATAGGGGCCTTCGCTCATCAGCGTGTCGATATGTTCCGGGCAGACGACCAGCAGCGCATCGACCGGCAGGTTGCGCAGCTTGGGCAGAAAGACGCCTTCGAGGCCGAGACCGATGGAGCCCGCCACCTGGTCGGGCGCACGCGACTCCTGGTCGACGATGTGGACCGGTCCGCCGGTCATCGCAAACACAGTCACGACCGAATCTTCCTTCCGGAACCCGCGCTCGACATGCAGCGGCGGCCAGGGGGAGCGCTCTTCGTTTTCGGCGAAGCACATCGTGTATTTCATCGGGTTGCCCAGCGTGGAGCGTTCGACGCCGCCCGGCTTGCCGCCGCCGACATTACCGACAATCAGCCGGATGGCGCGGCCGATCGTGGCGTTGGCTCGGTTGCCGGAGCCGAGCGCACCCAGGCCCTTGTTCATCCCGATCCGTTCACGGACGGGTCCGTTGACCACGATCACAGGTGCAGCGCCCATCGTCGTTGCCGTCACGCCGTGGACGTTGAAGGCATCAGTACATACCGCTTCGAGCGCCGCGATGATGACCGGCATGTATTCCGGCTTGCAACCGGCCATGACCGCGTTGATCGCCACCTTCTCAACGGTCGCCTCGCCCATGTTGGGCGCCACGATCGCCACAAGGTCCTGCGGCGCGCGCCGGGTGCCCTGCATCATGCGCAGCACGCGCTCGGGCGTCGGTGGCACCAGCGGCAGGCCGTCCGAGAAACCCTGGTCGAACATGAATTCTGACACATCGTCGGCCACGGCAATCTCGATGCGCCGCGCCTTCAGCTGTCCGCCGCCGCGCTCCGCTGCCAGCTTGTCAAAATATTCCGGATACAGATGTTTTGACCCGCAGCCCGGTCGCCATGGCGCAAGGCCGCCCCAGTCCACCTGCGCCGCAGGCAGGCCGAGGCTGGCGGCCAGTTGGTCGTTCAGGCCCTGCCACTCCTCGCGCACGAAACCCTCAAAATGCGACAGCACTGCACCTTTCGCATCGATCCAGAACACGGACGGAACGATCTCGATATCCCAGTCGAAGGATGTCCTGCAGTCGCTGTCATCCAGGATGGGCAGGGTGAGGCCGTGGCGGTCGCGCAGCACGAGATTGCCGTCGCCCGATTGCGCCGGCATCACCACCGCCATCGCGGTCCCGTAGGCCCGGTGGAAGGCCTGCACGACGGGCGCGGCGAGGTTACATGTCTCGCAGTCCTCCTTCACGAACACGACCAGCGCGGGGCCGGGTCCGGGCAGGCTGAACGTTTCGCCGGTCAGCGTTTTCAGTGAGAAGGCAGGCTTCGGGTCGGTCATCGGCATGTCCGCTCTGGTTTCTTCCTATAGTCTGTGCTCCGGCGCCTTTGTCTAGGTTGACGCAGGGCCGCTGGCGGAGGTGGATGGGAATCGAACCCACCACGCGCCGGTGGGGCGCGTCCATGGTTTTGAAGACCAGGGAAGCCACCAGACTCCAGTCACCTCCGTTACGCCCCAACAGTAGCGGCCTGTCGTGCTGCGTCAAATCTCAAGCGACATGCCGGAGGTTTCCCGTCCGCACCGTTATGGCCAGGCTGTCGAGAAGTTCGAGCAGCGGCACGATGCTTTTGCGGTTGGTGGCGAGCGCCGCGCGCGCTTCGCCGGTCGTGAAAGCCGTACGGCCGGGAAAGGCTTGCGAGAGCGTGCGGATGGCGCCAGCAACCGCGTCGGCATGCAACAGCAGCGCCTGGTTCAGGGCGACATTTTCGAGTTCGATGGCTCGCCCGGAATGGATCAGCAGCGCGAGGAGGTCGGCTTCTTCAGGTGTGCCGGACAAGGCGGCGGAGCCGGGCGCGCTGAGCCCCGCGGCTTTCAGTGCCGTCTCGAGCGCGTCCATGCGCGCCGTCTGGGCCTCTGAGAGATTGCCAGCCGGCGCATGGCCGGCGGCTGCCGCGCCTGCGGCCGTAAGCACGATGGCGCCCGCCGCGGCGAGACGCGTTTCGGCTTGCGCGGTGAGCGCTGGGGCGAGGTTCGGGTCTGCCATCCGTGCACGCGGCGCAAGCAGGCGGAGCGGAAACGCCGCATGATAGGCAGCGAGGTTTTCAAGGTATGCCTCTATGGCCGCTTGAAGGCTTCTGGCGGACGCAAGCCTGTTCTGGCCCACAGGAACAAAACTTTCTGTCAGCGCCTCGGCGAGGCCGGCGGCAGGCCTTCGGGCAAGGCGTGCAACGTCCTTGATGTGCGCAAGTCCGCCGCCTTCCCTTGCAAGCGCCTCTGCAAGGCCCGGCAGGTCGCCGGCCTGCGCCGCCACAAGGGTCGCCTGCCGGGCTGGCTTGCCTGCCGTGAGCGCAGCCGCTTGCGGGTCAAGGATCAGGGCGCCGCCCAGCGTTTCGCCCGGCGAGAGGCGCCGCAGGACGACGCGCTGGCCGGCATAGAGGCAGACCGGCGCGCGAAATTTCAGCCGCACCAATGCCGCCTCTCCAGGCATCATCTGCGCCGCGCCGAGCAGGTGCAGATGCGCGCTCGCCTGCGCGGCGCCGAAATGCACGCGCACGACTTCCATGTGCCGCACCGGGCGGCGGCCTGCGGCCGGCAGCGAGAAAACGCCGTCGGCTTCCCGGGACGGCGCGAAGGCTTCCGGTTCGTGCAGCACGTCGCCGGTATGAACGGCGTCTGCGGGAAGTCCGCGCAGGTTGAGCGCGGTGCGCTCGCCCGGCCTCGCGATGACCGCGTCCTCGCCGCGCACCTGGATGCGCCGCACGGCTACGCCGCGCCCGGCGGGCGACAGCACGAGCGTATCATTCACCGCGATGGGCGCGCCGAGCAGCGTGCCGGTGACCACTGTGCCATGGCCTTCGGCGACGAAGACCCGGTCGACTGGCAGGAAGGCGCCGGGCGGCGGCGTTTCATCGGCGGCGCGCGTCGCCAGAGCGGCCAGCTCGCCGGACACGGCGGCAAGGCCCTCGCCGCTGATAGCCGAGCAGAAAATGAACGGCGCATCTGCAAAATCCGTGTTGGAGAGGGCGGCGCGCAGGTCCGCCTCCCGCGCGCCGGCTTCGCCGGGGGCGAGAAGGTCTGCTTTCGTGACGGCCACCAACGCCGCACGGATGCCGAGCGCCGCTGCAATGGCCATGTGTTCCAGCGTTTGCGCTTCAATGCCATCAACCGCCGAGATGACCAGCAGGGCGCCGCGCGCGCCGCTCGCCCCGGAAATCATGGCCCGGATGAAATCGGCATGGCCAGGGGCGTCGATCAGGTCGATGATGCGCCCCTGATGCTTCAGATGCGCAAAGCCCGGCACGATGGACAGGCCTCGGCGCTTCTCCTCCGCCAGCCTGTCTGTGTCCGTGCCGGTCAGCGCGCGCACCAGAGCAGTCTTGCCATGATCGACATGGCCGATCACGACAAGCGGGCAGGCTGTCATTGCGCCGCCACGGCCCGGAAAGCGGCCTCGACATGTGGAAGATCCTCTTCAGTCAGTGTCCGGACATCCATGAAGAAGCGCTCATCCCGGATGCGGCCGATGACCGGAACGCTGCAGCCCCTCAGCCGGGCGGCGAGCGTATCTGGCGCCGTGCCGGGCAGGGCAGCGGTTACGGCAAAACTCCCGAGCGTCTGCTGGGGCAACGATCCGCCCCCGACATAGGCTGTCGATGGAACAACCGAGACATCCTCAAGGCCGATCGCCGTCAGCGCGGCGGCGAGCCGGCCGGCCCGGGCCTGCAGATCGCTTGTCGTCTGCGCAATCGCCCGCAACACCGGAATGCGGCGGAACGGGTCATTCGGCGCGCGGTAGAGGCGCAGCGTCGCCTCCAGCGCGGCGAGCGACAGCTTGTCAATGCGCACGGCCCGGCACAGTGGGTGGGACTTCAGGCTACGGACGATGTCGCTGCGTCCGGCAATGATCCCGCACTGCGGCCCGCCGAGCAGCTTGTCGCCGGAAAACATCACGAGATCGGCGCCGGACCGGATCACATCGGAGACGACCGGTTCATCCTTCAGCCCGTAAGGCGAAAGGTCGACCAGCACGCCGCTGCCAAGGTCTTCCATGAAGATCGTGCGCGTCTCGCGCGCCAGCGCCGCCAGATCCTCGCGCCTCGGCGCCGCCGTGAAGCCGACGATCTGGTAATTGCTGGTATGGCTTTTCAGCAGCACGGCGGTGTCATCGTCTACCGCGGCGGCATAGTCCGCGGCGCGCGTCTTGTTCGTCGCGCCAACTTCCTTCAGCACCGCGCCGCTCTGCGCGATGATGTCGGGAAGACGGAAAGATCCGCCAATTTCAATGAGTTCGCCGCGCGAGGCGATGACCTTGCGGCCCTGCGCAGTAGCCATCAGGCTCAGCAGAACGGCGGCCGCGCAATTGTTGACGACGAGCGCCGCCTCGCTGCCGGTCAGCTCGCAGATCAGTGCCTCGACATGCGCGTGGCGCGAGCCGCGCTTGCCGGTGGCGAGGTCCATTTCGAGATTGGTATGGCCGCGCCCGGCAGCCTCGATCGCCGCGAGCGCTTCCGGGGCAAGGCGCGAGCGGCCGAGGTTCGTATGCACGATGATGCCAGTGGCGTTGACGAGGCTCACGAGATTTGGCCGGCGGCGCACTTCGAGCCGGGCGCTGATCCGGTCCGCGAAAGGCGCGCCGGCAAAGTCCGGCAAGGCCCCTAAGGCGCCCGACTGGATACCCGCCCTGAGCGCGGCCAGCTCGGCGCGCAGGGCTTCTGTGAGCTCGCTGCGAGAATAGGTTTCGGCGAGGCCTGCCATGACTGCTCCGCTGAGGAGCATGTCCACTTGAGGCAATTGTCTCAGGAGATTTGTCATGGACATCCCGCCAGGTTCAGAGCGCCACTCTATGGCTGGTGCCTTCGGGATCAAGCCGCCGCGTCGGGGCAGGGGCCTGCCCTGGGACAATCACCCGCCGTCAGCTCGGGTGTTTCTCGTCGCCGTCACCGCCCCAGAAGCGTTTTATGCGGCCGAGGAAGCCTTCGCTTTCCGGGTGGCAGTCGGCGGCGGAGCAATCGCAGAACTGGCGGAGCAGTTCTTTTTGCCGGGCGGTCAGGTTCTGCGGGGTCTCGACGAACATCTCGACATACAGGTCGCCCTGCGGATTGCCCTGGCGAACGGTAGGCATGCCCTTGCCGCGCAGGCGCAGCTTGCGGCCGGTCTGCGCGCCTTCCGGGATGGCCACGCGGGCGCGGCCGCCATCGATGGTCGGGATTTCGATTTCGCCGCCGAGTGCAGCGGTCGCCATCGGCACCGGCGCGCGGCAATAGAGGTTTGGACCGTCGCGTTCGAAGATGTCGTGTTCGACCACTTCGACGAAGATGTAGAGATCGCCCTTCGGTCCGCCGGCGGAGCCAGGTTCGCCTTCGCCGGTCAGGCGGATGCGCATGCCGCTTTCGACGCCGGCCGGAATCTTGACCGAGATCTTGCGTTCTTCCTTCACCTGACCATGGCCGCCGCAGGTCTTGCACGGCTTGCGGATGATGGTGCCGCGACCCTGACAGATATTGCAGGTGCGCTCCATCGTGAAGAAGCCCTGCTGGGCGCGCACGCGGCCATGCCCGGCGCAGGTTTCGCAGGATTCCGGCTTGGTGCCGGGAGCCGCGCCAAGGCCGTCGCAGGGTTTGCAGGGCACGGCTTGCGGCACGTGGATGGTTTCGTCTTTGCCGGTATAGGCTTCCGCAAGGGTGATCTCGAGATCATAACGCAGGTCCGCGCCGCGCTGCGGGCCGCCGCGCTTGCGTCCCGCGGAGGCAAAGCCGCCGCCGAAGACCTGGCTGAAGAGGTCCTGAAAGATGTCTTCGGGATTGGCGCCAGAGCCGAACGGGCCGGCGCCGGGACCGCCCCCGCCATTCTCGAACGCGGCATGGCCGAACCGGTCATAGGCGCCACGTTTCTGGGCGTCCGACAGGACGGCGTAGGCTTCGCCCACTTCCTTGAATTTCTCTTCGGCTGACAGATCGCCCTGGTTCTGGTCGGGGTGATACTTCATGGCCAGCTTGCGATACGCCGACTTCAGGACCTTTTCATCGGCCCCGCGTTCCACGCCGAGAACGTCATAATAGTCGCGCTTGCTCATGAAATGGCCGCCAAACCGCAATCGTCTGCCCTGAGGCAGGTGATTTGGGGCGTGTCGCCAGTCACCGCAAGGGCCTTCAATCAGGCCTCAGGGGCCGATCAGCTACCGCCGGGGGGGAATCTGGTAACCCCTTTTTCGACCATCGAGGCGCCGGACTGGCGGATTTCCTTGATCGCGAGACCCCGTTCGGAGGTGCCGTCGAGGCGGAAGCGGAAGAGGCCATTGACCCCCATGAAGCCGTCCGGATCGGTGACCCCGCCATGCTTCATGTTGTTTTCGGAAGCGAGCGTGATGGCGAGGGCGGCGGCGTCATAGGCGGCAGCGGCGAGGTCGGTCGGCGCGCGGCCATAGATGCGTTTGTAAGTGTCCTTGAAGGTCGTCATGTTGTCCGGATCGACGGCTGAATAGAGGGCGCCGGCGAGGGCCGGTTCGCGCCAGATGGCGGCATCGTCCCAGAGGCTGGTGCCGAGGAAACGGGTGCGGCCGGGGTCGATGCCGTTGACGACCAGCAGCGGCGCGATCGAGAGCAGCTTGGTGCCGCGCTCGGGGATCAGCAGTCCGACCTGGCTGCGCTCGGACTTGATCAGGCTGGCAACGCGGGAGACTTCGGAACTGGCGCTTGAGGAGGGATCGTAGAAGCCGGCGCCGATGACGCTCCAGCCATTCTTTGCCGCTTCGGCGCGCATGGCGGTTTCGACCTGGCGGCCATAGGCGGTGTCGGGGCCAAGGAAGGCAAAGGTGCGCGTGCCGCGGCTGGCGGCATAGCCCATGATACGGACGACTTCTTCCTCCGGCATCACGGAGGCGAGATAGCCGCCGCCGCCGGCGACGAGGCGGTCATTGGAGAAGGCGATGACCGGGATCTGGTCGCGGTTCACGGCGTCTTTCACCGGGGTCACTTCGGTGCCGAACAGCGGGCCGAGGATAATGTCGGCGCCTTCTTTCACGGCTTCATCGGCGCGGGCCTCTGCGGTTGAGGCGCGGCCCCCGGTGTCTTTCGGCAGGATCAGGAAATCGGTGCCGCCATTCTCGAACAGGGCCAGCTCGATGCCGGCGAGCATCGCTTCGGCTTCGGCGCGCACGTTGGCGGCCGGGTGCGAGAAGGGTAGCAGCACGGCGGCGCGCTTCACGTCCTTGCCCACCATGAAGGGCGGGGTCAGGCCGCCATCACCGCGGACAGAACCCTGAGTGGTTTCTTCGGCGATGATCGCATCCGGAGCCAGGGGCTGACCTGTGACAGGGTCAACCCGCGCCTGGCCGGAGCCGATGGAGACGGGCGGGCGGGTCGGCGCGCTGGCACAGGCGTTGGCCAGCAACAGGCAAACCAGGACTAGACTTGGCGCAGTGAACTTACTGAGCGATGGTAGACGCGATGTCATCTTCTGATCCTTCTGGCGCCGATGCGATTCCCGACGAGGCTGGTGCTGGGACTGAGTCTATGGGGGCGCCGCGCGCCGGGCAACCGCCCGTGGCTGTAGCGCCCGGTCTTTATGTTGTCTCCACACCGATCGGTAATCTGAGGGACATCACCCTCCGGGCGCTGGATATACTCGGCGGTGTGGAAGAAGTGCTGGCCGAAGATACGCGCGTCGCCTCAAAACTCTTGTCCGCATACGCGATTAAAGCCCGGCTCAGCCCTTACCATGACCACAATGGGGCGGAACGGAGACCGGGCCTTCTGAGGCGTCTGGAAGAGGGCGGGCGGATCGCGCTGATCTCGGATGCCGGGACGCCGCTGGTGTCGGACCCCGGCTGGAAGCTGGTGCACGAAGCGCTGGAGCGCGGCCTCAGGGTGTTCCCGGTTCCGGGCGCCTCGGCGCTGCTGGCGGGCCTCGTGGCGAGCGGATTGCCGAGCGACCGGTTCCTGTTTGCGGGTTTCCTGCCGCCGAAAACCGGGGCGCGGCGGACGGAAATCGAGAGCCTGAAACAGGTCCCGGCGACGCTCGTCTTCTACGAGAGCGGGCCGAGGCTGGCGGACACGCTGGCGGACCTCGCCTCGGTGCTGGGCGAGCGCGACTGCGCCGTGGCGCGCGAACTGACCAAGCTGTTCGAGGAAACGCGGCGGGGTACGCTGGCGGCCCTTGCTGCGCATTATGAAAAGGCCGGACCACCGCGCGGCGAGATTGTATTGCTGGTCGGTCCGCCCAGGGAAGTGGCGGCGACGGCGGCAGATGTCGACGCGGCGCTGCGCGTGGCGCTGAAAGAAATGCCCACCAAAGAGGCGGCGTCTTCGGTGGCCGAAGCCCTCGGCATGCCGAAACGCGAGGTCTACCAGCGCGCGCTGCAGATGAAGGCGGGCGATGGGGCGCCGTGCGGCCGCCGAGGCGCGCGGCCGCAGGGCCGGGGCGCTGGCGGCCTGGTGGCTGCGGGCCAAGGGCTCCACGATCCTGTCGCGCCGTGTGCGGCTGCCGGTCGGCCAGATCGACCTTGTGGCGCGTAAGGGCGATGTGATCTGCTGCATCGAGGTCAATGAACGCGCAACGCTGGACGCCGTGACGCCGGCCGCCTGGCGCCAGATCGCCCGGGCGGCGGAAATCTGGATGGCCCAGCGGCCGAGATTCCATGCGTGCGGCCGGCGCTATGACATCATCGCGATTGCGCCGGGGTTCCTGCCGCCGCATCTTAAGGAGGCCTGGCGGCCGGGGATGGCTTGAGGGGGCAGAGGGATACGCGCCATAGAGGGATTTCTTCCGGGTCTGGATGATGATTTCCTTCCAGCCTCCGAACAGGCCGCTGCGCAAACAGGCGCAGACGCCAACGCTGTTCCGGATACCCGCGCACGGCACAGGAAAAGTGGGCAGCTGCCCGGTTGCCGGTGCCGGTTGCCGGTGCCGGGGCCGGGGCCTGCGCCTGGATCACTGAGCGGCCGGAGCCGGTCATCGGCCTCCCGTATGAAAAAGAACCGCCCGGGCACTTGACGGAGGATATGTCCGATCCGCCGTTTGCCCTGCACGGAGCGCGGAAAACTCTGCTTCGCCGTTCAGCGGCGGCCCGTCCTCCCGGACACCAGGGCCCCTTCTGAACGCGACCATGAAGCGGACGGCGCCGGGCGCATGCCACAGCGCGATCAGGTCGCCGATGCAATAGGCGTTGGCGCGCGTCTGGTCATTGTCGAACATCTGTGGCCGCAGTTCGTTATGGCTGACTTGCCGGAAGCTGAGAGGCTTCAAATCTGTGTGGGTCATTTTCTGTCTCCGCCGTCTACGGATCAATCAAGGTCACGGGCGATCTGGAAACCCGGGTGGTAACCGCGAAAATCGCGCAGCGTGGAATGCGGCTGGCTGAAGCGCGCGAGGTCTGCGCTGAGGCCCCATGAACCACCCCGTAACCAGGCCTCCTTGCACGTGCCGGCGTTTGCGTCCCCCCAATCGCACGTCCCTTCGCTGGCAATGCCGCGGACAATACGCAGACCATAGCGGTTCGCTGGGCAGGCCCCGGCGGCTGCGGCGCGGTTCAGGGCCTTGTCGCTGCTTACAGGGGGGAGCGTAGTTCGCGAGGTCCGTCGACAGCGTTTCGCCATAGGCAAAGTCACTGGCCACGCCGCCGCGTGCTGCGCTTTCCCATCTGGCGCAGGAAGGCAGGCGGCAGGCCGCGCCGGCCGCGCGCGAGAGCCAGCTGGCATAGGCCGCAGCGCCGTCTGCGCTGACACGAGCAGCACAGACCAGACCGTTCGGAGAAGGAAGCGGCGCACCTGCACCGACAAGCGGAGGCGCCGGTGTTGGTGATATTGCGCGGTTAGGCTGATCTCCCGCTGCTTTGCTTCGCGGGCAAGGTCTGCGCGGCGCTGGACTTCCGCTTCCTGCTGCCGCTGCTCGATCAGTTCCGCAAGCTGGGCAGCTTCGGGTGAAATCTCCCCGGTCATCGTACCCGGTTCAGTCAGGCCCGTTTCAGTCAGGCCCGGTCCAGTCAGGCCCGTTTCTGTCAGGCCCGTTTCTGTCAGGCCCGTTTCTGTCAGGACCGACGAGGTTAGCAGATCGTCCTTTTGCTGGAATGTCCAGTCCTGCAGGGGCAGCAGGAGGCCACACGCGCGGCCCAGCCTACTCGGCCGGGGGTGGTTCCTGGATGGAGACGAGGTAGCTCAGCAGCACGTCCATGCCGAGGTCGCCGAAGACGAAGTCGGGCATGTCTTCGTGGCCGACATGGATGCCGTTGCGGAAGTCTTCCGCGAGGGATGCGGCGGGATAGACCGACAGGACGTAGCGCAGCGGCGGGGCTTCGGGGCGCAGGCTCGCGTCGCTGTCGAGGCCGTGGCAGTTCGAGCACTGGTGAACGGCGATCTCGCGGCCATCGGCGATCGAGCCTTCGTCCATCGGGATGCCGAGAGCGGCGGCGTCGATGACCGGGGCCGGCGTCGGGGCCGGCGCGTCCGGCACTTCGAGCGCCACCGTCACAGGCGTTTCGGTTTCCTGGGTGCAGGCGGCGGCGAGGGCCAGACCCGTAGCGGCGAGGGCGAAAAGTAGAGGTCGCATGTGAGGGATCCCGGGTTGCATCTGTAGTTCTCATAACACCTTTCGGGCGCGTGCGCCCTAGGGATGTCTCCGTAACCGGGACGCCTTCACCCTGCCGTAATCTTCTTACAGCTAGGCTTGTCCTTTCACGGCAGGTTCATCCAGACAGCCGGAGACCGTACGCCAGCCATGACCAACCAGTTTCCCACACCTCCCCAGATGCCCCGCATCGTCCGTGTGCCGACCCCGGCATTCCTGCGCCGGCAGAGCCCGGTGGTGCGCTACCTGATCCTCGCGGTGGGCGGAATCCTGCTGGCGGGCGGCCTCTGGGCGGCGTGGAAGTGGCATAGCCTGCACAATGGTATGCCGAAACTGCCGAGCAATATTTCCGAACTCTGGGACGCCAACCGAGAACCGGCCATCGAGTTCGTCGACACCAATGGCTTGACGTTGACCGTGAAGGGGCCGCGCTATGGCCGCGCCATCGCTGTGGCGGACCTGCCGCGCCATGTGCCGCAGGCGTTCCTCGCGGCGGAGGACAAGCGGTTCTACGACCATGACGGCGCCGACGAGGCGGCGATTGCCCGCGCGGCGATTTCCAATGCGGCGGCAGGCGAGACGGTATCCGGCGCCTCGACGATCACCCAGCAGGTGGTGAAGAACCTCGTGCTGGACGCGCGCCAGACAATGCAGCGCAAAGCGCAGGAAATCACGCTGGCCCGCCAGCTCGAGAAGAAGATGACGAAGGACGAGATCCTGACGCTCTATCTTAACCGCATCTATTTCGGCTCCGGCCTCTATGGCATCGATGCGGCCTCGCGCTATTATTTTGGCAAGGCGCCGGACCAGATCACGATTGCGGAAGCCGCGCTGCTTGCGGCGCTGCCGAAGGCGCCTTCGAAGCTGAACCTGCGCGATAACCTCGCCGGCGCGAAGGACCGGCAGAGCTATGTGCTGCGCGAGATGCGCAGCGAG
>NZ_JBBEBT010000319.1:0-12286 GCF_040882205.1 Hyphomonas sp.
TAAGTCCTACATAGTGGGCGACATCTTCCGTACCGGGAGCGCCCAGCTCGACAATGTCTATTTGTTCATGCCGATGGAACAAGCGCAGATCCTGTTCCAGTCGAAAGGCCGCTACCAGTATCTTGATATCCGCGTGAAGAACCCCGACGCCACCGAAGGCGTTATGCAGGATATCTCGGATGCGACAGGCTACAGCCTCCTGCTGCGTGACTGGCAGACCAAGAACCGGACCTATCTCGGCGCGCTGCGGACTGAGCGGGTAATGGTGCGCCTGCTGGTGACGATCATCATGATGATCGCGACGCTGAATATCATCGTCGGTGTTGTTATGCTGGTGAAGAACAAGACACGCGACATCGCGATCCTGCGTACAATCGGCCTCAGCCGGGCAGGGGTGCTGCGCGTATTTCTTATGGTGGGCACTGCGCTCGGCTCAGCTGGCGCCGTGCTGGGGATGTTCGTAGGTATACTGTTCATCCTGAACATCGGGCCCATCGAAGCGCTGATCAATCTCGCTATCGACGGGGAAGTTTTCCCAGCGGAGCAGTACGGCCTCGATCATCTGCCGGCCATCCTCGACTGGAATGAAGTGTTCAGCACCGGCGCCTATGCGCTGTTCATGTCGATGTTCGTCTCGATGATCCCTGCGATCTGGGCCTCGTCCCAGGACCCGGTTAAAGCCCTGAGGTTCGAATGACCGCCGCGCCCGTCCTCGAACTCAGAGCAATTGTTCGCACATACAAGACGAGCGCGGGGGATCTGCCGGTCCTTCGCGGCACGGACTTGCGTATTGCGCCGGGCGAACTTGTCGGCCTTGTAGGGCCGTCCGGTTCGGGTAAGTCCACGCTGCTGCACACGGCCGGGCTGCTAGAGCGGCCGGAAGCCGGGGATGTGCTGCTGGACGGCGCCGATTGTCTGAAGCTGAACGAAGATGGCCGTACAGCCATCCGCCGCAAGAAGATCGGTTTCGTCTATCAGTTCCACCATCTGCTGCCTGAGTTCAATGCGGTCGACAATGTAGCGATGCCGCTGATGATCGCTGGCAAGAGCCGCAAGGATGCGCGCGCCAAGGCGTCGTCGCTACTGGAGGAAATGGGGCTTTTCGGGCGCCTTTTCCACCAGCCGGCCCAGCTGTCGGGCGGGGAACAGCAGCGCGTCGCCATTGCCCGGGCGCTGGCCAATGATCCACGCCTCGTGATTGCGGATGAACCGACCGGTAACCTCGACCAGGCCACGACGGAACGCGTCTTCGCCACGCTGATCAAGATGGTCCGGGAGGAAGGCGCGGGTGTGCTTGTCGCAACCCATAACCTCGCCTTGACCCGTCACATGGACCGCATCCTGACGCTCAAGGACGGCAAGCTGGTGGACTATACCGAGTAAGACCCTGTGGAAGACCGTCAAAGCCCATTGGTGTTTTTGGCGATTCGGTGAGAGTCTCGCCCGGACGAGGTAATCACTATGGACAAGCCGCTTTTCATACCGCTCGCGATCCGCTCCAGCTATTCGCTGCTCGAGAGCATGATTACGCCGTCGGATATTGCAGATTGGTGCAAGAGCAACGGTGTGCCGGCCGCTGCCGTCACGGATCGCAACAACCTGTTCGGTGCGCTGGAGCTTTCGACAAAGCTCGCCGATTGCGGAATCCAGCCGATCATGGCCTGCTGTTTCGATGTCACGGACGGCACGCCGCGCGCGGAGCCTTCGCGCATCTCGCTCTATGCCCAGAACGAGGCGGGATATCAGCGGCTGATGTTCCTGTCGTCGCGGGCCTTCCTTGATGCTCCGGACGGCGTGCCGAAGCTGCACAAACGGTTATTGCTGGAAGAGACGGGCGGGCTGATCGTGCTCACCGGCGGCGCCGAGGGCGACGTGGCGCGCCACATCCAGAAAGGCCGGATCGCAGACGCGCGGACGGAGCTGTCAACCCTCGCCGCCGCTTATCCGGGGCGCTGCTATGTCGAGATCACGCGGCACGGCATGCCGGGCGAACTGAAAAGCGAGCCCGGCTTGCTGGAGCTGGCTTATGACCTGGGTCTGCCAATCGTCGCGGCGCACGATGCCCGGTTCATAAAGCCGGATGATGCGACCGCGCACGATGCGCTGATGTGCATCGCGAATGGTGAATACCTCGGGCAGAGCGACCGCAAGAGGGTTGCGCCGTCCCAATACCTTAAGTCGCCTGACGCCATGCACGCCCTGTTCGCGGACCTGCCCGAAGCGATTGCTTCGACGGTCGAGATTGCACATCGCTGCGCAGTGCGCGCCGAGACGCGCAATCCGATCCTCCCAAGCTTCACGCAGGGCGGGCGTTCCGAACCCGAAGAACTGCGCCTGCAGGCGAGGGAAGGGCTGGAGATGCGCCTGAGAGAAGCGGACCGGCTGTATACCGACCGGGATGCATATTTCGAACGGCTTGATTTCGAGCTCGGCGTCATCGAACGGATGGGATTTCCAGGCTACTTCCTGATCGTTTCGGATTTCATAAAGTGGGCAAAGGCCAACGGTATTCCGGTGGGACCGGGACGGGGCTCCGGCGCGGGGTCGCTTGTCGCCTGGTCGCTGCTGATCACTGACCTCGATCCGATCCGTTTCGACCTGCTGTTCGAGCGTTTCCTGAACCCTGAGCGCGTTTCAATGCCGGACTTCGACGTGGACTTCTGCCAGGAACGGCGCGGCGAAGTGATCCGCTATGTGCGCGACAAGTACGGCGCCGACAGCGTGGCGATGATCATCACATTCGGTACCTTGCAGGCAAAGGCCGTGGTGCGCGATGTTGGCCGCGTGATGCAGATGCCCTATGGCCAGGTGGACCGGCTGGCTAAACTCATCCCGTTCAATCCGGCCAAGCCGCCAACACTGGACGAGGCCATCGCGGGCGAACCGAAGTTTGACGACGAGATTGCTGCAGATGCGCGCGTCGGCGAGTTGATCGAGATCGCACGGGCACTGGAAGGGCTTTACCGCAACGCCGGCACGCATGCCGCCGGTGTGGTCATCGCGGACCGGCCGCTCGTCAACCTCGTCCCGCTCTACAATGACCCGCGCGCGGAACTTCCCGCGTCGCAGTTCAACATGAAATATGCCGAAATGGCCGGGCTCGTGAAGTTCGACTTCCTGGGCCTGAAGACGCTGACGGTGATCGACCGCGCCATGAAGTTCATCGCTTCGGGCAATATGGAACTGGGCGCCGCCTGGCGCAGCCTTGATGATGCGGCGACTTATGAGCTGATGGCGAGCGGCGAGACGCTCGGTGTGTTTCAGCTTGAAGGCGCCGGCATGCGCGACACACTGCGACGCGTGCGCCCAAACGATATCGAGGACGTGATCGCCATCATCTCGCTCTACCGGCCGGGCCCGATGGAGAACATTCCGGTCTATGTTCAGGGCAAGGAGGATCCGACTTCCGTCCGCTACCAGCACCCGGACCTGAAACCGGTGCTCGAAGCGACCTATGGCGTGCCCGTCTACCAGGAACAGGTCATGCGGATGGCGCAGGAAGTCGCCGGCTATTCGCTCGGCGAAGCTGACCTGCTGCGCCGCGCCATGGGAAAGAAGAAGCGCGAGGAGATGATTGCGCAGCGCGAGCGCTTCGTCGAAGGCGCGGCTCAGACGAAAGGCATGAAGGAAAATCTCGCCAACGAGATTTTCGACACGATGGAGAAGTTTGCGGGTTACGGCTTCAACAAGTCACACGCTGCCGCCTATGCCCTCATCGGCTACCAGACCGCTTACCTGAAATGCCACTTTCCGGTGGAGTTCCTCGCGGCTTCGATGAGCCTCGATATAGGCAACACCGACAAGCTGGCGGCCTTCTTCCAGGAGGCAAAGCGTCTGCGCATTCCGGTGCTCGCGCCTGACATAAATTCTTCTGCGGCAGACTTCGATGTGCGCCGCGGCGCCATCGTCTATGCCCTCGGCGCGCTTAAAGGTGTGGGCGTTGAAGCGATGCGCCATGTGGTGGCCGTGCGTTCGGAGAGCGGTGAATTCCGCGATCTTTATGATTTCGCCGAGCGCATTGATCCTCGCCAGGTCAACAAGAAGGCGTTCGAGTCTCTGGCCCGGGCCGGCGTGCTCGATACTCTGGAAGTCAACCGCGCGAAGGTTCTGGAGTCCGCCGGCGTGCTCTCCCAGCATGCGGCCAGCTCCGCGGGGGATCGCCAAGGCGGGCAAGGCGGCCTGTTTGCGGAAGCCGAGCCGGCGTTGAGGCCGCCGCTGCCGTCGCCGCGGCCGTGGACGGCGCAGCAGAAGCTGGACGAGGAATTCCGGTCCATCGGCTTCTACTTCTCCGGCCACCCGCTGGATGATGTCCTCGTTTCAGTGGACCGGGACCGGATCACGCTGATCATGGAAATCGAGGATCGCGCAGGGGAGGGGCGTCCCCTCGAGATGATCGCGATCGTGCGCGCCCGCAATGACCGAACGGGCCGGAATGGTAGCAAGTTCTCCTTCCTGACCGTGTCGGACCCCACAGGTGAGCGGGATGTGACGGTCTACAGCGACGCCCTGCTGCAGTACGGCGATCTGCTGAAGCCGGGAAAGGCCATCGCCCTGACGGTTTCAGTGAAACAGACCGGTGAAGAGACCCGGCTGATCGTTGAGCGGGTGGTCGAGCTTGAATCGGCGCGCCTGTCGAAACCCTCCGGACAGCTGCTGGTGCGGCTCTCGACGGGCGCAAATCCGGCGGAGCTCGCCAGTGTGGTGCAGCGGCTGGAGGGGCTGAACGACCCTGACCGGGGCTCGATCCTGCTGGAAGTGCCACTCGAAGACGGCCGCCTGGTAACCGTAAAGCTCCCCCAGACCTACACGATAAGCCTCAAGGCCCAGCGGGCCCTGAAGGAAATCCCGGGGGTGGAGCGGGTGGTGCCGCGCCGGGCCGCCTGAGGCTGTAAACACAGCGGTTTGCGCTTGCTCCGGTCGCCGGAAGCTGTATAGGAACACTCGTCGAAACCATGTCGCGGGTGCATCCGGTGCGACGGGGTCAAACCCGTAGTTCCACCCTGCGACGGCCAACCGGATGGAGAAAATCTATGGCCCTACCTGACTTCTCGATGCGTCAGTTGCTTGAAGCTGGCGTTCACTTCGGTCACCAGACCCACCGCTGGAACCCGCGCATGAAGCCGTTTATCTACGGCGAGCGTTCCGGCATCCACATCATGGACCTGTCGCACACGGTGCCGTCCCTGCACCAGGCGCTCGTTTTTGTGCGCGATACCGTCGCCAAGGGCGGCCGCATCCTGTTCGTCGGCACCAAGCGCCAGGCGCAGGATCCAGTGGCAGAAGCAGCCCAGCGCTGCGCACAATATTATATGAATCACCGTTGGCTCGGTGGCACGCTGACCAACTGGTCGACGGTGTCCAACTCGATCAAGCAACTGCGCGAACTGACAGCCATGTTCGACGCCGGTGGCGGGTCGGGCCTCACCAAGAAAGAACTGCTCGACCTGCAGCGCCGCCGCGAAAAGCTGCAGCGCGCACTCGGCGGTATCGCTGACATGGGCGGCCTGCCGGCTGCCATCATCGTCATCGACACAAACAAGGAAGCCATCGCTGTCCAGGAAGCCCGCAAGCTGGGTATTCCGGTTGTGGCCGTGCTGGATACCAACTGCGACCCGAAAGATGCTGATTTCGGCTTCCCGGGCAACGACGATGCGGCCCGGGCCATCTCGCTGTACTGCAACCTGTTTGCAGACGCTGTCCTCGATGGCCTCGCTGAATCAACCGCCGGCCTTGGCGTTGATCTCGGCGCGCTGTCGGATGTCGCCACTATGGCGGACGCGGACGTGCAGGTTGCAGGCGAAGCGGCTTCCGAGGCCTGATACGGCGCTCCGGCGCAACAATTCAAATGAAGGATCAAGGCTATGGCTGAGATTACAGCGGTACTCGTAAAGCAACTGCGCGAGAAAACCGGCGCAGGCATGATGGATGCCAAGAAGGCTCTCGTTGAAAACGACGGCGATGAAGCCGCCGCCATCGAATGGCTGCGGGCGAAGGGCCTGTCGAAGGCTGCCAAGAAATCCGGCCGTGCGGCGGCTGAGGGCCTCGTGGCCGTCAGGATTTCAGCAGATGGCAAGTCGGGCGCGATCGTCGAGCTCAACTCGGAAACGGACTTCGTGTCCCGCAACGAGGGCTTCCAGAAAGCCCTCGAAGGCATCGTTAACGTTGCGCTCTCGACGGACGGAAATGTGGCTGCGGTTTCGGGCGCCGCATCGCCGGATGGCGAAGGCACGGTTGAAGAGATGGTCAAGCGCATGATCGCCACGATCGGCGAGAACATGACGCTGCGTCGCGCGGCGAAGCTCACGTCGTCGGGCCGCGTGGCCTGCTATGTCCACAATGCGGCTGCGCCCGGTATGGGCAAGGTTGGCGTGCTTGTGGCTCTCGAAGGCGCGGGCGACCTGGATGATGCCGGCCGCAAGGTCGCGATGCACATCGCGGCAACCTCGCCTGCGGCTGCGACGACGGCTGAACTCGATCCGGCGCTTATCGAATCAGAAAAGCGCGTCCTCACCGAGCAGGCCCGCGAGAGCGGCAAACCTGACGCCGTCATCGAGAAGATGATCGTCGGCCGGATGCAGAAATTCTACAAGGAAGTGGTCCTTGTCGAGCAGCCCTTCATCATGGACCCCGACAAGACGGTCGGCGAATTCCTCAAGGCGCAGGGCGCAACGCTGAAGGCATTCGTGCACTTCAAGCTCGGCGAAGGCGTTGAAAAGGAAGAGACTGACTTCGCAGCGGAAGTCGCGTCGATGACAAAAGGCTCCTGATCAGGCTTGCCTTTCTCCCCGTGAGGGGCTTTGAACAGTCCCGGCTGGCGGTGTCGCACAGCCGGGATTTTTTTGGTTCACAATTGGGAATGATCGGTGAAGTCGATGCCGGCAACTGAGCCTGAAAACAGCCCGCTGAAGTACCGGCGCGTGCTGCTGAAGCTTTCCGGCGAGGCCCTCATGGGCCCGGGACAGTTCGGGATCGATATTCCGACGTGCATCCACTTCGCACAGGCGATCGCCAATGCGCGGACGGCGGGCGCTGAAATCTGCCTCGTGATTGGCGGCGGCAACATCTTCCGGGGTGTGGCCGGGGCCGCCAAGGGCATGGAACGGGCGCAAGCCGATTCCATGGGTATGCTGGCGACAGTTATGAATGCGCTGGCGATGCAGAGCGTTCTGGAAGGCATTGGCGTGCCGACGCGCGTCCAATCCGCGCTCAGTATGGACGCCGTATGCGAGCCCTACATCCGGCGCCGAGCGCAGCGGCATATGGAAAAGGGGCGCGTCGTGATCTTCGCGGCGGGCATCGGGAACCCGTTCTTCACGACTGACACGGGCGCCGCCCTGCGCGCGATCGAAATGAACTGCGATGCGCTGCTCAAGGGTACGCAGGTCGACGGTGTCTACACGGCAGATCCGAAACTCGATTCCACTGCAACGCGCTACAACACCGTCGCCTATGATGAACTGCTGATCAAGAACCTGCGGGTCATGGATCCGTCGGCGGTCAGCCTGATGCGCGACAACAATATCCCGATCGTCGTCTTCTCCCTCAAAGAAGAAGGATCCCTTCTGAACGTATTGCATGGCCGGGGGACTTCCACGACGATCTCGAAAAAAGGAGGATCCAGCGAATGACCTACAGCAAGCAGGATATCGAACGGCGGATGGAGGGCGCTTTGGCGTCTCTCGCCACAGAGTTCTCAGGCCTTCGGACGGGCCGCGCCTCGGTCAATCTTCTGGATTCCATCACGGTGCCGGCCTATGGCGGCGTCTCGCCTCTGAGCCAGGTCGCCTCGGTGACCGTCACGGATACGCGGATGCTGTCGGTCAACGTATGGGACAAGACGGTCGTCGGCGATGTCGACCGCGCCATCCGCGAATCGGGCCTCGGGCTCAATCCCATCATGGATGGGCAGACATTGCGCCTGCCGATTCCTGCGCTGAACGAAGAGCGCCGGGTCGAACTGACCAAGATTGCCGGCAAGTATGCCGAAGCTGCCCGCGTGGCGGTTCGCAACGTTCGCCGGGATGGCATGGACGCGCTCAAGAAGATGGAGAAAGCAGGCGAACTCGGCGAAGATCGCGCAAGGGCCCTGTCAGAAGAAGTTCAGAAACTGACCGACACATTCGTCCAGCGCGTTGATGAAATGGTGAAGGCCAAAGAAGCAGAGATCATGCAGGTGTAATGGCCCGCACCGGGACATCCCCTGAACCTTCCCAGTCTGGCGGAGAACCACCAGCGCCGCAGCATGTTGCTATCATAATGGATGGCAATGGCCGCTGGGCCAAAGCGCGCGGATTGCCGCGTGCAGCAGGGCACGAGCGCGGTGTGGAAGCCCTCCGGCGCACAGTCGAAGCGGCCGGCGACCTGGGGATCTGCTACCTGACGGTCTTCTCCTTCTCCACGGAAAACTGGCGCCGCCCGGCAGCGGAAGTAAACACCCTGTTCGCGTTGCTGAAGGCCTATGTGCAGCGAGACCTGGCACGCCTGAAGGAGGACGGTGTAAGGGTGCGCGTGATCGGCCAGCGTGCGGGCCTGCCGCCGGATATCGCCGAACTGGTTGACCGGGCAGAGAGAGAAACGGCCGCCAACAGCAAGTTCCACCTGACGATTGCCTTCAACTACGGCTCACGCAACGAAATCCTCCGCGCGGCAACTGCATACGCGCGCGCCCTTGCGGCGGGCGAGGTGACCGCAGATCTGACCGACGAGGCGTTTGAAGCCTATCTTGATACGCGCGACCTGCCGGATCCCGATCTGCTGATCCGCACGAGCGGTGAGTACCGCATCAGTAATTTCCTGCTCTGGCAGGCTGCATATGCTGAACTCCTGTTCGTGGACGTGCAGTGGCCGGACTTTAACCGCGACCATCTCGAAAGCGCCATTTCAAGGTATCATGAGCGGGAGCGCCGGTTCGGCGCAGTTGCCCCTGGAGCGACCTGATGGGCGATTGGACGCCGCCGGATAAGCGGTTCTCCGAGTTACCCCGACGCCTGCTGACCGCCCTTATTCTCATTCCCGTCGCGCTGTTTGCCGTCTGGATGGGTTCATGGTGGCTGGCAGCAGGGTGCGCGGCGTTCTGCTCGGTGATGATGCTGGAATGGTGCCGGATGAGCGCCACGCCGCAGGAGCGACTTCTGGCAGCGCTCGCGGCCCTGTTCGGTCTCAGCCTTGCGCTCAACCGGGACGCCGTCAGCTGGGCCCTCCTGGCCGCCGCCCTCGTGCTCGCGGTCGCTGCGTCGCAGCGCAAGCTCCAGGCCCAAATCACCGGCGGGTTCGGGGTCATCTACGTGTTTGCGATGGTCTTCGGCTTTTACACACTTCGGGAAGGCCCCTGGGAGGGACGCCTTGCGGCGCTCTACTTCATGTCGTTCGTCTGGGCTTCGGACGCGGCGGCCTATTTCTTTGGCCGGATGATCCGGGGGCCGCTGTTGCTGCCCAGGGAGAGCCCCAACAAGACCTGGAGCGGCGCTGTTTCGGCGGTCATCGCCTGCGCTGGCTGCGGTTACCTTGCGGCCGGCTGGCAGGATGCCGCGATCCTGCCATGGATGGTCGCTGGCATGCTCATTTCCATGACTGCGCAAGCCGGCGACCTGTTCGAAAGCGGCCTCAAGCGCCGGTTCAGGGTGAAGGATTCCGGCACCATCCTCCCGGGGCATGGCGGGCTGCTTGACCGCGTGGACGGGTTGGGCGCGGTCAGCATCTCCGCCACGTTGACATTTCTGAGTGTTCCGATCTTGCCGCGCCTGCTAGGCCTTTGACCCATGTCAGTTTCTCGCCGTGTTTCTATCTTTGGGTCCACAGGGTCAGTCGGCCAATCGGCGGTTGACGTCATTCGACATGCCAACCGGGAAGGGCGGCGGTTTGAAGTTGCGGCCATCGCTTCTGGTCAGAATGCTGCCGCGCTTGCCGCGCAAGCCATTGAACTGAAGCCGGAAATCGCAGTCATCGCGGACGAGGCCAGGCTGCCCGAGCTGCGGGACCGGCTGGCCGGCAGCGGTATTGACTGCGCCGCAGGCGAGGCCGCGATGGTCGAAGCCGCAACCCGGCCCTGTGATCGTTTTCTCGCCGCCATCGTTGGCGCGGCTGGCCTGCGCTCCACAATGGCAGCCGTGAACGCCGGAAACCATCTCGCGCTCGCGAACAAGGAAAGTCTTGTCTGCGCAGGGACCATCCTGATCGAGGCGGCGGAGCGGGCCGGGGTGTCGATCCTGCCAGTCGATTCCGAGCACAGCGCTATCTTCCAGTGCCTCGGTGATGGCCGCGCGCTCGAGAAGCTCACCCTCACCGCTTCCGGCGGTCCGTTTCGACTTACACCGCTGGATGAAATGGCGCGGGCAACGCCCGCCCAGGCGGCAGCCCACCCCAAGTGGAGCATGGGCGTCAAGATTTCCATCGACAGCGCGACCCTGATGAACAAGGCGCTCGAGCTGATCGAGGCAGCGATCCTCTTCAAGATCGGCGCTGAACGCATTGATGTGCTCGTCCACCCACAGTCGATTGTGCACGGCATGGCGCACTTTGCGGACGGTTCGGTCATCGCTCAGCTGGGCGCCCCGGACATGCGCACCCCCATCTCGCTCGCTCTCGGCTGGCCGGACCGTATCGAGACCACTGTCGACCGACTGGACCTGGCGCAGATAGGGCAGCTGGACTTTGGCCCGGTGGACACCAGCCGCTTCCAGTCCATCGAGCTGGCACGCCATGCCTTCAGCCTCGGTCCGGCGGGGCCGGTGATCTTAAATTCTGCTAATGAATCAGCGGTTTCGGCGTTCGTCGGGGGTAAATGTGGCTTTCTGGACATCGGATGGGCTGTGGAAGCCGCACTGGAGCGCTTTTCATCCTCGGAATTCGCCTCTACCAAGTGCACCACACTGGAAGAGGTGGCTTTCCTGGACCAGTTCGGGCGCCGCCTTGCCGGGGAAGTGTTGAAGCAAGCCCCAAGCCGGGCAGGAGGATTGTCAGCTTGGAAGGCGTGATTACCCAGGGACCTCTGTTTATCGTCTGCCTGGTGTTCCTGATGGGCATAGTGATCGTGGTTCACGAGCTTGGCCATTACCTGGCAGGACGCTGGTTTGGCGTCGCGGTAGAATCCTTTTCGGTCGGCTTCGGCAAGGCGATGTTCGAGCGCCGTGACCGCAACGGTACGCGCTGGCGTATAAACTGGATTCCCCTTGGCGGTTTCGTTGCCTTTATCGACAAGCAGACCGCTGACGCGGGCGCCGGGGACCCTGACGCGCCTAAAGGTGTTCCGTTTGACGAGGTAGGCCCGCTCAAGAAGATTGTGATCAGCCTGGCGGGCCCGATTGCGAATTTCGTGCTCGCGGCGGTGATTTTCTCGCTTTCGATCGGTGTCCACGGGATCGTGGTCCAGTCGATCAAGGTTGCGTCCACAATACCGGGAATGCCGGCCGAACGCGCCGGCGTTCTCGCGAATGACCAGATCCTCGCCGTTAACGGTAAGGCGATCCGCAACTCCAGCGACGTCACGGTCGGGATTATGCTGAGCGCGAATACGCCGCTTGACCTCTTGCTGAACCGGGACGGCAGCGAACTTACGGTTACTGTTACGCCGCAGGAAGTCGTTCGGGAGAACGATTTCGGCCAGATGGTGGCGCAGAGCACCCTCGGTATCCAAATGTATCCCTCTGAGACCTTTGACCGGCTCCGCTATGGCCCGGCCGAATCAGTTGTCGCCGGTGTGCAGGAAACGGGCGCCACAATCGAACGGACCGTGATCCTGTTAAAGCGGATCGTAACCGGGAACATGTCGTTTCATACACTTTCCGGCCCGGTCGGGGTGGCGGATGTCTCCCGGCGGGTGGTCAATACCGTCATGGACCGGCCCGAGATCCCGCTGATGGCGCGTCTGGATCACCTTTTCTGGGTGCTCCTCAGTCTGTGTGCAGCGATCTCCGTAGGGGTCGGATTCTTCAACCTGTTGCCACTGCCAGTGCTGGATGGCGGGCGAGTTGTGTTTCATGCATACGAGGCATTGATAGGCTCAAAAATGCCAGGTCAGGTAGAGGCAATGGCGCTGCGTGTGGGAGTGTTCGTGTTGGTGGCGATGGTGATCGTGATCACTTGGGGGGACATTCTCGAGACCGGCGTTTTCGGACGGGGAAGCAGCTGACGCAGGTCAGCTCCAGGAACGAAAGTGTATTCGAGAATGCGTAAATTCCTCGCAGCGACAGTTCTCGCTACCAGCGCCCTGGCGCTCGGTGCGGGCGGACAGCTCCAGCTTGCTCATGGTCAGGAAGACGCCCGATATAGCGGCACGATCCGTTCCATC
>NZ_JBBEBT010000320.1:0-12194 GCF_040882205.1 Hyphomonas sp.
GGGCTGGAAGGCCCGCCGCGTCTGCGTTTAGTCCCTATAAGGGTCTTGCAGATCCTCAGAGCGTTGAGGCGCAGTGTGGCCTCTGCGCACAGGTTCAGACCTGCTACATTCTTCATGGAACGGGGCTTCGTGCCCCCCGTTGTTAGTCTGTCTCGCCCGAACGGCAGGCACTGATTTTCAGTAGCGTTCCTCAAAGGAGAACCCATGTTCCGATCCATCCTTCTCGCAACCGCCGCAGCTGGCCTTGCGGCCTCAGCCCAAGCGCAGGACACCGGCCTTTATCTCGAAGGCGGCTATCAATACCTTGATGTGAAGCCAGACGGCGCCGAAAGCGGCGTCGACACGAACGCCATCGCTGTGCGTGCCGGCTGGAAGTTCAACCCGAATTTCAGCATCGAGACCGAACTCGCCACCGGCATCGAAGATGGCGATTTCGACTTCAACACCGATGAAGACGAATTCAACTTTGACGACAACAATGATGGCGACCTGGGCGACGTGATCGCCGCGTCCGGTGATCTCGGACTAAATTACCTTGTCGGAGCCTATGGCAAGGTAAACCTTCCGCTCACCGAGCGTCTCGGCGCCTATGCGCGTGCGGGTTACGCCTACATTGACCTCAATGCTTCGCTCGTCACGCCCGGCGGGCTGGATATCAATGTTGAAGATTCTGCAGACGGCCCGGCCTTTGGCGCAGGCATGCAGTACGGCCTGACCGACACTCTCTACCTCAAGGGTGACTACACCTACTACTCGTTCGACAGCACCGACACGAGTGGTGTGATGTTGGGTGTCGGCCTCAAGTTCTGATCCGCACCCTGGCTTGAGCCCGCAAAGGCGCCCTCTCCCGCAAATGGGCCCCGCAAATGGGGCCCGCATATGGGGCCGGCATATGGGCTCCGCATATGGGGGAGGGCGTTTTGCTTAAACTGCGCTCATGTATCCCGGCAGCCAGCCTTCATGCGCCGCGCGCAGGTCTGCCAGCTTAACGGCAAATTCCGGCGCGTCCTGGCCCCATCCCGTTTCCAGCACGACGGAGTCGCCGCCGAACACGCCGAGGCGACCCGGCATGAAGCCGCGCGAGTCCCATTTCTTCAGCTGCGCTTCGCTGACGGCCACCAGGTAGAGGGCCGAGCCCTCGCCGAACAGGCAGGCCTCATCGCGCTTGTCGTCCGGTTCACGGTTGCCGACGAAGCGCGCGCCGATGCCGGACGCAAGCGCCATCTCGGCGGCGGCGCAAGCGATGCCGCCATCGCTCACATCATGCACGGCGTTCACGAGGCCAGCATTGATCAGGCCCCGGATGAAGCCGGCATTCAGCTTCTCGGTGCCAAGGTCGACCGGTGGCGGCGGGCCAAGGTCATCGCCCTTGAGGCCGAGCCAGACGCGGGCATAGAGCGAGGCGCCGAGATGGCCCCGTGTTTCGCCGACCAGAATCAGGGCGTCGCCGTCCTGCGCGCCTTTCAGCGTGGCGGTTTTCGAGAGGTCCTCGATCAAACCAACGCCGCCGACCACCGGTGTCGGCGGGATCGCCTTGCCGTCGGTCTCATTATAAAGCGACACGTTGCCGGAGACGACCGGGAAGTCGAGCACGCGGCAGGCTTCCGCCATGCCTTCGATGGCCTTCACGATATAGCCCATGGTTGCGGGCTTCTCGGGATTGCCGAAATTGAGATTGTCGGTGATCGCGATGGGCAGGGCGCCGACAGCGCTGAGATTGCGATAGGATTCCGCCACCACCTGCTTGCCGCCCTCGTAGGGGTCGGCGGTCACATAGTGCGGGTTGCAGTCAGAGCATATGGCGAGGGCCTTGTTGGTGCCGTGGACGCGCACGATGGCGGCGTCACCGCCGGATTGGGAGGAGTCCAGCGTGTCGCCCATGACATGGCGGTCATACTGTTCCCATACCCAGCGTTTGGAGGCCATGTCGGGGGTCGACATGAGTTTCATCAGCACGGCGCCGTAGTCTGCCGGTTCCGGATACTTTGTGATATCGAAGGCCGGGCGTTTTGTGGGCTCCGTCCACGGACGATCATAATTCGGGGCGTCCTCGCCGAGCGGGGCCACCGGGATATCACAAACCACCTGGCCGAACTGTTTCAGCACGAGCCGGCCTGTCGTGGTGGTCACGCCGATCACTTCGGCGTCGAGGTCCCATTTGTCGAAGATCTTCTTGGCTACGTATTCCTTGCCGGGCTTCAGGATCATCAGCATGCGCTCCTGGCTTTCGGACAGCATGATCTCGTAGGCGGTCATGCCGGTCTCGCGTTGGGGCACAGCGTCGAGGTCCAGCTCGATGCCGACACCGCCCTTGTCCGCCATCTCGACGGAGGAGGAGGTGAGGCCGGCCGCGCCCATGTCCTGGATGGACTGGATCGCGTCGGTTGCCATCAGTTCGAGGCAGGCTTCAATCAGGAGCTTTTCCGTAAACGGATCACCGACCTGAACCGTCGGACGGTTGTCTTCCTCGCCTTCGGTGAACTCGGCGGAGGCCATGGTCGCGCCGTGGATGCCGTCGCGGCCGGTCTTCGAGCCGACATAGAGAATCTGCAGGCCGGGCAGGGCGCCGCGGGCGTAGAAGATCTTGTCCTGGTCGGCGAGGCCGACCGCCATCGCGTTGACGAGGATGTTGCCGTTATAGCCCTCGTCGAACTGGGTCTCGCCCGCGACTGTCGGCACGCCGACGCAGTTGCCATAACCACCGATGCCGGCGACGACGCCGGAGACGAGCTGGCGTGTCCTGGGGTGGTTTGGGTCGCCGAAGCGCAGCGCGTTGACCAGCGCAACCGGGCGCGCGCCCATCGTGAACACATCGCGCAGGATGCCGCCCACGCCGGTCGCGGCGCCCTGATAGGGTTCGATATAGGAGGGGTGGTTGTGGCTCTCCATCTTGAAGATTGCTGCCTGTCCGTCACCGATATCGATGACGCCGGCATTCTCGCCCGGTCCCTGGATAACGCGCGGGCCCGTGGTCGGGAATTTCGCAAGATGGCGGCGGGAGGATTTGTACGAGCAGTGCTCGGACCACATCACCGAATATATGCCGAGTTCGACAAGGTTGGGCTTACGCCCGAGGCGCGAGACCAGCCGCTCCCACTCATCGGCCTTTATGCCGTGTTCGATACCGGCGCCGGCGTCCTGCTCGGCGGTGAGATGGGCAAGAATGCTCTGTTTGTCCGTCATGCGGGGGCTTTAGCCGCTCTTTCCGCGAACCGAAAGGGGAGAGTGCGGCCCCGGCGAACCTGGGCAACTGAAGAGCCATTTCATGGCGCGTGTAACTGGCCAGGGGCTGGGGTGTTGGCAGTCTGTGTAACCAGTTACACAGGAGCCATCCCATGCGTAACCTCCTCATCGCCCTTCTGCCTGTGGCCCTCGTCGCCTGCGCCAGAACCAGTCCCACCGCCGCAGAAGCGCCCGCCGCCGCAACCCAGCCCGCAAAGCAGGCCGCGGAGAAGCCCGCTGCTCTGGCTGTCTGGCTCACGCAAGCACCCGGCACATGCACCCAGACCCGCGGCGCCAATCCGCGCGTGACCTTCGCCTCGGCGCAGGGCGAGGCGCTCTTTTCGGCTGCCTGCCTGGCTGCCGCGCCTGAAACCGGCGCGCCGATGTTCGAAATTCAGACGGTGACCGCTGCCAATGCGCCGGGCGAGCGTATCAAGATCTGCTCGTCGTCCGACAACGCAGTTGCCGCGTCAAATCCTGCCGACGAGCCCGGCCGCGTCCTCGGCTACGCCGAGACAGGCGCCACGGTGCCCTAAGCCCTGGCGCGCGGCGCCGGGGAACTGAAGATCGCCTGAGGCAACCGCGCGGCGACCTTCCCGGCCGACCCGGTGATGAAACAGCTGATCGACCCCTGCCACCCACCGTATGTGCATCCCGAGAAGGACGCGCCTGCGGCCGAGGACGGCGAAACCGGAGACACAGCGGCGCCCGGAGAGTTCGCCCAGCGGCATCTGACGCGTGCACCCAAGGCGCGGCTTTTGCAGATCCGGCAGCCGCGCCTCCCCATTTTCAAGCCAGCGACGCCTCGACGGCCTCGATGTGTTCTGCCTTTGCGGCCTCCGGCAGGAAACTGGCGGTGAAGCTGTTGCGCCCCAGCTGGATGATCTGAGCGTCAGATAGTCCGAGCGCTTGCGCCGTTTGCTCGTAGTTGCGGCCGATATAGCCGCCGAAATAGGCCGGGTCGTCGGAGTTTACGGTGACCATCAAGCCGGCCTCGAGCTGCGCTTTTACGGGGCTGTCCTTCAGGTCCTTGATCACGCAGAGCGAGAGGTTCGACAGCGGGCAATTGGTCAGCGGGGTCTGCCTGTCCCTGAGGATCTCGATAAGGGCAGGATCTTCCATCGAGCGGTTGCCATGGTCGATCCGGTCGACGCCGATCTCGATCAGCGCCTCGCGCACATATTCAGGAGGGCCTTCCTCGCCGGCGTGCATGCACAGTTTGAAACCCATCTCGCGGCAACGACGGTATAGATTTTTGAACTTCAGGGGGGGGTGGCCCATCTCGGAGGAGTCGAGCCCAACGCCGACGAACGCGTCATGCCAGCCTTCAGACTCCTTCAGCAGCGCGAAGCCGTCCTCTTCGGAAAGGTGCCGCAGGAAGCTCATGATCAGGTAACCGGTGATACCAAGTTCCCTCTCGCCGCGCCTGAGGGCTGCCAGGATGCCTTCGGTGACGACGCCAAACGGCACGCCGCGCCCGGTATGCGCCTGCGGGTCAAAGAACATCTCGACATGGCGCACATTGTCGGCCGCCGCGCGCTGCAGGTAGGCCCAGGTGAGGTCGTGGAAGTCTTCTTCCGTGCGCAGCACCTGCATGCCCTCGTAATAGAGATCCAGGAACTCCTGCAGGTTCGAGAAATCATAGGCGGCCCTGGCCTCGCCCAGCGTCTTGAAGCGCAGATTGATCCGATTGCGTGCGGCGAGCTGCATCATCAGCTCGGGCTCGAAGCTGCCTTCGATGTGGAGGTGAAGTTCGGCCTTGGGCAGGCGCTGGATCAGGTCAGGTTGGGTCATGCGTCAAGCGGTAACCGAACGCTGTTGAGGCGTCCAGAACGGGTTCAGTCTGCGCCGCCCACCTGCACGGATTTCAGGTAGGCGACGAGGCCGTTGATGTCGTTTTGTTCAAACTGCCAGTCGGGCATGTCGGGATGGTTGCTGATCGTGGCGTCCGCGAAGCGCGCTTCAAGCGTGTCGAGGTTGATGGTCTGGTTCAGAAGGCGAAGCGGCGGCGCATCACCATGCGGGCTCTCATCTGCAGCGCCGAGGGCGTGGCAACCGGCGCAGCTTGTCTCGGCAATTGCCTCGCCGCGCCCGATCTGCTCAGTCCGCTGCGCCAGCACAATGCCTTCAGCCGGGTCCGCCGCCGCAGCTTCGGGCGCAAGCGTTTCTGAAGGTCTGGAGCAGGCCGGCAGCGAAAGCGCGAGGAGGACGGCGACGAGGAGGCGCTCCGGTCTCATCAGGCCGCTGCCATCAGGCTTTCGAACAGGGCCGTGCCATCCGCGCCGCATTCCGCGCCGCCCATAGCGCGTTCGGGGTGGGGCATCATGCCGAGCACACGGCCGTTCTCCGACAGAACGCCAGCAATATCCCGCGCTGCGCCGTTGGGGTTTTGCCCCGAGGCATAGCGGAAGGCGACACGGCCATCGCCCTCGAGCCGGTCCAGCGTCGCGGCCTCGGCGTAGTAGTTGCCCTCGGCATGGGCAATCGGGATGACGATCTCGCTGCCGCCGGTATAGGCGCTGGTGAAGGCTGTGTTGGCGCTCTCGACCTTCAGTTTCTGCGGCTTGCAGATGAAGTGCAGAGAGGCATTGCGCACCAGCGCGCCGGGTAGCAGGCCCGTCTCTGTGAGGATCTGGAAGCCATTGCAGACGCCCAGGACGTAACCTCCGCGCGAAGCATGCGCCTTCAGCTGCGCAACGATGGGCGAGTTGCCGGCCATGGCGCCGCACCGCAGATAGTCGCCGTAGGAGAACCCGCCCGGGACCATGACAAGATCGGTACCGTCCGGGATCACCCCGTCCTTGTGCCAGACCATGGCGGGGGCCTTGCCGGTGGCTTGCAGCAAGGCGTCATGCGCATCGCGGTCACAGTTCGAGCCCGGAAAGACGATCACAGCTGTTTTCATGGGCGACTTCATAGCAGGGAGTCGCGGGCCTTGAAAACCACCGTTGCCGTTCGGAATGACTGCGGCTTTTGGGCAACACCTCAGGGCTCTTGCGTTTTGGCCCGTCTTGCCGTGTCCCGCGCGCGGCCTCATCCTCAACAAATCACCAACTAAGCAGGAGACTTATCTTATGAAAAAATTCGTAGCTGCCCTGTTCGCCATCGCCCTGATCCCCGCCATCACGGCCTGCAATACGATCGAAGGCATCGGCAAGGACGTCAAAGCCGGCGGCGAAGCGGTCGAAGAGACCGCTGTTGAAGTCAAAGAAGACCTCTCGAAATAACGCGGCAATCTTGCCCGAACTGAGCCGGCGGGTCCAAACAGGCCCCGCCGGTTTTCGTTTCAGGTCTTGCCCTGGAAGATGAACCAGGCGCCGAGCGCGATCAGGCCGAAGCCGATGGCATGGTTCCAGCCGAGTGGCTCTTTCAGGACCCAGACCGAGAAACCGGCGAAGACGACCAGCGTGATTACTTCCTGGATCGTCTTCAGCTCAGCGGCCGAATAGACCGAATGGCCCCAGCGGTTTGCCGGTACGGCGAGGCAGTATTCGAAGAAGGCGATGGCCCAGCTGACGAAGATCACCAGCAGCAGGGGCGCCGCCTTGAACTTCAGGTGGCCATACCAGGCCAGCGTCATGAACAGGTTGGAGATCGACAAGAGGACGATCGGCAAAATGTGCGGGGGCATCCGTGTCTCCGGAAAAAGCAGGCGCTGGACGTTGGTTTAAGTCGTCCGTTTGACCCCGTTTCGCAACGGTATTTCGGCCGACGCGCCGTCAAAGGAGATTAGACTGATCCGAAAAATGAAACATGCTGGCCCGGCGCTTATCGCGCTCGTTATGCTGGCGGGCTGCAACACAATCGCCGGTATCGGCAAGGACCTGCAGGCCGGCGGCGACGCGATCAGCCAGGCATCGTCCGCAGCGACGCAGGCAGCGAAGCGCCAGTCGAGACCGCGCCGAAGGCGTAAGGGACCGTCTCAGTCCTCGAAAGTGGCGATCACCGGGACGTGGTCGGAGGGCTTCTCCAGTGCGCGGGCCTTACGGAAGATCTCGATGGTTTTCAGCCGGTCGGTCATCCGGGGGCAGGTCAGCACATGGTCGATTCGGATGCCGTGGTCCTTCTGGAAGGCGCCGGCCTGATAGTCCCAGAACGTGTACTGGTGGGCGCGGCCGTCACAGGCTTCGAAGACTTCGGTCAGGCCGATATGTTTCAACCGGCGGAAGGCCGCGCGGGTTTCCGGCAGGCCGAGGGCGTCAGTGTTCCAGACCGTATCATCCCAGCAGTCATCCGGCGCCGGGATGCAATTATAGTCGCCGCAGATGACGAAGGGTTGTTCGGCGCGGAGCATTTCGCGCGCATGCTGTTCCAGCGCCTCTGACCATTTCAGCTTGTAGTCATACTTCTGGCCGGGAGCCGGGTTGCCGTTCGGCACATAGATGGCCGCTACCCGGACCGGCCGGGGGCTCATGACTGTCGCTTCAATATAACGGGCCTGATCGTCCCTGAGGGAGCTCATCTCCCTGGAGACATCCTCCAGGGGGAATTTGGAGAGGATGGCGACCCCGTTATAGGTTTTCTGGCCGTGCACGGCGCAGGTCCAGCCCTGTTCCTCCAGCTCGAGATAGGGGAAGGCGTCAGTCTCGCATTTCAGCTCCTGCAGGCACACGACATCCGCCGCGATGCTGGCGAGCACGTCCAGCACGGTCGCCAGCCGTGCCTTGATCGAATTGACATTCCAGGTCGCTATCCGCATCGCCCCCTCATAACAGCTTCGCCCCATTGTTCCAGCACGGCAGGGGGCCTATACTGGCTGAAATCATCAGGAGTTCGTACATGGCGCCCGGTTGGATGCAGATTTTGTTGGTCGCTGTTGTGGCGATCCTCCTGTTCGGTGGCCGTGGCCGCATATCCTCGATCATGGGCGACATGGCCAAGGGCATCGGGGCGTTCCGCAAGGGCCTGAAGGATGATGAAAAGCCGTCCGGGAAGGACGACCTTCTCAACATCACCCCGAAGAAGGACGAAACGAAGTCCTCTTCGTAAGCCGCTGAACCGAAGGGCGCATCGCCATGCTGCCCGGCATAGGGTTTTCCGAAATCATCGTTCTTGGCCTTGCGGCGCTGATCTTTGTCGGCCCGAAGGACTTGCCCATGCTGATGCGCAAGCTCGGCCAGTTCATTGGCAAGGGCCGGCGGATGGCGCGTGAGTTCCAGGCCGCCTTTGATGACATCGCCCGGCAGAGCGAACTCGACGAACTGAAGAAGGAAATCGAGGCGCTGAAGCGCTCCAACACGATGACGCAGGCGCAGGCCGACCTCGCCGCTGTTGAGGCCGACATCAATTCCGCCGTGATGCGCCAGACCGAAACGCCGCCGGGGCCAACCCCGCCGCCGCCCGACCCGAAAGTTACCGGGGAGGAGAAGGCGTGAGCTATGTTCCCCCGCCCGACGAAAAGCCGGAAATCACCGACGAGGTGGAATCCAGTCGCGCCCCGCTGCTGGACCATCTGAACGAGTTGCGCTCGCGTCTGATCAGGGCTCTGCTGGCGCTCGCGGTGGCGGCGATCGGATGCTTTTATTTTGCCGGTGATATTTATCTGCTGCTGATCCGACCCTTCGCAGCCATCGCGGAGGATATTCGCGGCGCGCCACTGGAATTCATCTTCACGGCGCCGATGGAGTTCTTCTTTGCGAAGCTGAAAATCGCCGTTTTCGCGGGCCTGTTCGTCGCGTTTCCAGTGATCGCCTGGCAGGTCTACGCTTTCGTTGCCCCGGGTCTCTACAAGACGGAACGCGGAGCTTTCTGGCCATATCTCATGCTCGCCCCGCTGCTGTTCGCGCTCGGCGCAGCCTTCGTCTACTTTGTCATGCTGCCGATGCTGGCGCGGTTCACAGTTTCGATGGAGCAGATCGAAGCCGCGGGCACGACCATACGCCTGCTGCCGAAGGTGGCGGACTATCTTGCGCTCGTCATGGCGCTGATGCTGGCTTTCGGCCTCTCCTTCCAGCTGCCGCTGGTCCTCACCCTGCTCGGCCGGCTTGGTATCGTTTCGGCCAGCATGCTGGGCAAGGGCCGCAAGTATGCGATCGTCGGCATCCTCGCTTTTGCCGCCATCTTCACGCCGCCGGACCCGATGTCCCAGATCCTGCTCGCCGTGCCGGTCTACCTGCTCTACGAAATCTCGATCTTGTGCGTGCGCCTTATCGAAAAACGTGCAGCCGCCGAAGATGCTGCCACCGCAGCCACAAACTAAGCCCTGCAAAAACCTGCTTAGGCCGGTTGCATTTTTCTTGCAGGTGTCGAAGGTGGTCGGCGGGCAATCAACCGACTCCCGAGAAGCGAGGAGCCTCCCGCGTGGCGCGCGTCAAAAGCGTTTTGCTGGTCGATTTCGACAATATCTACGGCGCGACCAGCGAGGACGTGGTGAACAACCTGTCTAACTGGCTATTGTGGCTGGAGGATGGCGCCCTCTCGCACGGCCAGAGACGGCGCACCTTCGTGCACAAACGCGTCTACTGGAACCTGCAGTTCGACAAATACCGTCCCGATTTCGAACAGGCGGGTTTCGAGGCTTTCAACTGCAGGGCGCTGGCCAAGCGCAAGATCAGCGCGGGCAAGAGTTCAGCCGACATCGTCATCACGATGGACGCGGTCGAACTCGCCCTGGAGACGAGGAACCTCGACGAGATCATCGTGCTGACGACCGATTCTGACTTCGTGCCGGTGGTCAACCGGGTCCAGCACCCCGGCCTTCGCGTGGTCACGGCCGGCAAGGAGACTGACGCGACCTATGACCTCTACAGTCAGCATGCTGACGCAGTGATCCACATTGCAGCGCTGAAGGCCGGTTTCAAATACCAGCGCACGCCCCGCAAATGGTACCAGCTGCGCTCACCGCCGCCGGTGATCGCGCCGCTGACCCTGCAGCGCGAGCGCCAGTCCCCGCTGATGGGGCGCGTGCGCGCTGCCCTTACGGCCGGGGAGGGCGGCCAGCCGGGCGTCGCGCCGCAACTGCTGCGCGCAGCTGATATCGTGAAGGCGCTCGGCGAGCGGATGCCTGATCAGACGATCTCCAAGACCAAGATCGTGCGCGCCCTCACGGCGGTGACCGAGTTCACCCCCGCCTACGAAAACGGCATTCGCCCCTGGCTCGGCCACAAGAACTTCGCCGCGATGATGCGCCGCCTGGAGCAGATCCACCCGGAAATCCAGGTCAACAATCTCGGCAAGGGCCGGATCGAGGTGATCTACCGCGAACCGGGCGCTGCGCCGCGCCTCGTCCGGCAAGAGCCGCTTGGCGAAACGCTTGGCCCCCTGAATGAGCCTGTGAACGAGGACGAGGCGGAACCGGCCATGCCGGCCGGGCTTGGTTCACCCGCCTGAGTGTGGACAGGAGGGGGCGGCGCGGATTAGAGGCTGTCCCCAGAAACCAGACCATCCAAGGCGCCTGTACCCATGTTCGATATCCGCGCGATCCGCGAGACCCCTGACGTTTTCCGCAAGGCCTGGAACCGCCGCAAGGCCGGGCTGGGGGACGAGACTGTCTCGCGCATCCTCGAACTGGACATCGCCTGGCGCGCCGCGACGACCGCCAGGCAGGACGCCGAAAGCGCCCGCAATGCGCACTCGAAACTGATCGGTCAGGCAAAGGCGAAAAAGGACGAAGCGCAAGCCGGGCGCCTGATGGAGTTGGTGGCGGAGGCGAAGACGACCATCGAGCAGGCGGGCAAGTCGGAAGACGAGGCGCGCAAGGTGCTCGACAACCTCCTGATGGGCCTGCCGAACCTGCCGCTGGACGAAGTGCCGCAAGGCACGGACGAGCATGGCAATGTTGCGGTGGGAAAGCCATGGGGAACGACGAAACGGATCAACAATCCGAAGGACCATGCAGACCTTGGCGAAGCGCTGAAGACACCGGCTGGCTTTTCGCAAATGGACTTCGAAGCTGCTGCGCGCATGAGCGGCGCGCGCTTCGTAGCCCTGCGCGGCCACCTGGCGCGCATGGAACGGGCGCTCGCCAATTTCATGTTGGATATTCAGACTTCGGAGCATGGATATCAGGAGACGAGCGTGCCGCTGCTGGTGCGCGATCAGGCGCTGGTGGGCACGGGGCAGCTTCCGAAGTTCAAGGAAGATCTGTTTCAAACCGGTGATGCGGAAGCCGCTTTTAAGTTTGCGATGGAGGCTCAAGCGGCGCGTATCGCGATTGAGATGGAGCAGGCAGACGCAGAAGAGTTTTCTAAGAACGTTTTGCAGTTTGCTTTGGAAGGATCGCGCGGTTTGATCGAGATGAACCGGTTCTATCTCATCCCGACCTCTGAAGTCCCGCTCACGAATCTCGTGCGTGAACAGATCCTCGACGCGGCGCACCTGCCGCTGCGCTTCACCGCGCACACGCCGTGCTTCCGCTCTGAAGCGGGCAGCGCCGGGCGCGATACGAAGGGCATGATCCGGCAGCATCAGTTCTACAAGGTCGAACTCGTCTCCATCGTCGCGAACGAGGCGGAGGGCCTGAAGGAACTCGACCGGATGACCGCCTGCGCGGAGGAAGTGCTGAAGCGTCTCGATCTGCCCTTCCGCCGCATGCTTCTCTGCACCGGCGACATGGGGGCAGGCGCGCGCAAGACGTATGACCTTGAAGTCTGGCTGCCCTCGCAGAACACCTACCGCGAAATCTCGTCCTGCTCCTATTGCGGCGACTTCCAGGCCCGCCGCATGGACGCGCGCTACCGCCCCGAACCCAAGGCGAAAACCGAGTTTGTGCATACCTTGAACGGCTCTGGTCTGGCGGTCGGCCGCACGCTGGTGGCAGTTCTTGAGAATTATCAGAACGCGGATGGATCGATAACGGTGCCGGAAGCGCTGCGCCCGTATATGGGCGGGGTCGAGGTGATCCGCTAAGCTCCCTGTCCCGTTGGGAGAAGGGCTCGCGAAGACAGGAAATCGTATACGATTTCCTGAGCGAGGGGATGACGGGCCGGCCGCACGATCCAGCCTCAAACCCCTCAACCCTGCCCCTTCCTTCG
>NZ_JBBEBT010000321.1:0-12146 GCF_040882205.1 Hyphomonas sp.
GATGGGAATAGCCTGGCGTAGTTTAAGCGCTGTTCCGTGCTTGCGCAGGTTGCGGGCCCGGCCGCGGCCATAGCCTTCGTACTGTTTCCAGAGACGGCTGACATTGCCGCGCGGTATGTATTTGATGCGAATGCCCGCATCAAGGTAGATTCGCCCCCCCGCGCGGGCGAGGCGCGCGTCGTACTCGGCGTCCTCATTGGCCGCGAATGTCTCGTCATAGCCGCCAATCTGGCGGTACCAGCCGATGTCGAAGCCGGCATGGTGGCCATGGTCCACCCAGCCGGATACCTTGCCGCCCCGGTGGCGCGCGCCGCCGGAACCGAGGGGCGTATCGACGATCAGGGCGTTGGCCGTCTCGAAGGGTGTCTCGCCGACGGCGTCCATCGGGATAACCAGAGATGCGGCGGCGTGCTCGAGCATAGACTGGGCGACGTCCAGGATGAAATTCTCGGGGTAGATCGAGTGGGCATCGCACCGCACCAGCACCCGCGTTATCGCGGTCGCCTCGACTTCGGCGGCAAGGTTAAGGGCGGCGGATTGAAGCCGTCTGGGGTTCGCCAGGACCCGCAGATTGGGAAACTCGCCTTTCAGGGCGTCAACAATGGCGACTGTTTCGTCCGAGCTGCCGCCGTCCGCCACGACGAGGGCCACCTCGCGCAGGGCTGGCGCCCCGATCATCAGGGACCGGATGCATGTCTCGATATGGCGCGCTTCGTTAAGGGCCGGGATCACCGCCAGGATTTCTGACGGTTCGGCCCTCCGCGGTCCAGCCGCCTTGGAAAGGGTATCAGCCTTGGTCATGTCCGGCCTCAGTCAAAAGGGCTCTGGGAACGACTTCGGGGAGGAGCAATTTCCGTTCCAGACGCGAAAGCTGGGCCTGAGGCTGACGGGCCCGCGCGAACAGCATTAACCCTCCATGAATTTCCCCCATACCCCAAGGGACGGGCTTGCCGAGACCGGCGGACTGCATACTGTGGCATCAGAACACGTTGAGGGAGAAACGAAGTTGATCGGTATCGTTGCGAAGCTGAAGATCCAGGACGGAAAACAGGCAGAGTTCGAACAGGTTGCGAAGGACCTGATGGCCAAGGTTAAGGCCAACGAGCCCGGATGCCTGACCTACCAGCTCTACAAGACCAAAGGTTCGACTACAGAATACATCTTCATGGAGCAGTACGCATCCTCTGATGCTCTGAAAGCGCACGGCCAGACCGATTATTTCAAGGCGGCCGGCCCCAGGCTCGGCGCCGTTCTCGGGGGCGCTCCCGAGATCCAGTATTACGACATCGTCGAATAGGCGGAGGGGCGGCCATGGATCTCTCGCTTTCGCCATCTGATCTCAGGTTCCAGCAGGACGTGCGCGACTGGATCGCTGCAAACTTTGACAAGGACCTGCGCGCGCGCATGGCCCTGTCGAAAAACGGCTATGTCGACAAGGCAAGCCAGGTTGCCTGGCAGGAGAAGCTGGCCGCAAAAGGCTGGATCGCGCCGAACTGGCCGAAGGAATACGGCGGCCCCGGTCTCTCCCCGACCGAGCGCTATATCCTGCATTCCGAACTCTCGGGCGCCGGCACGCCGAGCGTTGCACCCTTTGGCGTCTCGATGGTCGCTCCGGTGATCATGGCCTTCGGCAATGACGATCAGAAAAAGAAACACCTGCCGAGCATCCTCTCTTCTGAAGTCTGGTGGTGCCAGGGCTATTCCGAGCCGGGCGCCGGCTCTGACCTCGCCGGCCTTCAGATGAGCGCCGTGCGTGATGGGGACGAGTACGTCCTTAACGGCTCCAAGATCTGGACGACACTCGCCCAGTGGGCCGACATGATCTTCTGCCTCGTGCGCACCTCGAAAGAGGGCAAGCCGCAGGAGGGCATCTCCTTCATCGTCTTCCCGATGACATTGCCCGGCATCACGGTGCGCGCACTGCCGACGCTCGACGGCCCCGCCGAAGGCCAGCACGAGATCAACCAGGTCTTCTTCGAGAACGTCCGGGTAAAGATCAATGACGCGCTGATCGGTAAGGAGAACGAGGGCTGGACCTATGCGAAATACCTGCTCGAGTTCGAGCGGGGCAATGCCTACGCGCCCGGCCTGCGCCACATGCTGAACAAGGCGCGCAAGGTTGCCTCTAAAGAGTATGACGGCAACGAGCCGGTGATCCGCAATCCGGACTTCGCCCGTAAGCTCGCCCTGCTCGAAATGCGCATCGACACGCTGGACGCAACCGAACGGCGCGTCCTGTCCTCGCTTTCTGCGGGTCAGAACGTCGGCCCGGAAAGCTCGATGCTGAAGTGCGCGGGCTCAGAAGCCCAGCAGGCGATCACCGAGCTGGCACTGGAAGCTGTGGGTCTCTACGCGAATCCTTTCGTGCAGGACACCGTCGCGCTTGCGGAGCCGGGCTCAAACGTGGGCTCGCCGACGCCCGAATATGCCCTGACCTCCGCGCCGAGTTACTTCAACTACCGCAAGACCTCGATCTATGCGGGCTCGAACGAGATCCAGCGCAACATCATGGCGAAGGCTGTGCTCGGCCTCTGAGGCCAATGACCGATCCCCTTTTAGGAATGCGCTGATGACGACAGCGACCGCTGCCAAGCCAAGCCTGTTCACGCGCCTGTCCTTCGGGGTCGGGGGCGCCGCGTCCGGCATCAAGGACAACGGCTTCGAATACGTCCTGCTGTTCTTCTATTCGAACATCCTGGGGGTTGATGCAGGCCTTGTCGCGGTCGTCCTGCTGATTGCCCTGATCATCGACGCGGTCTCTGATCCCGTCGTCGGCTATTGGTCGGACAACCTGCGTACCAAGTATGGCCGCCGCCATCCGTTCATGTACGCGGCGCTCATCCCGGTCGCGATTGCCTATTTCCTGACCTGGAACCCGCCCGCCGGCGTGTCCGGAAACGACCTCTTCCTCTGGCTGCTGGCGACCACAATCTTTGTGCGCCTCGCCTTCACCTTCTACGAAGTCCCCAGCACCGCGCTCGCTGCCGAACTTACCCAGGACTATGACGCGCGCACTTCGCTGATGTCGCTGCGCTATTTCTTCGCCTGGTTCGGCGGCCTTTCGATCCAGATCCTGCTGTTCTGGGTCCTCCTCGTGCCGACCCCCGAGATCCGGATCGGCGTCTTCAATGTGGCGGGCTGGAACACTTACGGCATGATTGCGTCTGCCTGTATCTTCACGGCGGTGCTGATCTGCGCGGCCGGCACACACAGACACATCCCGAACCTCAAGGCGCCGCCGCCCGCGCGCCAGCTGACGCTCGGTCTGATCTTCAGGGAAATCTTCGAGACGGTCTCCAACCGCTCCTTCCGCGCGCTGTTCCTCGCCACGCTGTTCGGCCTGGTCGCCTCCGGCATTTCGGCGACGCTCAACCAGTATATCAACACGATCTTCTGGGGCTTCGACAACCAGCAGATCGCGAAGATCACCGCCGCCGTCTATATCTCGGCCGTGCTCGCCCTGATCATCGCGCCGATCATCGGCAAGACCTTCGGCAAGAAGCGCGGCGCCATCACTATCGGCGTGCTCGCCTTCTCGATTGCGCCGATGCCTGTCATCCTGCGCCTCCTGGGTCTGCTCCCGCCCAACGGCTCCGATGAGCTGTTCAACATCATCATCGCGATCACGATCTTCGACCTTGCCCTGATCATCGCCACGCAGATGCTGATGGGCTCGATGGTCGCCGACATCGTGGAAGACAGCCAGATGCAGACCGGGCGGCGCTCGGAAGGCATTTTCTTCGCGGGCATCAGCTTCATCCGCAAGCTCTCGCAGGGCGCCGGCGTGCTGACCGCCTCGGCCGTGCTGGCCGTGGCCGGCTTCGCCCAGGGCGGCGGCGGGGCAGGCGCCAGCGAGGAATCCATCCGGGCCCTCGGCTTCGGCTATGCCGTGTCGCTGCTGTGCGCCTGGACGCTGATGCTCGTCTGCGTCAGTTTCTACAAGATCAGCCGCGAATCGCATGCCGAAAACCTTCGCCTTCTGGGCGAACGCGAAGCGTCGGCGGCGGGTCCCGGACCGGGCTGAGGAGCCCCCTGACGGAAATGTCATGAAGGTACGAATTGCGCCTCAATTGGAGCCGCAAAAGAGCCATACTCATGACCGATCCACGCACCATGACCAAACACGTTTCCAAACTCCTCGCTTTCCTCAGCGTGGCCGTCCTGATGCTGCTCACGGTCGCGCTCGCGCCGATGTTTTCGCAGGCCGAGCGCCAGCCCGGCGAGACGACCGAAATTGCCGCCGTCCTGCCGCCAGCTCCTGGCGCCGGCACCAGTTCGCAGGCCGCCCAGCCGGTCGTCCCCCAGTCCGAGGCCCAGATCTATCTCAGCTTCGCGCCGCTGGTGAAAGCCGCCTCGCCGGCCGTCGTCAACGTCTACACCGCCAAGAACGTCAAGAGCCGCGCCTCCACAATGGAACAGCTGCTCTATGGCGTGCCCGCGCAAGGCAGTGTGCAGAACTCGCTCGGCTCCGGCGTCATCGTCGGCGCCGACGGCATTGTCGTCACCAACAATCACGTCATCCAGGGCGCCGACAGTTTCCGCGTCGTCCTCAGCGATCGGCGCGAATACCCTGCCGAGCTGCTGCTGGCCGACGAGCGCACCGACCTCGCCGTCCTGAAGATAGACACCGGCACTGAGCGCCTGCCCACGCTCACCTTCGCCGATACCCGCGCCGTTCAGGTCGGCGACCTCGTGCTCGCCATCGGCAACCCCTTCGGCGTTGGCCAGACCGTCACCAACGGCATCATCTCCGCCACCGCCCGCACGGACGTGGGCGTCTCCGACTACTCCTTCTTCCTGCAGACCGACGCAGCGGTGAACCCCGGCAATTCCGGCGGCGCCCTGATCAATACCAAGGGTGAACTCGTCGGCGTCAACACGGCGATCTATTCGCGCACCGGCGGCTCGGTCGGCATCGGCTTTGCGATCCCGTCGGAAATGGTCAAGCGCGTCGTCGATGCGGCCGTCAACAGCGGCACCTTCGTGCGCCCCTGGCTCGGCCTCGCCGCACAGGCCGTCAGCTTCGACATCGCCCGCACGCAAGGCCTCGACCGCCCGGTCGGCGTCATCGTCACGGAAGTCTATCCCGACGGCCCTGCGGCCAGGGCTGGCCTGCGCCGCGGCGATCTCGTGACCGCCATCGACGCGCGCGAAGTGTTTGACGAAAAGGGCCTGAAATTCCTCGCCGCCGTGCGCAATCCGGGCGAGCTGGCCCAGCTCACCGTGCTGCGCGCCGGACAGGCCCAGACCATCAATGTCCAGGTCGAGCCGCCGCCGGGCGCCACCGAAGCAGACGTCGTGCTCCTGTCCGGCGCCTCGATCTTCAACGGCGCGCGCGTTATCGAACTCTCGCCCCGCCTCGCCGAAGAGAACGGGCTCGATCCCTTTTCAAAAGGCTCGGGCATCTATGTCCACTCGGTTACGCGCGGCACGATCTCGCGCAACTATTTCCAGCCGGGCGACATCATCCGCGCCGTGAACGGCAAGACCACGAAGTCGGTCAGGGACCTCGAAGGCGTCGTCGACAAAGGCGGCCGCGACTGGGAAATTGAAATCGAACGCAATGGCCGCACCGTCAAAGGCACGGTGCGAACCTGATCAGCCAATCGCCGTGGTCCCTGCAGCTCATCCCCCGCGCAGGCGGGGGGCGGGTTTGGCAAGAGACGCGGGAGAACTCCGCCTGCGCGGGGACGAGCAGGTGAACGCGTGCACAGGAAATGACCTGCGCCTGCAATCGGGCCCACATCACCGCCGCCCCTGACATTTTATCTTCCTGTTTTCCCGGCGCAGGTGAGCCCCCGTTACGCCCTGTCCCGAAAGCGGCTTTTAACGCGCGCCCCCCCGGGTACCCGGCGGGCGCGTACTCGTCATCGCCGGCTCAGCCCGCAAGCCCTGGTTCGGTTCCTGGCTCGGCATGATGAGCGATGCGCAAATCGTCGACGCCGCCGACGTGCTCAGCGCGGATGCACGATGACCGGCACGTCCTCATATCCCAGCACGAAGTTTGACAGGACCCGCGTCGGCTCGCCGACGAGTTCGATCCGGTCGAACCGCTTCAGGATTTCCTCCCACAGGAGGCGCAGCTGCATTTCGGCCACGCGGTTGCCCATGCAGCGGTGGATGCCAAAGCCGAAGGAGAGATGGCGGCGCGCATTCCCGCGGTCGATCCGGAAGGAGTCCGGGTCATCGATCACCGTCTCGTCGCGGTTGCCGGACGCATACCACATCACCACCCGGTCGCCTTTGCGGATCTGCTTTCCCCGGAACTCGACATCCTCCAGCGCGGTGCGCCGCATATGCGCCAGCGGCGTCTGCCAGCGGATGATCTCGGACACCATGTTCGCCACCAGCGAAGGGTCAGCCTTCAACTTGGCATATTCGGCAGGAAACTGGTTCAGCGCGACCACGCCGCCGGAGATGGAATTGCGCGTCGTGTCATTGCCGCCCACGATCAGCAGCATCAGGTTACCCATAAGCTCCATCGGGTTCCTGATCATGTCCTTCGTTTCGGGATCGTGTGCGAAAAGGGAGATGAAATCGAACTTGCGCGGCTCGGCGGCGCGCTGGTGCCAGAGCTTCGTGAAGTAGGCGAGGCACTTCATCAGCTCCGCCTCGCGGTGCTTCATGTCGACTTCCACGCCGACTGTTTCGGACGTCGTCGTCACATCTGACCAGTAGGGCAGGAGGTGGCGGTCCTCGAACGGAAAATCGAAAAGCGTCGCCAGCATCTGCGTCGTCAACTCCTTGGAGACATGCTCCACCCAGTTGATGCGCTCGCCGGTCGGCAGGTCGTCCAGAATATTGTTGACGCGCTGGCGGATCAGCGCCTCGATATCGCTCAGCTGCGTCGGCGCTACGGCGGGCTGCACGGCCTTGCGCTGCACATCATGGATCGGCGGATCCTGCGCAATGAACATCGGCGTGTCGAAATCCGGCGGCGAGTCGCCAATGACGATGCTCTTGTGCGACGAGAACTGCTTGTGGTTGGAATCGATGGCAACGATGTCGTTGAACCTTGTGATCGACCAGAAACCTCCGAACTGACTCTCGGGGCAATAATGTACCGGCGCGTCCTTCCGCAGGCGGCGGAAATATTCTCCATGTGCGTTCTGCTGGAAGATCGCTGCCTTCGACACGTCAAACGTGTCCAGCGGCAGGGTCCAGGGATCAGGTATGCCGGCGCGGGCGCCGTGCCAGGTGTCAGCCATCGATGTTCCTCCCGGGCCGTCCTGGCGGCCTCAGGCAAAACCATAGCGCGAAGCTTGCCCTTCGGGAACGCCCTGGGCGGCGCCGATTGTGGTGCGGTGCAACAAGCGGTCATGGCCGGCATAGCCGCCCGTCGCCATGTGCAGGGTGCAACGGTTGTCCCACATCACCAGCATGTCGGGCTGCCATTTGTGGCGATACTGGAATTCCGGCCGCGTCTGCCAGCGGTAGAGTTCGCCGATCAGAGCGGCGCTGTCTTCCGCGTCCATGCCGTCGATGGCGATGATATAGCCTGCCGTTCCGAACAGGCTTTCACGGCCGGTTTCCGGATGCCTGTGGATAATCGGATGAAGCTGCACCGCCTGCGCATCGTCGGACGGGCGGATGTCCATGCTGCGGTCCTTGTCACCGGCGCCGTAGAAGCCGGTGGGGGCATAGGCATTTTTCGCCGAGTGGACGGCGCGTTTGCCTTCGATCCGCGTGCGCAGATCGGCGGGCATCTTTTCCAGCGCGAGGTACTGGTTGGTGAACAGCGTATCGCCGCCGGTTGGGGGGATCGTCTTGCCATAGAGGCAGGTGCCTTGCGGCGGCCGGGCCTGGAAGCTCCAGTCGGTGTGCCAGCTTTCGGCAAAGATCGGCGAGGTTTCGTCTGCCTTGCGCCTGACGGCAATGATGTGCGGATGGCCGGGGATGGGCGCAATGAAAGGGTCTTCGCCGAAGGGGCCGAAGTGCAGGGTGTAATCTTCCAGTTGCGCGTCGGTCAGCTTCTGGTCCGGAAAGGCGAGCACCTGATGCGCCAGCCAGGCCGCCCGGATTGCCGCGACGGCCTGCGCCGACAGGGGTTTCGACAGGTCCGCGCCGCTCACGCTGGCGCCGCAGGCCTGGCCCGAAGGGGTGATGTCCAGCTTCATGAGTTCCTCCCGTATTTTTTCGCAGCTTATCACAATGACCGCGCTCGCCTAGAAAGCAGAAATGACTGACCTGTTTGAAACCGCCGGCCCCTCAGGCAGCGCGCCCCGGCCGCTGGCCGACCGGCTGCGCCCGGAAGCGCTCGCCGACGTTGTGGGGCAGGACCATATGATCGGGCCGGACGGCACGCTGTCGCGGATGCTCGCGGCGAAGCGGCTTTCCTCGATCATTCTATGGGGCCCGCCCGGCACCGGGAAAACGACCATCGCGCGCTTGCTCGCCGAAGGCACGGGCCTCGAGTTCGAAGCGATCAGCGCGATCTTTTCAGGGGTGAAGGATCTTCGCGCGGCCTTCGAGCGGGCGCAAGACCGGCGCAAGATGGGCAAGGGCACCCTGCTCTTCGTGGACGAAATCCACCGCTTCAACCGCGCCCAGCAGGACGGATTCCTGCCGTTCGTGGAAAGCGGCGTGGTGACGCTGATCGGCGCGACGACCGAGAATCCGAGTTTCGAACTGAACGGCGCCTTGCTCTCGCGCTGCCAGGTTCTGGTGCTCAAGCGGCTGGATGAAGCGGCATTGGAGTTACTTCTGCAGCGCGCCGAGACAATGCAACAGCGCCGCCTTCCGGTAACGAAAGAGGCGCGCGCGATGATCCGCGCGATGGCAGACGGAGATGGGCGCTACCTTCTGAACCTCGCCGAACAGGCCTTCGCCATGATGGGCGAGGCGGGACTGCTCTCGCCGGACGATCTCGGCAGATCGCTCTCGAAGCGGGCGGCGGCTTATGACAAGGACCGCGAGGAGCACTATAATCTCATCTCGGCACTGCATAAATCCGTGCGCGGATCAGATCCCGACGCGGCGCTCTACTGGTTTGCGCGGATGCTGGAAGGCGGCGAGGATCCGCTCTTCCTCGCGCGGCGCCTGATCCGGATGGCGAGCGAGGAAATCGGCCTTGCAGACCCGACCGCGCTGATGATTTGTGGCGAGGCAGCGCGCACTTACGAGCGCCTTGGCTCGCCGGAGGGCGAACTGGCGCTGGCCCATGCCGTGATCCATCTCGCCACTGCGCCGAAATCCAATGCGGCCTATATTGCCTACAAGGCGGCCCGGCGCGCAGCGGCGCAGACGGGAAGCCTGATGCCGCCTAAACATATCCTGAATGCACCGACCTCGATGATGAAGGATCAGGGTTACGCAGCAGGCTACAAATATGATCACGATACGCAGGAAGGCTTCTCCGGGCAGGATTACTTGCCTGAAAGTATGAAGCGTCCGGTGTTCTATGACCCGAAGGGCGAGGGCCGCGAGGCGCCGATTGCGGAGCGGCTCGCGCGCCTTGCAGAACTTCGTGCGAAGGCTAAGAGGCCCGAATGACCCGCAACCGCGAAATACCTGCGATCAGCCCGGAAGACCTTGCGCTCGTGCAAGGTATGGTCCTGCATGAGGACAACTCCCTGATTGCCTTCAACAAGCCGGCGGGGCTGGCTGTGCAGGCGGGCAGCGGTGTGGCGCGGTCGCTTGACGGGCTTATGGCTGCGTTTTCCAGATCGAACGGCAAGCGGCCGCGCCTTGTTCACCGGCTGGATCAGGGCACGTCGGGCGTAATCGTGGCGGCGAAGACGCAGCCTGTGGCGGCGAAGCTGTCGGAGGCGTTTGCAGGGCGCGGTGTGCAGAAGACTTATCTGGCGCTGGTGAAAGGGCGCCTGCCACCGGCAGAGACGGGCGTTGCGGATGCGGCGCTGGTGAAAGTGGAAGAAGGCGGCAAGGCGCGGATGATCATTGCGCGGCCGGACCGGAAGGGGGCGCAGGCGGCGCGGACAGGATGGCGCGTTCTGGCGCGGCAGGGCGAGTTTGCGCTGATGCAGATGTCGCCGGAAACAGGGCGGATGCACCAGATCCGCGTGCACCTGATGGCGCTGGGCTGCCCGATCCTGGGCGATGCGCTTTATGGAGAAGGGCAGGCAACGGCGCCGCGCCTCATGCTGCATGCGGCGCGCCTCGATCTTGCGCATCCGGAGGGTGGGCGCCGGGTTCTGGAAGCGCCGGTGCCGGAAGATTTCCGCGCGGCGGCCGGGGCGGCAGGCATTCAGGCCGGGTTGTAATAGCTGCGGAACCAGTCAACGAAAGCCGGGATGCCGATGCGGTAATCCGTGTTTGGCGTATAGCCGGTCAGCGCCTTCAGGAGGCGCACGTCGGCATAGGTCTGTTTCACATCGCCCGGCTGCATGCCAAGCATGTTCTTGACTGCCTTGCGGCCGATCGCGCTTTCGATGGCTTCGATATAGTCGACCAGCCGGATCGGTGTCGCATTGCCGATATTGACGAGGCGATAGGGCGCAACCGGCGACAGGGAGTCGCCCCGGATCATGTGGCTGCCCATTTGCGGCGGACAATCCATCAGACGGCGGATGGATTCTACAAGGTCGTCGATATAGGTAAAGTCACGCAACAGGTCGCCGTTGTTGAATACGTCGATGGGCTGGCCTTTGAAGATCCTGTCGGTAAACAGGTAGAAGGCCATATCCGGGCGGCCCCAGGGGCCATAGACGCTGAAGAAACGCAGCACGGTCGTCGGCACGCCGTAGAGATGCGAATGGCTGTGCGCGATAAGCTCAGCGGCGAGTTTCGTGGCGGCGTAGATGGTCAGCGGATAGGGCGCCGGATCGCGCTCCTCGAAGGGGAACTTCTGGTTTGCGCCGTAGGCGGAGCTTGTCGAAGCGAGGATCAGGTGGCGCGCTTTGTAGCGGCGGGCGAGGTCGATGATGTTGAACGAGCCTGCGACGTTCGCATCGATATAATCGCGCGGATGCTCAAGGCTGTAGCGCACGCCGGCCTGCGCGGCGAAGTGGAGGATGATGTCCGGTTTTACGCGCTCGAACACGCGTTCCATCATCGCGGCGTCTTCCACGCTGTAGCGGGCGAGGCGGAAGTTCGGGAAGGTGACGAGCCGCGCGGCGCGGTCTTCCTTCAGCTTCACGTCGTAATAGGCGGTGAAGGAATCGATGCCGGTGACCGAATGGCCCTCGCGCAGCAGCCTGAGCGCGACTTCACTCCCGATGAAACCGGCAGCCCCGGTGACGATGATGTTCATGTGCTTGTGCAGAACCTTTTCATGGGGCTAGACGATCCCCCGACCCTTCACAAGCCGCGCCGCTGCTACAGAATGCGCGGATTAGCGTCGCCGTCAACGAAACGGCCTGCCAGCGCGAACTGGCAGGCCGCAACTGGTCGCTTCCCGCGAGGCGTCTAGCGCTCGCGGATGCGGGGACCCATGGCCATGGCCTGGCCGGAGTTCACGGCGTCGGCGACGGCGAGTTCCTCGATCAGGGCCTGGGTGCGCTCGTCGCCGGCAAGGGCGCTGAGGACGGCTGCGGCGCGGGCGGTTTCGGCTGAGACGCCGAACAGGCTTTCGAAGGCTTCGAAGCCGGTCTTGCGGTGCGGATAGAAAACCAGCAGCGGCTGCTTGTCGGCTTCGATGCCGGCCAGTTCCTTGGCTTTATCGAGCGCCGTCATGAAGCCGCCGAGCTCGTCCACAAGGCCGATCTTCGCCGCTTCTTCGCCGCTCCAGACGCGGCCACGGGCGACGTCGTGGACTTCGTCATAGCTCATGCCCCGGCCTTCGCCGACGAGGCCAAGGAAGCGGTCATAGCCGCGTTTCAGCATTGCGCGGATCTCGGCTTCCTGGGACTGGTTGAACGGGGCAATGCCGTAGGCATTGGCGAAATCGCCGCCGACACTGACCGTGTCGAAGGTGACGCCGATCTTGTTGAAGGTGCCATCGAGGGCGAACTTGCCGCCGAAGATGCCGATCGAGCCAGTGATCGTGCCGCGGTTTGCAATGATCGCATCGGCGCCCGTGGAGACATAGTAGCCGCCCGAAGCTGCCAGCGAGCCCATCGAGACGACGACCGGCTTGCCGGCTTCCTTGGCGCGCTCGACCGCGCGCCAGATCTGGTCGGATGCGGTGGGCGAGCCTCCGGGGCTGTCGACGCGGAAGACGATGGCCTTCACATCTTCATCTTCAGCCA
>NZ_JBBEBT010000322.1:0-12136 GCF_040882205.1 Hyphomonas sp.
ATGCGGGGTTGGCGCGGCTATTTCGTCTTCTGCGAAACGCCGGAAACGGCTGCGGCGCAGATTGCCGGGCGCGCAGGCGCGGTCCCGATGCACGCAGGTGATGCCATCGGCTCCGGCCGCTGGTTGGCCTTGCCGGGACCGGGCGGGCAGGGTGCGTGGACGGCAAATCAAGCGCATCGGCGTTCTGCCGGCCTTCCGGAAACAGGGCTTCGGCGCGGGGATCCTCGCGGCGCTCGAAGCGGCCGGGCGCGAAGCCGGCAAGGAAGGCGCTCAGCTGGCCATCCGCGCGGACCAGCCGCGCCTGATCGCATTCTATGCGGGCCTTGGCTACGCCCGGGCGGACGATGCGGAACTGACCACCGTCAATCCGCTCTCCCCGCCCCCGTTCGGTATGTGCAAGATCTTCAAGGACTGATCTCATGACCCACTGGACACTCGGCATCATCGGCGGCTCGGGCCTTTATGCCATCGACGGGCTCGAGGACCGGCGCGAGGAGAAGATCGAGACCGTCTGGGGCGCGCCGTCGGATACGCTGATGCGCGGGCGGATTGGTCCGGTGGAGCTTGTCTTCCTGCCGCGCCACGGGAAGGGGCACCGTCTGACCCCGACCGATGTGCCCTACCGCGCAAACATCGCGGCGCTCAAAGCGGCGGGCTGCACGGACGTGCTGTCGATCTCCGCGTGCGGCTCCTTGCAGTAGCAATATGCGCCCGGGGATTTCGTCGCCGTCGACCAGTTCATCGACCGGACCTTTGCGCGCGAGAAAACCTTTTTCGGTCCCGGCATGGCCGCGCATGTCTCGATGGCCCAGCCGGTCTGCACGCGCCTGTCGGGTCTCGCAGCGGAGGCTGCCGCGGCGGTGGGCGGCAAGGTGCACCGGGGCGGCACTTACCTCGCGATGGAGGGGCCGCAATTTTCCTCGCTGGCGGAATCGAAGCTCTACCGCAGCTGGGGCTGCGACGTGATCGGCATGACCAACATGCCGGAGGCCAAGCTCGCCCGGGAGGCGGAGCTGCCCTATGCCACGCTCGCCATGGTCACCGACTATGACTGCTGGCGCGCCGAAACCGAGGCCGTGACGGTGACGAATGTCCTCGAGGTGATGCACCATAATAGTGCACTCGCCCGCCGGGCGATTGTCCGGCTGGCGCAGGCGCTGGCAGAGATGCCCCGCACGCCTTCGCCTCAGGGCATTGAATCCTGTCTGGATTTTGCCCTGATCACGGCGCCCGAAGCCCGAGATCCTGTCTTCCTTGATAGATTGCGGGTTATTGCAGGCCGCGTCCTCGGCAGCTAAGACTTTCTGTGAGCGTCCCTGAACTGGCGCAGACATTGCCTGCTCCGGCCTGCATCGGGGGATCTCAGAATGAGCGAAGCGCAATTCTATACCTTCCTTACGGGTGGCCTCGGCCTCCTGACCGCCCTGATGACGCTGGTCGCCTGGCACCTCTGGCGCATGCGCGAGGATACGCGCGCGGGCCGGCTGTCGGCGCTGGAGGGCATCAGCCATGAAATGCGGATCAACCTGCAGCGCATGGTCAGCGAGCTGTCGCAGGTCGCCGCCAATGCCTCGGTCGGCCCGGACGTGCTCTTGCCGATCCGCCATCCGCAGCTGGACGGCGTCAACCGCGCGCTGATCAATGCCAACCGTAACGGCATCGCCGTGATCGGCGTAACCTATCAGGAACTGGAAGCGCGCAAGCTGTCGCTGCGGGCGCAGCTGGCCCAGGGCAATGCGCCGGGCAATGCGCTGGATGATGCAATGGACGCTGCCATCAACGGCGTCGCCGCGCTTTACTTCTGGGAAGTCCATCACGGTGCCCTGCCGGCCGAAATCGGCCGGGTGCGCAGCTGGGATGTGCGTGACTGGATGAAGGCGCACGGCTTCAGGTCAGACGCTTTTCCCGGCATGCACCTGCGCGACGAGGTGGTGGAACGCCTCCGGATGTACGGCCTCGAGCTGACGCCCAAACCGCTGACCCATACGGCCTGGGAATATTACAGCATGACCTATGACCGGCAGGCGGACCGTCAGGGCCCGCTGGGCCAGCGCCGCGAGAAGGTGGCGCAGGAAGACGAAGCCGAGGACGAGGCGGCCGGGGACACGCAGGACGATGCCATACCGCGCGGCCTGTTCGGGTTCCGCCGCAAGCCGGTGGCTGAGCCGGTGCAGACCTGAGAGACCGGGGAGGTCGTGGAAGAGGATCCCGCGCCCGCGCCCATGCCAGCTCCCGAGGCCTTTACCGAGCCCGCCGCCGCCAAGCCAGCTATGGCCGAGCCGGAGCCGGAGACCGCAGGTCAGGAGCGCAAGGCGTCCTGTTGACCGGCTTGCGCGCGGCCCTGATTCGCCGTCTGCTGAACACGTTCATTCGAGGGGGAGTTTGCGCATGGTCCGTTTCGCTTTTGCGGGCGCCGTTTTTCTGATGCTGGCCGCCTGCGCCGCGGCACCGGCGCCGCTGACGCCCGGGGCGGCAGCGGCCGAGGCCGCCACCATTACTGCGTTGCTGAAGGCACAGGACGCCGCCTGGAATGCCGGCGACATCGACGGGTTCATGCATGGCTACTGGCCATCAGACGATCTGCGCTTTGCTTCCGGCGGGGATGTCGTGCGCGGGTACGAGGCCACGCTGGCGCGCTACAAGGTGCGCTATCCCGGACGGGATGGGATGGGGGTGCTGACGACCGCCGATTACGAGATCGACATCCTGTCGCCCGGCGCCGCTATTGCCCATGGCAGCTGGCATGTGAAGCTGCAGGATGAAAACCTCTCCGGCCTCTACACGCTGGTGCTGCGCAAGCTGGACGGCGAATGGCTGATCATCTCGGACACGACCACCTCGGCAGAGTAAGCGGGCCGCCAAATGCACGGTTGGCAGCCGTGCCGGGTCAGGGCAAACAGCCGTCTGGCAGACATGTGGTGTAGACAGGGGACAGCCTGAATGGCGCGCGCAACGCTCGACTATGAGACCAGCAACTCGGCCATCGAGGCTTTTCTCGAGCGCCCCGTGATCCGCACAGCGATCACATCGCTGATCATCTTCAACGCGCTGACACTTGGCGTACTGACACTTGGCGTGCTGACATACCGGGCTGCCTTGCCCGGCGCGGCGGTCGGCTTGCTGGAATTTCTCGATGGCGCGGTCACGGCCGTGTTCGTCGCCGAGATCGCCGCGAAGCTCTGGGTGTAGCGATGGCAGTTCTTCCGGCTCGGCTGGAACGTGTTCGACTTCGTCGTCGTGTCGCTGTCGCTGATCCCGGGCGCTTCGGTGTTCACGGTCCTGAGGGCGTTGCGGGTGCTGCCGGTGCTGCGCCTCCTGCGCTTCGTGCCTATGATGAAACGCATCACCGAGGCGCTCCTTAAATCCATCCCCGGTATGGGCGCCATTCTCGCGGTAATCATCCTCGTGATCTATGTCGGCGCGGTGATGGCCACCAACATGTATGGCAACACGGCGAACGCCGATGTGCGCGAGATGTTTGGCACCCTGCCGGATTCGGCGCTGACCCTGTTCCAGCTGATGACGATGGATGGCAGGTCGGACCTGCTCGACACCGTCACCGATGACGGCCATCCCTATGCTTGGGTATTCTTCCTGATCTTCATCTTCGTCGGCAGCTTCACCATCCTCAACCTGTTCATCGCCCTCGTCGTCGAGGCGCTTACCCAGAAGCAGAAGGCCGCCATCGGCAAGCAGATCGAAAGCCTGGAAGCGGCCATGGAAGGGCGCTCTTCGGCAGATATTACGGGGGCCATCGACGAAATCCGGGCGCGCGACGGTTCGATCGAGGAAACGCTGGAGCATGTCGAGGACGACCTCGAGGACGCCGAAACCAAGCGCAGCGAAATGATGCAGATGCTGCGCGAGATGCGCGCCGAGATCCAAGCCCTGCGCGACACTCTGGCGGCGCGGGGCGGCTGAAGGCTTCACCAGATAACCAAGTTTCAAGGGTCATCGCCCGTCCGCTGCCGATGCTTCACATCTCTTTGAACGCCGGGCGCTGTCCAAGCGGGGGTTCACCCTGCTATAGACGGTCGGGTCATGAGCCTCTGGACGACCCTTCTGAGCAGTGGCCGGCGCCTTTTCGAGACCGGATCTGAACCCGAGCTCGACAGCGGCGGGGCAGACGACTGCGCCCCCGATCCCAACGATGTGGGGTTTACTGCTGCGGTTGTCGGGCTGGGCGCAAAGATGGCGGCCGCCGACGGGCTGGTGTCCGACAGCGAGATCATGGCCTTCGCCCGGGTCTTCCGGGCGCCGCCGGAAGAGGCGGAGAATGTCCGCCGCGTCTTCACGCTCGCCCGCCAGACGGTGCGCGGTTACGAGGCCTATGCCCGCCGGATCGGCAAGAAGTATGGTGACCGGCCCTGCCTGCTGGAAGGCGTGCTCGACGGCCTGTTCCAGATTGCCGGGGCGGACGGGGTCGTGACCGAGGCCGAACTCGTTTACCTGCAGAATGTCTCGGATGCCTTTGGCTTTGACGGCGCGACCTTCCGCCGGATCCGCGCCGCCCATCTCGGGCCTGAGCGCGACGATCCGTACCATATTCTCGGTGTTGCTCATGATGCGGCGTTCATGGACATCCGCTCCGCCTATCGCCGCCTGATGGCGGATCATCACCCTGACCGGATCGTCCAGATGGGCGCCCCGCGCGAGTTCGAGGATGCCGCCCACTCCAAGGCTGCGGCGATCACCGCTGCCTATGCGCGAATCCGCGCCGAACGTGGCCTGCTCGTGCGTCAGGAGTGAATAACCTTCGATCATCGCGGATTTGTGCAGCCAGGGCGCACAAGAGTGCGTTGACGGCCTGCCATCATGCGGCCATCTTGATGGTTGATCGTGAGGCTTGATGCACAAGACCCTTCTTCCCAACCGCACTCCCGGCCTGCTGGCTTCCCTGGGCGCAGGTTTAGGTTTCGTGGCCCAGCTACTTGTTGGGGCGATGCTCATCTTCGTTGCGAGCTTCATCGCCATGATGACCGCCCTTGCCGGCCTCCTGCTCGCCGGCTCTGCGCTCGTGCTGCGGTATGTCGTGCGCCAGCCGGCGCCGATCCCCGTGCGCGTCAATGATGCGCCGGTCACACTGCAGGCCCGTCGCACGCCGCGCGGCTGGACGGTCGAGTAACAACTTCCCCCCTGAAACGCGGCGTTTGACCTGTAACCGGGCTGGCTCTAGCCTTGGCCTCAGAGGAGCGTGCGTGTGTCCGATGAATTCGAACAGGTGATCCTCGTCGACGAGGCTGATGAAGCGCTCGAGGGCGGCGACAAGTGGCGCATCCATCAGGACGGCCTGCTGCACCGCGCTTTTTCGATCTTCATATTCAATGAGGCGGGCGACTGCCTGATCCAGCAGCGCGCCCCAGGCAAGTATCATTCGGCTGGCAAATGGGCTAACGCCTGTTGCGGCCATCCGCGCCCCGGCGAGCCGACGGGCGCAGCCGCCGTGCGCCGCCTTGAGGAAGAGGTTGGGCTGCGCCTCAACCTGACCTTCGGCTTCAAGAGCCGCTATGTCGCTTATCTCGACAATGACATGATCGAAAACGAGATCCCGCATCTCTATTTCGGCCGCACCCCGGCAGAGCCGGTTGCCAATCCCGATGAGGTGCAGGCGCTCCGCTGGGTCTCGCTGGAAGCGCTGGCCGAAGAAATTTCGCAGTCCCCGGAACAATTTGCCGCCTGGCTGCGTCATTATGTTGAGGCGCATCCGTCCGAACTTGCGGACTGGCGGGTGCAGACTGCACGCGTGTAGAAAACACTCCGGATAGCACCTTGGCATGGGCCTGCGGCGAACTACCATCCAGCATCCAGTGTTCTGTGGAGGAAACAAATGCGATTTGACACCAAGCGTCTGACCCTTGCGATGGCCTCTGCCCTCGCGCTCACGCTCGCCGCCTGTGGCGGCTCGGGAGACCCTTCTGCGCCCGCCCCTGCGGCCGCGCCGACGGTCGAGGCGGATCCGGTTGAAGCGGCTGCGCCGGCGGAAGTTGCCCCTGCCGAGACCCCCGCACCGACCGAAGCGTCGGCCCCGGCTGCCGGCGGCACGGACTATGCGTCCTATACCGGCGACGCGGCCAAGGGTAAGCGCGTCTTCGCGCAATGCATGACCTGCCACGTCGTCCAGGAAGGCCGCAACAATGTCGGCCCGTCGCTCTACGCCATCGTCGGGCGCGGATCGGGCACCATCCCGGGCTTCAAGTATTCCGAGGCCAACCAGAACTCGAACGTCATCTGGACCGAGGAAAACCTTTTCGTGTACCTGGAGAAACCGACGCAGTTCATCCCCGGCACGATCATGGCCTACCCGGGCCTGCGCAACCCGCAGGACCGTGCGGATTTGATCGCCTATCTGAAGAATCCAGCCTGACCTCACGCGCCTTACAGGCGAAGTCAGACCCAAGAACCGGCCGCCAGGGGAATTCCTCTGGCGGCTTTTCTTATGCGATGCTTTGACATAGGCTTGTGTCCACCTTCGTTACACTACGCGCATCGGACCTCGTTTTGGCCATCTTCCCGTTTGTTGCCATTGTTGGCCAGGAAGCCCTGAAAGACGCCTTGCTGATGTCGGCCATCGAGCCGTCGATCGGCGGCGTCCTCGCGCTCGGCGACCGGGGCACCGGTAAGTCTACGGCCATTCGCGCATTGGCCGCCCTGCTCCCGGAAATCGAAGTCGTCCGCGGCTGCCCTTACCGCTGCCTGCCATCCGCCCCTGCAGGGCTGTGCGGCGTGTGCGACGGCAAGGAAGCCCAGGTCTGCGAGAAGATCGCGGCGCCGGTGGTCGATCTGCCCCTCGGGGCCACCGAAGACCGGGTGGTCGGCGCGCTCGATCTTGAGCGGGCCTTGTCCAAGGGCGAAAAGCGGTTTGAACCGGGGCTGCTCGCCCGCGCCAATCGCGGCTTCCTTTACATCGACGAAGTCAACCTGCTCGACGACCATCTCGTTGACCTGCTGCTCGATGTGGCAGCGTCCGGCGAGAATGTCGTGGAGCGCGAGGGCCTTTCGATTCGCCATCCCGCGAGGTTTGTCCTCGTCGGCAGCGGTAATCCGGAAGAGGGGGATCTGCGCCCGCAGCTGCTCGACCGGTTCGGGCTGTGCGTCGATGTGCGCACGTCGCATGACCTCAAGGAACGGATGGAAATCGTCCGCCGCCGCGATGCATTCGAGCAGGACCCCGCTGCCTTCATCAAGGACTGGTCCCGCAAGACCGCCGCGCTGCGCAAGCGCGTCGTCGAAGCGCGTGCCCGGGTGCATACGGTCATTCTGCCGGACTCCGTGCTCGCCAAGGCCGTCGAGCTTTGCCTGACGCTTGGCGCGGACGGCCTGCGCGGCGAGCTGACGCTGATGCGGGCGGCCAGGGCGCGCGCGGCACTGTCGGGTGAAACACAGGTCTCAATGGAAACTTTGAAGGCGGTCGCGGCGCTGGCCCTGCGCCACCGGCTGCGAAAGGACCCGCTCGATGATACGGACGCAGGCGTGCGCGTCGAACGCGCCGTCTCGGAGGTGTTTGTTTCGTGAACCCCGCCGCCGCGCCGCCCACAGACCGGCAGGCAGGCCGGGAGGCCTTCGAAAAGTTCGATGCCGCGCGCTGGGGGCAGGCCGATCTTGCCGCCGCCTTGCTTGCGCTGATGCCGCACCGGCTGAAAGGTGGGGTGTTCGACGGCGCGGCGCCGGAACTTGCAGGCCTGTTGCAGGACCGGCTCGTGCGCGCGCTCGGCGGCGAGGCCGCGCTGCACCGGATGCCGGTGTCGATTACCGATGACCGCCTGATGGGCGGACTGGACCTTGCCGCGACGCTCGCCAATGGCCGTCCTGTCGCGGAAACCGGACTGCTCGCCCGCGCCGATGGGGGTGTGCTGGTTGTCCCGATGGCGGAGCGCCTGCCCGGCCGCGCCGCCGCCCAGCTCGCCCGCGCGATCGATACAGGCGAGGTGGAGACCGAGCGCGACGGCCTGTCACTGTGCGCGCCAGCCCGGTTCGTGACCCTGGCCTTTGCTGATCCGGACGAGCCGGGGGAAAAGCTTCCCTCAGGCCTCGGCGACCGTCTCAGTTTCGGATTGTCTCTGCACGGCGTATCGCCAGCCCGCCTGCGTCCGGAAACGCTGACGCCGCAGATCATCTCGGCTGCGCGCGAGAAGCTGCGCTGGGTGACGGTGCCTGACGCGCTGATCGAGGCGCTGATCGATGCGGCCGCCCGCCTCGGCATCCGGTCGCTGCGAGCTCCGGGGTTCTGTCTTGCCGCCGCGCGCGGGATCGCGGCGCTCGCCGGGCGCGATACGGTGACCGATGCAGACGCCGCGCTGGCCGCCGAACTTGTTTATGCCAGCCGTGCGAATATCCTGATCGACCGGACCGAGCCGCCCGCTCCGCCGCCTCAGCCGCCTGAGCCGAAAGATGAAGGCGAGGACCCCTCCCGGCCTCACCCGCAACCTGACGAACTGACGGAGATGCTGATCGAAGCGGTCCAGCTTCGTGTTTCCCTTGATATCGCGGCGCGCGCGCGCACGACGCGACAGCGCACACGTCAGGAAGTCCCGCCCGGAAAATCCGGCGACATGGTCGCTTCGCGCCGCCGGGGCAGCCGCATCGGCGCGCGCGCCGGCGACCCGCGCCGCGACGGACGCCTCGATCTGCTTTCCACTTTGCGCACCGCCGCGCCCTGGCAGCGCATCCGCGAAGCGCCCGCCGGCGGCGCCGCGATTTCGGTACGGGCCAGCGATTTCCGCGTGAAGCGTTTCCGCCACCGCAGCGAGGCAGTGGTGATCTTCGTTGTCGATGCGTCCGGTTCGTCCGCGATGAACCGCCTCTCGGAAGCGAAGGGCGCCATCGAACTCCTGCTCAGTGGCTGCTATGCGCGGCGCGAGTCCGTGGCACTGATCGCCTTCCGCAAGGAGGGCGCAGACCTGCTGCTGCCGCCGACGCGGTCACTGACGCGGGTGAAGCGGTCACTGTCGCGCCTGCCGGGCGGGGGCGCAACCCCGCTGGCGGCGGGCATTGCCGCTGCGGCGCAGCTCGTGCGCATCGAACGGCGCAAGCGCAAGGCGCCGCATGTCGTGTTCCTCTCGGACGGGCAGGGCAATATCGCGCTGGACGGCACGGCCGGCCGCGAGCGGGCCGGTGAAGATGCGCGCGACATGGCGCGCCGTCTCAAGGCCTTGCAGGAGCCTGTCCTCTTCTTTGACATTTCGCGCCGCCCGAGCGCGCAGGCCGAAATGATCAGCACCGAGATGGGCGCCATCTACCGGCCGCTGCCGGTCGCCGACGCTGCGCGCGTGTCGCAGGCCGTGCGAAGCCTCCTGCTCGAGTGAGGCGACGTGGCGAAGCGGCTTGACTGGCAGGCAGATGGCAGGGACTGGCCTGGCAGGGCGCTGAGCCGGTTTGTCGAGGCCGGCGGCTCTCGCTGGCATGTGCAGCGCGCGGGCCAGGGCGAGAGCGTCCTGCTTTTGCACGGCACCGGCGCCTCGACGCATTCCTGGGCGGGGCTGCTGCCGTTGCTGGCGAAACAGTTCGATGTGCTGGCGATGGACCTGCCCGGCCATGCCTTCACGCAGAACCTTTACCGCCTTGATGTCTCGCTGCCGGGAATGGTGCGGGGGCTGACGGGGCTTCTGGAGGCCGAGCGGTTCAGGCCTTCGGTCATCATCGGCCACTCGGCGGGCGCGGCGATTGCCGTGAAGGTTGCGCCGCTGCTGGCGCCGCTGCCCCGGCAGGTGATTGCACTCAACGGCGCGCTGAAGCCGTTCGGCGGGCCGGCGGGGCTGATTGCACCATTGATGGCGAAGGCGCTCGCCATCAACCCGCTGGCATATCGCGCGCTAGCGCGAGGCGGGCGTGATCCGGCGCGCGTGGAAAAGCTGATCGAGGGCACCGGCTCGCGCCCGGGACCGGACTACCTCAAATTTTATGGCCGGCTGTTCGGCAATGCCGCGCATGTCTCGGGCACTCTTTCGATGATGGCGGCCTGGGATGTCTCCGGTGTGATGGCGCCGTTCGAGCGCGCCGGGCTCAGCCTTCACCAGATAACCGGGGCAAACGACCGGGCCGTGCCGCCGCAACTCGCCGACGAACTGGCGCACCGCTACGGCGGAGCCAGCGTGCAGCATCTCCCCGGCCTCGGCCACCTCGCCCACGAGGAAGATCCAGCGCGCGTTGCCGCCGCCATTTTCACAGCCTTTGCAGAAACAGAGCGCCCCTCCCGCAAGTCCGGCACATGAAAATGCGTGACGAATGCGCGGCGCGCGCCATTTCACAATGGCCGAGTGGGTTTGCAGATTGTCTGACGCAGACCCGCATCGGCAAACTGGAATTGAGAAACGGAGGAAGCCCAGCGCCATGGACGGAATGACCCACCCTGCCAGGCCAGACGATGACGCCCCGCATGCGATTGTCGTCGGCGCAGGCTTTGGCGGCCTGGCCGCTGCCGTCCGGCTGGGCGCTAAAGGCTACCGCGTCACGGTCTTCGATAAACTGGATGCACCGGGAGGCCGGGCCTACACGTTCCGGCAGGACGGGTTTACCTTCGATGCCGGACCGACCATCCTGACAGCGCCGCATCTCTTCAACGAGCTCTGGGCGCTGTGCGGCCGCCGCCTGGAAGACGAGATCACCCTCAAGGCGATCAACCCCTTCTACCGCATCCGGTTTGATGACGGCTCCGTGTTCGAAGCGCATGCCGACGAGGACATGACCCGCGCCGAGATCGCCCGGTTCGCCCCTGAAGACGTGGCCGGATTTGACCGCTTCCTGAAAGCCAGCGAGGCCATTTTCGACGCGGCCTATACCCAGCTTGCAGAGGAACCTTTTCATCAGGTCTCGACACTTCTGAAGGCAGCGCCGGACATGGTCCGTCTTGGCGGTGTTCGCTCGGTCTATGCCAAGGTCTCCGACTACTTTTCGAATGAAAAGCTGCGCATCGCCTTTTCCTTCCATCCTCTGTTCATCGGCGGAGATCCGTTCGAAGCCACGTCTTACTACTGCCTGATATCGCATCTCGAACGGATATGGGGCGTCCATTACGCCATCGGCGGCACGGGCGAACTGGTCCGGGGTCTGGCCAGTCTGATCGAAGGGCAGGGCAATACGCTTCGCCTCCACACCGAAGTGGACGAGATCCTCACGCAGGACGGCTGCGCGACGGGTGTACGTCTTGCGAGCGGCGAGGTGATCGGCTGCGACCTGGTGGTCTCCAACGCAGAGATCGGCTGGACCTATTCGAAACTGCTGCGCAACACCAGGCGGCGCGTATGGACGGACCGGAAGGTCGCAAGGGCCGATTATTCCATGAGCCTGTTCGTCTGGTATTTTGGAACGCGCCGCCAGTATGAAGATTGCTACCACCACACGATTGTTCTCGGCCCGCGCTATCGCGGCCTGTTGAAGGACATCTTCCGCAAGAAGGTTCTGGCGGAAGATTTCAGCCTCTATCTTCATCGCCCGACGGCGAACGATCCCTCGCTGGCGCCGGAGGGTTGTGACAGTTTCTATGTTCTGGCGCCGGTTCCCCACCTCGATTCCGGCACGGATTGGGAAGCGATGGCGGGCCCCTTCCGGGAGCGGGTTGCCGAGAGACTGGAAGCAACCGTGCTGCCCGGCCTGCGACAGGAAATCGTGAGCGAGCGGCTGATGACGCCCCTCGATTTCCGCGACCGCCTCCTGTCGACGAAGGGCGCAGCTTTCGGGCTGGAGCCGAAACTCCTGCAAAGCGCCTGGTTTCGTCCGCACAATTTGAGCGCCGACGTGAAGGGCCTCTATCTTACCGGCGCCAGCACCCATCCCGGCGCAGGTGTGCCGAGCGTGCTGTCATCGGCGAAGGTCGTGGACAAGCTGGTTCCGGAAGCCTCGCTTTGGCGGGCAAGCCTGCGCGCGTAACCCGGCTAGAGCTGCTTGCCGCGCGCGAGATCCGACAAGATCCGTGCTGCGGCGAGGCGCCCGGACAGCGTCGCCATCGGGACGCCCGGCCCCGGATGGGCTGAGCCGCCCGCGAGGTAGAGGCCGGGGAGGCGGGCGGCGCTGCCGGGCCGCGCGAAGCTCGCCATCGGGCCGTGATTGGCCCGGCCATATAGCGCGCCGCCGGTTGCGGGAAACAGGGCGCCGAAGCCCTCCGGTGTCGTCGCGGCGGCGTCTTCCAGGCCGCCGTCGAGCG
>NZ_JBBEBT010000323.1:0-12069 GCF_040882205.1 Hyphomonas sp.
TCAGCACTGCGGCGTCAACGCAGTCGATCACGGTGCCGGCAACATTCACGCCTGAGTGAGTGTCTACGTCGGCCTGAGGGTAGACGAGTTCCACGCCGGAGCGGAAACCGTTGGCATAGCGGGCGCCGAATTCGGCGGACAGGGCATAGCCGTTGTCGAACCCGGTTTCCCAGCCAAAGGCGGTGGCGGCCGCGATGGGCGTGCCGAAGGGGATGACCGGTGCGCCGTTGCCGGTAGTGAAGGCGCCGGTTTCGCCGCTGTTCGAGCTGTCCTGTTGCAGGACATAACCGACCGAGCCACCAGCATACCATTCCTGCGCGGCGGCCGGCAGGCCGGCGGCGGCAGACCCGGCGGCAAGCGCGATCAGTACCTAGTGAATGTTCATTTGGGATTATCCTCCGGGACAAAGGGGACGGCGTTGCTATAATGCTGTCGGAACAGGGGCTTCTGCCCTCCCAAGGCGCCAGATTGCGTCCGGCCTTCTGCCGGCAACGCTATGGCTCCTGAACTTTTCGTGATCAATAATTCAGCCCGCCCCTTTCCACTGTGCCGCGAAAACTGCAAAAGGGCCATTGAGAATGCTGCGCCCCTCCCGGCGGCGCGCACAACCCATTTCACGGAGAAACACATGCTGGCGAAGCCGCGCACTGATATTGTACAAAACACCCTCGAGTTCGAGATCCTGCCGCTGGTAAAGCCGACCGGCTTTCGCGAATACGACGCCCGCTGGTGGTTCAACGGCATCGGTCACGAGAAGGCGCCGGAGCTGAACCTCACCGGCGTCCAGGCCCTCGGCCTCGGTATGGCGACCCTCTTCCACGAACTCGGTGTGAAGCCCACGGTCGTCACTGGCCACGATTTCCGCTCGATCAGCCAGCCGATCAAGAACGCGCTGTCCCTCGGCCTCATCGCCGGTGGCTGCGAAGTGCTGGATGTCGGCCTTGCTCTCTCGCCGATGGTCTACTGGAGCCAGTTCGAGCTGGACGCCGCCTGCTGCGCCATGGTCACCGCCAGCCACAATGAAAATGGCTGGACTGGCGTGAAGATGGGCGCCGACCGTCCACTGACATTCGGCCCGGACGAAATGGGTCGCCTCAAAGAGATCGTCATGGGCGGCAAGTTTGTCGAGCGCGCGGGCGGCTCGATCCGCCGCATCGACGCCATCCGCGAGAAATACATCAAGTCCGTCGCCGATGGCGTGATCCTGTCGCGCCCGATTCGCGTCATCGCGGCCTGCGGCAATGGCACGGCCGGCGCCTTTGCAGGCGACTGCCTGCGCATGATGGGCGCCGAAGTGATCGAGATGGACTGCAACCTCGACAACACCTTCCCGAAATATAATCCCAACCCTGAAGATGCTGAAATGCTTCACGCCATGGCCGAAGCCGTGCGCGAGCTGGGCGCCGACCTCGCCCTCGGCTTCGACGGGGACGGGGACCGCTGCGGTGTCGTTGACAATACCGGCTCGGAAATCTTCGCCGACAAGATCGGTCTGATGCTGGCCCGCGACCTGTCGAAACACTATAAGAATGCGACGTTCGTCGTCGATGTGAAATCCACCGGCCTCTACAAGACCGATCCGGTCCTGCAGGAAAACGGCGCCACAGTCGACTATTACAAGACCGGTCATTCCTACATCAAACGCCGCACCAACGAACTTGGCGCCCTCGCGGGCTTCGAGAAGTCCGGCCACTTCTTCTTCCGCCCGCCTGTCGGCCTCGGCTATGATTGCGGCCTTACCGCCGCTAAGGCGATCCTCGAGATGCTGGACCGCAACCCCGGCAAGACCATGGCCGACCTGAACGGTGAACTTGGGCTCGCCTATACCTCGCTCACCATGTCGCCCCATTGCGGCGACGAGGTGAAGTACGGCGTCATCGACAAGATGGTCGCTGAGTACCAGTCACTAAATGGCACGATGATCCTTGGACGGAAGGTTATCGACGTGAACACTGTCAACGGCGCCCGGGTCACGCTGGAAGACGGCTCCTGGGTTCTGGTTCGCGCCTCGTCCAATAAGCCGGAACTCGTCGTCGTGGTCGAATCCATGACCAGCGACGCCGATATGAAGGAACTCTTCCATAAGGAAGTGAAACCCCGCCTGGGCAAGCACCCGGAAGTCGGCGCCTACAATCAGGAAATCTGAGGGGCGCCCCCCATGTGCACAAAAGCCCGCTCTACCGAGCGGGCTTTCTGACTTAGGCCACGCTTAAGCGCTTATATTCCTGCGGTAATAGATGTCGCGCCCGATCTTGCGGATATGTTGTGCATCCGGCACCGGCATAGCCGCGCGCAGGAAACTATGCGTGTACGGACAGAAGTTCACATGGGGGTTGAACGTGTAGCGGTACTCCCGCTCTTGCGGCACCACGGTGATCAGCCGCTGGCGCGCCACCCGGCGCAGCTCGGCAATTGCTGCGCGGTAGTCCACGATATGTTCGATCACACGCGTGCAGATCACCGTGTCGAATGCTTTGTCCGGGAAGTGCAGGGTCTCCACCGTGGCCGAGAAATAGCGGATGCCTTCATCTTTCAGGTCCGGGTCGATCCCGAAATCGACGCCCGCCAGGGCCGTCAGGTCGGACCGTGCGTCGCGCACCCGGCGTAGCAGCGCCCCCGTCCCTCAACCCACGCCCATCGCACTCACGCCGGCAATGTCTGCCGTGATCGCTGCGATGCAGGCTTCCGAATTGTCCGTATCCTCATGCACGCGCGGATGCTTGCGGTAGAGCGCCTCGTATTCTGTGCCCGCCGCATCATCCAGTTCGTTCGCCCGGATGAAGCCGCGCCGCGACTGGGTTCGGCCTGGATACGCCTCCAGCGGCGGTATCGCCTGAATTGATCCGAACTGTACGCCCCAGACAAGCTGCGCGCCTACATAGACATCCGCCGCCGTGAACTTTGCGCCCGTCACGTAACCCCTCTCCGGCACCGCGCCGAGCAAGGTGTCCAGCGTCCGCTGGCAATCGCCGAAGCCGGCCATAGCGGACCTGTCGGGCGCCGCCTCGGCGCCAAGCGCCTGCATCATGGTCGCCTGTTCCCGCGGCCCGGCCGCAATCAGGATCCAGCGGTAGTAGTCGGCGCGTGCGTCCGCCGGCGGGGCGAGATCTGCCTGCGGAAAGGCATCGGCAAGGTAAAGGCAGATCGCTGCGCACTCCGTCACAACCTTCCCCTCATGCTCGACCGCCGGAACCTTCTGCACCGGGTTCACCTTCGCATAGGCTGCCCCGCTTATTTCCGGGCTATATTGCAGGTAGCGCGTTTCTTAGTCCGCGCCTGTCTCTTCCAGCATCCAGCGGGCAATCCGCCCCCGCGACATGGGGTTTGTATCGAGTATGAGGCTCATCCGGCCCCCTGAATGTTCATGTTTTGATCCGGAGGCTGCCGCGCTCCGGAGTCAACCCGGTTCCCCTTGGGGCAAACGCCCCTTGACCCTCTCGCACAAAAATTGCACCCCGCAGGCGAACACCCCGCCATTGTATCTTACTGAGGGACTTTCCCATGCGTGTCGCGATTATCGGAACGGGCTATGTCGGCCTCGTGTCTGGCGCCTGTTTTGCCGATTTTGGTCACATCGTTACCTGCGTGGACAAGGACAAGGCGAAGATCGACAAGCTCCATGCCGGCATCATGCCGATCTATGAGCCGGGCCTCGAAAATCTGGTCGCCAACAACGTCAAGGAAGAGCGTCTCTTCTTCACCACTGATGCCGCCGAAGCGGTGAAGGATGCAGACGCCGTGTTCATCGCGGTCGGCACGCCGTCGCGCCGCGGCGACGGCCACGCGGACCTCTCCTATGTCTACGCCGCCGCCGAAGAGATCGGCCAGATGATGAACGGCTTCACCGTCATCGTTACCAAATCCACCGTCCCTGTCGGCACCGGTGACGAAGTCGAGGCGATCATCCGCCGCGTCCGCCCCGATGGCGACTTCGCCGTCGTCTCCAACCCCGAATTCCTGCGCGAAGGCGCCGCCATCAAGGACTTCAAGATCCCGGACCGCGTCGTCGTCGGCACAGAAGACGAGCGCGCCAAGCAGGTGATGCGCGAGCTTTACCGCCCGCTCTTCCTCAACGAGACGCCAATCCTGTTCACTGCCCGGCGCACATCGGAGCTGATCAAGTATGCCGCCAACGCCTTCCTCGCCGTGAAGATCACCTTCATCAACGAGATGGCGGACCTCTGCGAAAAGGTCGGCGCCAATGTCCAGGAAGTCTCGCGCGGCATCGGCCTTGATGGCCGCATCGGCTCGAAATTCCTCAATGCCGGCCCCGGCTATGGTGGCTCATGCTTCCCGAAAGACACGCTCGCCCTCACCAAGACCGCGGACGACTATGGCAGCCCCGTTCGCATCGTCGACACCGTCGTCGAGGTCAACGCCGCCCGCAAGAAAGCCATGGCCGCCAAGGTCATCGCGGCGATGGGCGGCGATGTGAAGGGCAAGACGATCGGCGTCCTCGGCCTCGCCTTCAAGCAGAACACCGACGACATGCGCGACGCCCCCTCGCTTGACATCCTCCCGGCGCTCACCGCTTCCGGCGCCAAGGTCGTCGCCTTCGATCCCGAAGCGATGAAGGAAGCTGCCCATCTCCTGAAGGACATCACCTACGCCGACAGCGCTTACAAGGCCGTCGACGGCGCCGACGCCATGGTCATCATCACCGAATGGGACCAGTTCCGCGCGCTCGACTTTGCCCGAATCAAGGGCGCCATGAAGGGCAATGTCGTGGTTGATCTGCGCAATATCTATTCCCCGGAAGACATGGCCAAGCACGGCTTCGCCTATACCTCGATCGGCCGCCCTGCCATCTGAGGCGGCTCTGCAGCCCGGCTTCCAGCGCTCCTCCTTTCCGCCGGGGGAGCGTTTCTCTTTGCAGCGCACTTGGATCGCGGGTCCCGATTGGTTAAGGAAGCGCCAGCGCCCTCTCACCGGACTGGAACCAGACCCCATGAAATTCTTCGTCGACACCGCCGATACCAAGGACATCGCCGACCTCGCCGCCAGCGGCCTGATCGACGGGGTCACCACTAACCCGTCCCTGATCGCCAAGTCCGGCCGCCCCTTCGCCGAAGTCATTGCCGAAATCTGCGCGCTGACCCCCGGTCCTGTCAGCGCCGAAGTCGTCGCCACTGATTATGACGGCATGATCAAGGAAGGCCGCAAGCTGGCGAAGATCGCCTCCAATGTCACCGTCAAGCTGCCGCTGACGCTCGACGGCCTGAAAGCCTGCAAGACGCTGACGGGGGATGGCACGCAGGTCAACGTAACGCTCTGCTTCTCCGCCAACCAGGCGCTCCTCGCCGCCAAGGCCGGCGCCACCTTCATCTCCCCCTTTATCGGCCGCCTCGACGACATCCACCTCGACGGCATGGAACTGATCCACGAGATCCGACAGATCTACGATAATTACCTCTTTGACACCGAAATTCTCGCCGCCTCCATCCGCACCGCCAACCACGTCAAGCAATGCGCCCTCGCCGGCGCCGACGTGATGACCGCCCCTCCCGCCGTCATCAAATCCCTCGTCAACCATCCGCTGACGGACAAAGGACTGGAGATTTTCCTGGCAGACGCGAAGAAGGCGGGGATCAAGGTTTAGAACCTGTTGCGCGCATCCCCGCGAAGGCGGGGATCCCGCGCTACGAAATGCGACACCCGGCCCCCGCCTTTGCGGGGGCGAGCGGAGGATGAAGAAGATGGCAGAACCTAAAGGCCGCGTCCTCATCATCGCCGGCTCCGACTCCGGCGGCGGCGCCGGCATCCAGGCCGACATCAAGGCCGTCACCATGCTCGGCGGCCATGCGATGACCGCCGTCACCGCGATCACTGTGCAGGACACGCGCGGCGTGCACGGCGTCTGGCCCGTCCCACTCGAGGCCGTGCTCGGTCAGATCAAGGTCACGCTTGCTGATATAGGTGCCGATGCCATCAAGACCGGCATGCTCGGCTCAGCCCAGCTCGTCGAAGCCATCGCCGAGGCGCTGCACGCCCAGGCCGGTCTCACACCGCGCATCATCGATCCCGTCATGATCGCTACATCGGGAGACCGCCTCGTCGACGAGCGTGCCATCGGCGCCATCCGCGCCGAACTCATTCCCCGCGCCCGCCTCGTTACACCCAACGCGCCGGAAGCCGAAGTCCTCACCGGCAAGCCGGTTGAGAACATCGACGGCCAGCGCCGCGCAGCCGAACGCCTCCTCGAACTGGGCGCCCATGGCGCCCTTGTGAAAGGCGGCCATATCGACGGCAAGGTCATCCATGACGTGTTGCAAACCACGACCGGCGAATGGATTTTCGAATCCCCCCGTATACAGACGACCTCCACCCACGGCACTGGCTGCACCCTTGCCTCCGCCATCGCCGCCCTCCTCGCGCAGGGCCGCTCCGTCCCCGAAGCGGTCGAAGAGGGCAGGGATTATCTCTACGGCGCGATCAAAGCCGCCAAAGGTCTCGGCAAAGGCCACGGCCCCGTCCACCACGGCTGGCTGCTGGATGAGTTGAAAAAATAGGGGCGCAATTTCTGGCTTGTGCCTAATTCCACTTTCTCGCAGCCTCTGTACCCGGGAAAGATTTGTCGTCACCCCGGAAAAATGCAAAGACCTGGGCAATAATCCGGTTATATCGCGGGGCTTGGCAAGCTTGCGAAGCAAGGCAGTAATTCTGCGCTGGATTTCATCTCTTAGGCGATTTGAACAATCTGAGCACACGTCAGGCGTTGCCTGCGATGCGCAATTGACCGGGGCCAAGACTTCCTTGTTTTAATTGTCTTTCCGGGCTCAGGGCTTCGCCTTCGGCGCAACGGGAATAACGAAATACTGAAGTTTTTTATCCCGGACCCGGTTCCGGCGGCGTCCGGCGCGGGCAAAGTCTCTCCCGAATGACCTGCTCCCTCCGCCGTCCCCCTTCCGGACCTGCCCTCGTGCATCAGCTGCTCTGGCCGCTGATCTTCGCGCAGCTCGTGGCGCTGAAGAACCAGATGCGTGCCCGCTTCGGGTGCGGCGTGCCGTATGGCTGTTTTGGCAGTCGCTGGGGCCGCGCCGCGCTCACCTTTGTCGGCGCGCATAGCTTAACCAGCTATTGCGCAGCCGGATCAATCGCACCCGTTCTCCAAACCGCCCTGTAAGCAGCCTGCGCGTGCCTCATGCGTGCGCGCGCCGCTGAGCCGTGCCTGCTTATGGTGCCCCTTCCGTCGTCTGGAATCTTCCGTTCAATACGCTCGCTCACGCCGCATACGGACACATCCTGGCGCCGCGCCATTCCCGAAATCCAGAAACTCACCGCACCGGCCGTGGTTTCTGCGGCCGCGCCTGCTGCCTCAAATGCCGCGCCGCGATCTCAGCGCCGCCGCCAGCGTCCCGTCATCCAGATGATCCAGCTCCCCGCCGATCGGAACACCATGCGCCAGCCGTGTCACTTCGACGCCTTTGCCTTCCAGCTGGTCGGCAATGTAATGCGCCGTCGTCTGCCCATCCACCGTGGCATTGAGGCCGAGGATTATCTCCCGCACACCGCCCGCTTCGACGCGCCGCACCAGCGAGGCGATGCCGAGGTCCGAAGGCCCGATGCCGTCAATCGCGGAGAGTACGCCGCCCAGTACATGATACCGCCCCCGGTAGGCCCCGCCGCGTTCCAGCGCCCAAAGGTCGGGCACGTCCTCGACCACACAGATCATCGCATCATCCCGCCCCGGCAACTGGCACACGGCGCAAGGCTGCACGGTATCATAGTTGCCGCAGGTCCCGCATTTCCGGATTTTCGCGCCCGCCTCCGCCAGCGCCTCGGCCAGCGGCTTCAGCAGCGTCTCGTTGCGCTTCAGAAGGTGCAGCGCCACACGCCGCGCCGAACGGGGCCCGAGCCCGGGCAGCTTGGCGATCAGGTCGATGAGACGCAGGAGTTCGGGGCCGGCAGAACGTTGGGACATGGACGGGCGTTATGCGTCAGTCCTTCGAATCTGTCACCCCGGGCAAAGGCCGCAGGCCGATTGACCCGGGTGACGCCGTGTCCTTCTGCTCGCCAGGCTTCGGCAAAATCCCATAGATTTCCAGCAACTTCCACACATGGGCGGGCACCATGTTCTTGAGTTTCGCCGGCTCTTCCCGGCGGAGGTGGATCACCGTTTCGGCGGCTTTCATCTCCAGCCGCGTGCGCGCGAACTCGAGGCCCTTCGGCCCGATTCGCGGTTGCAGGAAGGACACGATCGGGCGAACCCAGTTCGGCATCGACCTCAAGGGCAGCCCGCCAGCCGCCAGTTCCACATTCTTGATGAACGCCGCCACATGCGGCGCGCGCTTGCCCTTCGATCCCGGCTCCGCGGTCACCAGTGCGTCGCCCAGAATCTCCACCAGTTCCTCGCCGCGCCCATTGCGCACGATCAGCCATTGCTCGCCCTCGCCGCCCATATAGCCAACCGTCAGATCACTGAGGGCATTGGTATAGTCGACACAAGTGCGGCAGGTCAGCGGAAAGAAATCACGGGGCAGTTTCGAAATGGGAAGGGAAAGAAAGGGGATCAGCTTCTGGCGGCCATCATCGAAACGCAGCTCAACCCGGAAGTCCGCGCGAAATTCAAGATACGAGATAGTCTCCGGTGCCGGGTCTAGCAGCTTCAGGAAATCGTGGAAATTCTCCGTAGTCGTATTATCGGAGCAGGGGGTACCGATAACATAGAGTTTCTCGAGGCCGAAGTCGGCTTCCAGCGCGCGCAGGGCATAGACCTGGCAGGGAATGCCGATCAGCGCGATGCGCTTCAAACCGCGTTCGGCAACTTCTTCCATCAGCGCGATCAGCGGCGAATAGCCCATCCGCATGCCCCGGCACTGGGCCATGTCTTCAGCGCGGGTCACGATCACCGGCTTGGGTTTCCACCGGTCATCCGGGTCTGGCGCCACAGCCAGAACGGCGTCCACCTTGCCAGTCGCAAGCAGACGCTCGCCCAGCGTGGTCGCAATGCCGGTCCACTGCGCGCCGGTCTTCGCAGGCACAAGGCGCGCACGGAGCATCCGTCGGAACACACCGAAATGCGTTTCATCCGCTATCTGATTATTTCGGGTGCGTCCATGCAGGCGAAGTTCCTGCACCGGATAGTCGGGTTGGATAAACTGGCAGGCGCGCCCGCAGGCTTTCGCGTCAGCCATCCGCGAGACGCCGCAATCTGTGCAAAGCCCGCGAGGTTCGGGTGTGCGCAAGGGAGGTGTATAGGGTGCCTGGGTCATCGCAGACAAACTATAGAGCCAGCGTGCGCCAAGTCACGCTGCGCGTCAGAAGGGCAGCTTGAACCCCGGCATCATGCCGCCGAAGCCGGATGTGGCGGCGCGCATGGCGTCTTCCATCGCCTCGTCGAGACGGCGGCGGGCATCGGAATGGGCGGCCTTGACGAGGTCTTCTACGATTTCCGGATCATCGCCCATGAGGCTCCGGTCGATGCTGACGGAGACGAGTTCGCCCTTGCCCTTAAGCTTGACGCGGACAAGCCCTGCACCCGCCACGCCGTCAGCTTCAGTCGCCTCGATCTTGGCCTGAACCTCGGCCATCTTGGCTTGCATGGCCTGCGCCTGCTGCATGATCTGGGCAAGGTCTTTCATCGTGTCATTCCATCAGCTGCTGCGCCGGGTACGTAACTGGAACACATTGTCTGCCGCAGGGGGATTTTCAATGGGCGCGGGCTCATCGGTTACATCGAGGATGACGGCGCCGGGGATGGCTTTCAGCGTCGCCGCAATCAGCGGATGCTCGCTGGCGGCGGCGATCCGCTCGGTCTTCTCCCGGCGTTCGCGCTCGCGCAGGGATTCGGCGTCCGTTTCCGATTCGCTGATCTGCCAGTCGAGCCCGGTCTGGTTATCGAGGAAAATCTTGAGGCGCCCCGCAAGGCCGGCCGGCGCTCCGGGAGCGAGGGCATAGCTGAGATGGCCGGCACTTACGGAGGCAAAGCGGATGAAGCGTTCGGTGTCCACCTGCAAGGCCACTTCGCGTGCAACCGTCAGCGCGCTGACGATATCGGCAAAGCTGCCGATCCCGCCGGGCACGCTCGGCGAAGCCTCAAGGGGCGCGTCTGCCTTTCCCGGCGGCGCGGCGCCCTCGGCAATCATGCGGGCCGCTTCCTCCGGAGACGGAAGGCCGGAGGCCGCCACGAGGCGAAGTACGACCATGTTCAGCGCGGTCGCGGGATCGGGCGAAACCTGCAGGTCGCCGTATCCGGAGAGGAGGATCTGCCAGGTTCGCGCTGCCTGCGCCGGCGTGAGGCGCTGGGCTAGCGCGCGCGTGCGGGTTGCCCAGTCAGCCGGCCCGGCGATCGCCCAACCCTCGCCGGTCGCCTGCGCGACGGAAACATCGGCGGCAATGTCCATCAGGTCTTTCAGCACCGCAGCCGGATCAGCGCCGCCGGCCACCTGGTCCTTCAACTCGGCAAGCGCGCCCCTGGCGTCCGACGTGATCGCCTTCTCGAATACGTCGTAAAGCCGCGTCCGGTCGCCGAGGCCCAGCATATCGCGCACCGCCGCGCCGGAGACTTCTCCGTCCTGGGTCTGAACTATCGCCTGGTCGAGCAAGGAGAGCGCATCGCGCACCGAGCCTTCGGCGGCGCGCGCGACAAGGGCGAGGGCTTCTTCGGATACTTTCGCCTTCTCGGCCTTCGATATATTAGAGAGGTGCTGCGCCAACAGGGGCGTGTCGAGGCGCTTGAGATCAAACCGCTGGCAGCGTGAAAGCACCGTTACCGGAACTTTCCGGATTTCGGTGGTCGCGAAGATGAACTTCAGGTGCGGTGGCGGCTCTTCCAGCGTCTTCAGCAGCGCGTTGAAACTCGCCGTCGACAACATGTGCACTTCGTCGATGATGTAGACCTTGTAGCGCGCCGAAACCGGCCCGTACCGGGACGAATCGAGCAGGTCGCGCATATCGGCCACGCCTGTGCGCGAGGCGGCGTCGAGTTCCAGAACATCCGGGTGCTGGCCGCGCATGATCGCGTCGCAGTGCATGCCCGGCGGATCGAGATGGATCGAAGGGCCGCCGGGCGCGCCGGCTTTCGCTTTCCTGCCTTTCGGCCCATCCTTCGGCTCGAAGTTCAGGGCGCGTGCGAGCAGGCGGGCGGTAGTCGTCTTGCCGACGCCGCGCACGCCGGTCAGCATGAAACCGTGTGCAATCCGGCCCGTCTCGAAAGCATTCGAGAGCGTGCGTACCATGGCTTCCTGGCCAATCAGGTCCTCGAAGCGGCGCGGGCGGTATTTCCTGGCCAGCACCTCATAGGCGCCGGCGCGCGCATGCGCTGGGTCCCCGAAAAGGGAGCCCGAGGCGTCATCGCCTGTGGAGGAATCGTCAGCGCTCATCACGGGCCGGACACTAGCCGGGGAGGGGCGCGGGGGCAAATGGGCAGGGATTTGAGGTCATCAACGGCCTTCTGAAATTCGCTCATCCCGGCCAAAAGCCAGGAACCCTATATAGTCCAGGCCGCTGGATCCGGGCTTTCTCGGGATGAGCGGGGTGGAGAGGGCGGTGCTGGTTGAGAGAAGGTCCCGGCTCGCGTGCGGCGCGCAGGCCGGCACAGGTCCTTCCGGCCTACTCCGCCGGCACGCTCTCGGCGACCTTCTTCCGGCGTTCGTCGAAGCGGCCCCAGACGCCCTCATCGCCGTGCCAGTCACCCTTGGTGGCGCCCTTGGAATATTCGGTGGCGCGCTGTTCGAAGAAGTTGGCGTGCTCGACGCCGTTGAGGATTTCCGACAGCCAGGGCAGCGGGTGCTTGTCGATGCCGTAGATCGGCTCCAGCTTCAGCTGGCCGAGGCGCCAGTCTGCGATGTAGCGGATATAGTTCTTGATGTCGGCCGGCGTCATGCCTTCGACCGGGCCCATCTCGAAGGCCAGGTCAATGAACTTGTCTTCCAGTGCAATCACGGTGCGGCAGCATTCGCGGATCTTTTCGCGCAACGTGTCGGTCATCACGCCGGTTTCGGCGCAGAAGGTGTGGAACAGCTTGATCATGCCCTCGCAGTGAAGCGATTCGTCACGGATCGACCAGGTGACGATCTGGCCCATGCCCTTCATCTTGTTGAAGCGCGGGAAGTTCATCAGCATCGCGAA
>NZ_JBBEBT010000324.1:0-1923 GCF_040882205.1 Hyphomonas sp.
GTGGACAATGCCAAGGACAACCACCGCTCGCGTTTCCTCTGCCGGGAAGGTATGACTGCTCCCTGAACCATGTTCTTGGGGGAGGAGCGGATGGAGCATGACGCGCAAGGCGCTGGCATGGCCCCAGCCGGCGGGTAGGACAGCGCCAGGCACCATCCGGCCGAGAAGGGCGCCGCAGGCCGCAATTGAAGGCATCTGGTCAAAGAGCTCTACTGCCCTGTGTGCGGCCAGCTCGGCGCTGACTTGTATCGCCCGATCTGGGATCTTGTCGCTTCCAGCATCGGCGACATGTTCTCGCTGGGTGGCCGCCTGTGGCGGACGCTGCCCTTGCTTGTGCTCCGGCCCTGCCGGATGACGCGGGAATACATCGACGCCAAGCGCGCACGCTACGTTCCGCTCTTCCGGCTGTTCCTGCTGACCTCGGTGATCTTTTTCCTGACCTGTGTTCACGGCGCTGGAAAATCAGCCCTGGCTGAAGGAAATCCGGTTTAAGCCGGGCGATCAGACGAGGGGCAATTTTCTGATGGGCGCGGATGCGCCGTTCCGCATCGATGCAAGCCCGTCAGCCGAAACGCTGCGCGAACGTCTCGCGCGGCAGGACCTGACCGCCGAAGAGCGTGCGGATCCCGGGGCAGCGCTGACGGCGGTAGAGGAGGGCGGCGAGGCGCTCTCGACTTTCATGCTGGCCGACGGATCGATTGACCGGGAGGCGCTGCGCCGGTTGATCATCGGCTCCAATCCGGGCCTGACGCCCGGCCAGCTGGCGTGCGCAACGGCGGGCGCAGACCGGATGGCAAACTTCTACGAAAACCAGGCACGGTTCGGGACACGGCTGAAAGAATGGGCGCCGCGCTTCACGCTTTCTGTTCCTGCCGATCTTTTCGCTGCTGATGGCGCTGTCCTATGCCTCGCACCGCAGGCGCTACCTGTATGACCATCTGATCAGCGGCCTGCATTTCCAGGCCTTCGTCTATGGGCTGGCGACGGTGCTCATTCTTTTGTCGGCGGCGCTTCCTGCGGCTGCCCCTTTAGCCGGCGGCGGCGCGTTCCTGATCGTGTTCGTCTACCTGACGCAGATGTTGCGGGTGACCTATGACACCGGCTACATCATGGCTTTCCTGCGCACCTGCTTGCCGCTTGCGGCGGCCATCTTCGCGCTCAGCTTCCTTGCCATTGGTCTTGTGCTGCTGAGCTTTTTCCTGACCTGACCTGAGGCCCTGCATGCTGCGTACCCTTCAAGACCTGACCCGCGATGCCAATGCCCTGAAACAGCAGGGCCGGATCGGCGAAGCTATCGGCGTCTACCAGGAGGCCGTGCGGCAGAATCCGGCCAGTGCGGCGGCGCTGCACAACCTTGCGGCCGCCTACGGCGATGCTGGCAACCATGTCGATGCCGAACGGGTGGCGGCGATGGCGATGCAGGGCGGCCTGGATGCACCGGAAACATGGCTGGTGAGGGCGCGGGCGCGGTTCGGGATGGGTGATTTTGGCGGCGCGGACACGGCCTATCGTTCGGCCATCGCGCGCCGGCCCGAAAACGGCGCCGCGCGGATGGAACTGTCCCAGATGATCTGGATGCGGACCGGCGAGCGGGCGGCGGCGCTGTCGATCTTCGATCCGCCTGCCGGCGCGGCGGCGCCGGTCGAGGCTTACCTCGCCTACCTGAAGGCACAGGCGCTGGAATTCATGAACGAGGCAGATGGCGCCTTGCGGCTGATGCGGCCGCTGGTGGCCCGGCTGGAACTCCCGGCGGAGCTGCGCGCGCCGATGCTGGCCTTTGCTGCGCAGCTGGCGGCGCAGACAGGGGACGCGGCGCAGGCGGTGGCGCTGTCGGCCGAGGCAGTCCGGATCGCGCGGCCCGGCGATCCAGGCCCGCTCGAGGCCGAAGTGTGCGCCCTGCTGGCGGCGGGCGCCTACGAGAAG
>NZ_JBBEBT010000325.1:0-12059 GCF_040882205.1 Hyphomonas sp.
CGGCATACTCCGCCATGCCGCCAGTGCCCACGGATGCCAGCACCCGGTCGCCCGGTTTCACATGGCTGACACCCTCGCCCAGCGCCGATACGAGCCCGGCTACCTCGCCGCCCGGCGCAAATGGGCGCGCGGGTTTGAACTGGTACATGTCCTGCAGCATAAGCGCGTCGGGGAAGTTAACGCCGCAGGCCTTCACCTCGATAAGTACCTGGCCCTTGCCAGGCACCGGCACGGCCACATCCTCGAGAACGAGGCCCTCTGGCCCCCCAACGCTTTTCGACAGCACGGCTTTCATGCGCCACTCCCTTCACGGCTTGTTGTTTCGGCCTCTGGACGGTAGCCATGCGGCACGCCCCCGCCAAGCCTGACGCGGGGGGAAAGAGGCAAAAGAGATGGCGAAAATCTGGTCCCTTGCCCTGCATGGCGGCGCCGGGCCGATCTTCGGGCGCGACTATGCCCCGGAAGAGGCCCACATCCGCGGCCTGCTAGCTGACGGCGCCGTGCGCCTCGCTGCCGGCGAGGCGGCGCTGGATGTGGTCGAGGCCGTAGTGATGGAGCTGGAAGCCTCCGGCCTCTATGTCGCCGGCCGGGGCGCGAGCCCGAACACTGCCGGCCAGTGGGAACTCGACGCCGCCATCATGGACGGACGCACCCGCCGCGCCGGCGCGGTCGGCGCGCTGCAGGGCTTCGAGAGCCCAATCCAGGCTGCCCGGGCCGTGATGGAGCGCACACCCAACGTGCTACTGGTCGGCGGAGGCGCCGCAAATCTCGCCGCAGAGACCGGGCTCTCCCGCGTGACAGATCCCAGAAGCTATTACGGCGCAGTCGAGGAGGACACCGTTCAAGAAAACGCTCCTGCGATGGGCACCGTCGGCGCGGTTGCGCTCGACATCTACGGCGACCTCGCCGCCGCCACCTCGACCGGCGGCGTCCTCTCGAAAACCCCCGGCCGCATTGGCGACACGCCGATCATTGGCGCCGGCACATGGGCCGACGAGCGCTGCGCCGTCAGCTGCACCGGCCTCGGCGAATACTTCATCCGCGCCAACGCCGCGGCCGATGTCTCAGCCCGCATCCGCTATGGCAACCAGCCCCTCGAGGCCGCTGTCCACGGCGCCCTGGACGATGTGAAACGCCTCGGCGGCAATGGCGGCATGATTGCGGTCGCTGCCAATGGCGACCTCGCCTGGGGCTTCAACTCCTCCGGCCTCAAACGCGGCCTCGCCGACTGGCGCGGCCGGTTCGAAGTGGCGACCTTCCTGTGATCATAGTCTTCTGGGTTCTCGCGGCGATCCTCGGTTTTGCCATTCTGCTCGCCGGGCAGATGCGCATGCTGCTCTCTATCGTGCTGCGCCGGGCGCTGGCGGCCAGGTTCGGCGGCAAACATACCGATGCCGCCTACCGCACCGCCATCTATGATACCGGCCGCATCCCCCCGGACAGTCCTTGCACGCTTTATCTGTCTACGGAATATCCAAAACCGGTCGCCCATCTCGTGCTTGCCCGCCGCGTCGCCCTCATCGCGCCGGGCCTCCTGCTCGTCCTTGTCCTTGGGGCGCGCTACGGCCTCGGAATAATCTGACATGCGCGGGTTTTTTGCGATTGGCGCCGAGCGCATTTCCAAGCCGATGAATCTCGGCGCCCTGATGCGTACCGGCCATGCCTTCGGCGCCAGCTTCGTCTTCTCGATCAAGGCGGCCAAGAACATCAAGGAAGGACACTGGGCCGACACCTCCAAGAGCGAGGACCAGATCCCCTTCTACCAATGGGACTCGGTCGACGAGATGCAGCTGCCGCGCAGCTGCCAGCTTGTCGGCATCGAGCTGACCGACGACGCGGTGATGCTCCCCTCCTTCCGGCATCCTCCGCAGGCGGCCTATATCCTCGGGCCGGAGAAGGGAAACCTCTCGCCCGCCATCCTCGCGCGCTGCGCGCATGTTGTGAAAATACCGACCAAATTCTGCATCAATGTCAGCCTGGCCGGCGCCATGGTCATGTATGATCGCCACCTCTCTATGGGCGGCCATGCCCCCCGCCCGATCATGCCGGGCGGCCCGGACGCCCCCAGCCGGACCCAGGTTCCAGGTCCGGACCGCAAGCCCGGCAGCTGACGCCGCACTGCGCGCGTGGCAGGCCTGCTGCTGCGCAGCCGGGGAGGACGCAGCATGCCGGCACAGATCGATTGGCCCGTGAAGACCCGGGAAGTGCGCAGGCATAACTTCGATGCGGCGATCTGGAACGATCTCGCCTTGATGCGGTGGTGAGATCATCATCTCCACCTATGCAAAGTCCGCCACCAGCTGGGCCCAGCAGGTGATCGCCCAGATGATGTTCGGCGGTGATCCGGATCTCGCAGTTGCCGAGATGTCGCCCCGGCTCGATCTGCGCGTCCCCCCGAAAGAGGTAAAAAAGGCCGGAAGTCGAGGCGCAGACCCACCGCCGTTTCCTGAAGACCCACCTGCCCTTCGACGCGCTCGTCTTCTCGCCCCGCGCCAGATGCATCTACATTGGCCGCGGCGGCCGCGACCTACTCTGGAGCCTCCACAACCACCAGTGCCGAGCCAACGCACTCTGGTATCAAGCCCTCAACGGCACCCCGGGGCGTGTCGGCCCGCCGATTGGTCCGTGAGCGGAGGACATTTGCGCATACTGGCAAACCTGGATGGCGCAGGACGGCCACCCCTTCTGGCCGTTATGGGAAAACATCCGCTCCTGGTGGGCGGTCCGCAATCTGCCGAATATGCACATGGTCCACTTCGCGGACCTGAAGCGCGACATGCCGGGTGAAATGCGCCGCATGGCTGCCGTCCTCGGCATCCCCATCGACGAGACGCGCCAGGACCGCGTCGTCGAGTATTGCCAGTTTGACTGGATGAAGGCGAACACCAAGAAGTCCGTTCCCCTCGGCGCCGTCATGTCGGACGCCGGCGCGGGCGCCTTCATCCACAAGTCCGCTTGCGGCCGCTGGACCGGCAAACTGACAGCGGAAGATCGGATGCCTATAGATCGCGCGCAGTCGCAGTATCTGGAGACGATCGCGCAGGCTGGGTGAGAAGGCCAGCTGGCCTGATCAGCGTGCGCCTAGCATTCGCTGCAGCATGCCCAGCATGCCGGTGAAGTGAAGGCCGCCATCGCGCACCGCGAGCGCGTAGCAGATCTCGCCCTCGTCGCTGACCGGCTGGTGGAAATCCTTCGGGCCCTTGATCAGCACATCTCCGGGCCCGTAGGAGCCAGACTCGTCGGAAAAACCGCCGGCCACGACCAGCGTGTACTCGTTTCCGGCATGCGAGTGGCGCGGGATACGGGCGCCTGGCGAAATCCGGTAAAGCTCGGTTTCCATCCGAGCACTGGTGTCCAGCTTCAGGCGTTTCAGACCGCGGCCCATCGCCTGCCAGCTGCCCCGGCCGGTCGCCTCCAGCGCCGCTGTGCGCAGCGGCTCGGGCAGCGCAAGCACTTCGTCCATCGCCTCCCCGGCTGCGCGGCCGGCGCGCACCGAAGCGGCCTCGCTGGCATCCAGTTCGTCAATGGCCGCCAGCGCCCGGTCGAGCGCGCCATGGCTGAGCTCGGCGGCGGGCGCGGTTTCGAGCAGGCTGCCGGAGATCATCTCACTGAACGCAACCGATTCGCGGACCTCCGGGCGCAGCACACTCTGCGTCTCCACCATCAGGGTGAACGCCGGGTCGAGACAGCCGGCCGCATAGGCCGCGTAGAGTTCACTGAACGTGTTAGGGGGCGAAACAGTCATGGCGTAATTTGATCCGGTCGTTTCCCGCTACATTGTCCGGAAGACGCCAAGGTCAAGGACGCAGAGCCGCAGAATGAAGAAAGAGGGTTAAGTTGTCCCTTCCAGCTCCCCGCGAAGGCGCAGGAAAGCGAGGCGGATGCGGGATTTCACGGTGCCGAGCGGCAGGTTGAACGCCCGGGCGATCTCGGAATGCGAGAGACCGTCATAGAAAGCCGCCTGCAGCAGCAGGAGCTGGTCGGCCGGCAATTTGACCAGGCCCGAGCGCACCAGGCCCTCCATCTGTCCGCGCGCCATCACATCGTCCGGCTGCTCGATCTCGGGCGGGCGCAGCATCGGGTCGTCCTCGGACAGTTCCGGACGTCGCTGTCGCCGCTGCACGTCGATGCGGCGGTTGCGGGCGATCCGGAACATCCACGTCGACACCGAGGCCTGCTTGCGGTCATACAAGCCCGCCTTCTGCCAGACGGTGATCAGCACATCCTGCGCGAGTTCTTCAGCCTCGCTGTCACTCGCGCCGAGGCGCAGCATGTAGCTCTTGATCCGGGGTGCAAAGAACTGGAAAAGTTCGGCGAAGGCAGCCTTCGACCGCGCCGACGCAATCTGCGCCATGCACTCGGCATGCCGCTCCCTCATTTCAGGGTCCGCTGTTTTGACTGTCTTGTCAAACACGCGCCGAGCCTTTCCAGTTTTCAAGTGCTCACTTTCTGTCTTATCCCTAAGCAAAGCAACCATGGCTCTTAGGTTTTCCTGTTTGCACACGCTATAAGTGTCTGGTGTAATCGCGCGGCAAACTGCTTGCCGAGAGGATCGGATCCGGAGCCGACAATGGGAATAGTATTTTGAACACGCAACGCAAAACACTTTGCCGCCGCCTCAATCTCGCAATCGTGATCGCGCCGCTCCTGCTGGCCGCGCCCGCCGCCGCCGAACCCACGGCCGTTGGCCGGTTCAAGGACTGGGCGGTGTTCACCGAAACCGTCGAGGGCGATCTCATCTGCTATGCGGCCACCGAGGCGGAAACCACGACCCCCACCAGGGTCAATCACGGCGCCGTCTGGTATTATGTGACCAGCTGGAAGTCCGGCAAGGCCAAGGCCCAGCCTTCAATCAAGGTGGGCTATGACATCAAGGACGGCTCCAGCCCGAAGGCCAAGGTCGGGCGCTCCTCATGGACACTTTTCCCGGCCGCCCGCGAAGCTTTCGCGGAGGATGCCGACGATCCGGCCATCGTCGAGGCGCTGCGCAAGGGCGCAAACCTCGTCGTCGAGGCAACATCCGCCCGCGGCACCAAGGTGTCCTACAAGTTCTCGCTGAGCGGTTCGGCCACGGCCATCGACAAGGCGGCAGAAGCCTGCCGCTGATCCTGCTACCAGTCGGGCTTAACAAAGCGTTCGGGATACTTGCCCTCCGCTTCGGCATAATAGGCGAGTACGGCTTTCATGTCGGCGGCGGCATCGGCAGTCGTGTCCATGGGCCCTTCCAGCCGCACCACCCGCGTGCGGTAGTCCAGCACCGCCATCAGCAGCGGCACCCCGGCGGAGCGCGCGATGTGATAGAAGCCCGTCTTCCAGTTCGGATTGGCCTCGCGCGTGCCTTCCGGCGCAACCGCCAGGTGCATCGTCTCGCGCGCAGAAAAGGCCTTGCGCATCTGCTCGACCACGTCCTGCGACGTTGACCGCTCCACCGGCACGCAGCCCGACCGCTTCACCAGCCAGCCGAGCGGTCCGCGCACCAGCGCCGCCTTGCCCATCCAGTTCAGTTTCACCCGGTACCACCCCGCCACCGCCACCATCGTCAGCCCATCCCAGTTGGACGTGTGCGGGGCGGCCACGATCACCGACTTCGGCACATGCACCGGCCAGTCCGAGCCTATCCGCCAGCCGATGGCACGCAGGTAGAGCCAGGACAGGCCCCGGATGAATTCCGAGAAGACGCCGCTATAGGGCGCGCTGCGCGCGAAGGGGCCGCTGGCCCGTCTGGCGTGTCCGGTAGTTCTCATGGCGCCACGATCCGTGCTTTGCACCGGAACACCATATACCGGTGCGCGAATTCCCGCTGAAAGTTCAACGAACGCAGCGTCAGGGGCGAAATGCAAAACGGGCGGCAACCCGAAGATTGCCGCCCGCCTTGTTCAGTCCGGGAGGACCGGTGCGCAGATTACTGCGAGACCGGCGTCAGGATGATTTCAACGCGGCGGTTCTGGACGCGGCCGCCTTCGGTCGAGTTGTCAGCCACCGGATAGTCGATGCCCATGCCGGTTGCGGTCATGCGTACCGGCTGGACGCCCTGGTTGACCAGGTAGCCGCGCACGGCGTCGGCGCGCTGTTGCGAGAGGCGCTGGTTGAAGCCGCGGTCGCCTTCCGACGAGGCGTGGCCGCGGATGTCGACAGCCGTCGAGGGATATTCGACGAGGGTCGAGGCCACGCTGTTGAGTGCCTGGTAGAAGTTCGGCTGGATCGTAGCGCTCGACTGGGCGAACGTGACGCCCGACGGCATGGTCAGCGCAAGCTGGTCGCCCTGACGCTCGACTTCGATGCCGGTGCCGGCGGTCTGCTGACGCAGCTTCTCTTCCTGCTTGTCCATATAGACGCCGACCGAGGCGCCAGCGATGGCGCCGACAGCTGCGCCGATGGCAGCGTTACGCTTGTCGTCTCCGCCGGCCATCATGCCGGCGCCAGCGCCGAGGATCGCGCCTGCGGCCGTCGTGGTCATCACCCGCTGGCTGGGGCTGGTCTGGCAGGCTTGGAGGAAAAGCGGCAGCGCGAGGGCGGCGACCAGGATAGCGGACTTCTTCATGAGGAGACTTCCTTGTTATGATTTGAAGGGCCGCTCTTTGCGGCAACCCATATAAATATACGCCAACAGACGGGGGGTTCCCGCAATACGGTGAAATACAGTGACAAAAAGAAAGCGTAATCAACCATCTGCACCCTTACATTCCGTCCATGTACGGAGCGGTTTTCCTTAACCGACCCCCCATGCTATAGGCCCGCCGATGCCAACCACCCTCGACCTTTCCCGGCGCCCCGCGCCCCAGCCCGGCCCCAGAACGCTGGCAGGCCTGTCGATTCCGGCTCTGAAGGCCGAAATGGAAAGCCTCGGGCTCGATCCCAAACAGGCCGGCATGCGCGCCCGGCAATTGCGCCGCTGGGTTCACCATTTCGGTGCACGTGAATTTTCGGTCATGTCCGACATCGCGAAGGACCTTCGCGCTGTGCTGGCAGACAAGTATGTGCTCGACCGCCCGGAAATCGCCGATCACCAAGTCTCGAAGGACGGCACCCGGAAATGGCTCACTCGCTTTGGCCCCGGCATTGAGGGCGAAAGCGTCTATATACCGGATGTCGGCAAAGCCGGAGCGCTCTGCGTCTCGTCGCAGGTCGGCTGCACCCTGAACTGTACCTTCTGCCATACCGGCACGCAGGCCCTCGTCCGCAACCTGACAGCCGCTGAAATCGTCCAGCAGGTGCTGATCACCCGCGACGCGCTGGAGGAATGGCCGAGCGCCGAAGAAGGCCGCCTGCTCACCAACATCGTTTTCATGGGCATGGGCGAGCCGCTCTACAATCTCGACAATGTCGCCGAAGCGATCGACACGATCTCGGACGGCGACGGCATCGCCATTGGCCGCCGCCGCATTACCGTCTCCACCGCCGGTGTCGCCCCGAAGATCCCCGAACTCGGCCAACGCACCAATGCGATGCTGGCCATCTCGTTGCACGCCGCGAATGACGATCTGCGCAACGAACTCGTGCCGATCAACCGCAAGTACAATCTCGCCGAACTGTTCGATGCCATCGCCGCCTATCCCGGCCTAGGCAATTCGCGCCGCGTGACGTTTGAGTATGTGATGCTCAAAGGCGTCAACGACACCGTGGCCGAAGCCCACAATCTCGTCCGCCTGCTGAAGGGTGTTCCGGCGAAGATCAATCTGATCCCGTTCAATCCATGGCCCGGCAGCCCTTACGAATGCTCAAGCTGGGAAACGATCGAAGCCTTCGCGGAAATCCTGAACCGCTCCGGCTATGCCTCCCCCATCCGCACGCCGCGCGGCCGCGACATCCTCGCCGCCTGCGGCCAGCTACGCTCCGAAAGCGTCAAGAAGTCCGCCGCCGAGAAGCGGCGCGAGGCGCTAGCGGGCGGCGAAGCGGGGGCTTAAGGCGGAAACCTCCGACCGAGCTTGCACCCTGGCTTAAAGCAACGCCCTTGCCTGACTCATTCACAAATCCGGTCTCAGTGCGTTTCAGGCGGCGCTGTGAGCATGTCGGCTATTGGTCACCTGCTCGATGATCTTGCGCGAGAACGCCTCGAGGTCGTCCGGATTCCTCGACGTGATCACGCAGTTATCGACGACGACCGCGTTGTCTTCCCACTTGCCGCCCGCGTTCACGACATCAGCCTTGATCGACTTGTAGCTGGTCAAGGACAGATCGCGGACAATGCCCGCTTCGATCAGCAGCCACGGGGCATGGCAGATCGCGGCGAGCGGCTTTTTGGCCTCGAAGAAGGATTTTAACAAGCGAACCGCCTCCGGAAGCGTTCCGAGAATGTCCGGATTCATCTGGCCGCCGGGCAACACGAGCGCGTCATAGTCTTCGTGTCCGGCATCCTTCAGAAGCACGTCGACAGTCACCCTGTCACCCCAGTTGCCATCTTTCCAGCCTTTGATCTATCCGGCCTCCGGCGACACGACATGCACCGCCGCACCGGCCGCTTCGAGCGCCCGCTTAGGCTTGAACAATTCCGACTGCTCGAACCCATTGGTCGATAGAATGGCTATTCTGGCGGACTTGATATCGGTCATGCTGCGCTCCTGGTTTTGTTTCCACAAGAACAGCTGACCGGGTGAAAGGTTCCGCAGCGCAACACTCGCGGCGTAGCGATTTCTGTAAACCCGCTTGAGAACGATCCGCCTAAGGACAATATACCGAATGGCTGATCGTGCGGTTACGGGCGCGCTGCATACAGAGCCGGTCGGAGGGCCTTTTCGCGGTGACGGGCACGGGACCGCCCAGGGCTTGGCCACTCATCGCAGCGCCCGCCGCCTACCGCATCTTCGAAATCTTCAGCTTGTCGATCTTCGCGCGCGCCTGGATCGATTCCTCGCTGCGGGTCATCGCCTTGCTGATGGCTTTCAGGCTCATGCCCTTGGTTGCCAAGAGGTGCAGCTTCTGCACCTCGTCGGTCGTCCAGGCCTGGCGGTGGCGTTCAAAATTCTCGGCCATCGTCATGTCCCCCGGAACGCCGAGCGCGTGCCCGACTGGTCGGACAGCGCCTTCTCCAGTTCCATCCCCGCCGGCGTGATATTGCCGTCCGCATCCAGCCAGCCGCGCTCCACCGCGTAGGCCAGCACCTCTGCGGGATCACTGCGCCCGGACACCATAACAGTTAACTGCAGAAGCGAATCACGCCCCTCGCGGTCGGAGTCTGGGGCGTCTTTGGACTTCGACATGTCGGATCCTTGGGAGGCTGCCCTCAGGCAGGCGGGCTGGGATTTAGGATAAGGCGGACCGCCCCGCGACGCAATCACCGCACACCGCCCGCCGCTGCGGCAAATCACGCTGCTTCACAGCCTCGTGCAGGCCGCAAGGTTGCGGCTGGCGCCCCGCATGGACTAACCTGCGCCGGATGTTACTGCGCGCCGCCCTCCTCTTCCGGCTGCAGCCGAAGACTAGTCCAGGTCATTCACCAGCCGGTCCCAGATTGCGCCTGGGATGTTGGAATAGTCATCGCTCCAGGCACGCCCTCCGTCGGACGCCAGCACCTGCCAGCCCCGCGTGCCCTCAAGCCGTGCCAGCGCCGCCTCGTTGTGCGCCAGCGCCACGACGACGCTCGCCCGCGTCACGTACTTGTTCGCATCCGCCCCGACCGGCGGTATGTAGAACTGCAAGCGCGCCGGCATGCCCAGCTCGCCGGCAATCCGGCTGACCACCGTGGCCAGCGCCATGTAGCGGTTGGACACATGCAGCAGCACGATGCCATCATCCTTGCTGACGCGCGACAGGTAGAGCGCCACCGCCTCACGGGTCAGGAGATGGGCGGGCACCGAGTCCGAGGAGAAGGCATCGATCAGCAAGAGATTGAACGCGCCGACCGGCTCATCCACCAGCGTCAGGCGGCCGTCGCCGAGCACGATGGCGGCGTGCGGCGTGCACTCCGACAGATAGGTGAAGCTCTCCGGATCAGAGGCGAGCCGGGCGACGATCGGATCGATCTCGAAGAAGGTATAATGCTGGCCCGGCTTGGCATAGCAGGCCACCGAGCCGACACCGAGGCCGACAACCGCCACGCGGCCCGGTGCCGTATGCGCGCCGAACACCTCGCCCATCGGCGTTTCCGGCGAATAGTAGGTAGACGGACGAAGCGCATTGGCACCGAGGGCCTGCGCGCCGTGCAGCGTGGTGCCATGTACCATCACCCGGTAGCCGTCCTGCTCCTGGACCTTGACCACCCCGAAGAAGCCCCGCTCGGCATTGGCGCCTGCCATCGGGCTGGAGGCAGCACCGACCACCCAAAGGCAAGCCGCTGCCGCAGCGCTCGCAAGGCGCGACTGGCGCACCAGGTAGACAATGACCATCGCCGTGATGAGAAGCGTGAAGAAGCTGAAATTCTCGTATGCCATCAGCGGCGGCACGCTGCGCACGGCCAGTGCGGCCAGTCCAGCAAACACGGCAACCCCCGCCAGAGCCCACAGCTTGCGCGGCCCGGTCCAGTAAGCTTGCGGCATCAGCAGCAGCACCGCGATCAGCATCAGCGGATACTCGACCACGGTCGTGAAGATCAACGGCACAAGGAGGGCATTGAAAGCGCCGCCGAGAACACCGCCAAGCGACATGAGCAGATAGAATTCCGTAAGCCGTCCGGTCGCTGGCCGGTCAGCTGCGAGCAGGCCGTGGCAGGCAATCGCGGCCATGAACAACGCGCCGAGGTGCACGAAGAAACTGAGCAGCGTCGGCACGCCGGAGGACTTCGACAGCGTGAACAGCGCGACGCCCACCAGCAGCGGCATGATCATGGCAGCCTGCGCGGTGCTGATCGGCGGTCGCTTGGCGAACACTACGATAAAGCTCGCGATATAAAGCATAAGCGGCGGCGCCCAGAGGAAAGGCGCGCTCGCCACATCGGTGGCGATATGCGTCGTCACACCGACGAGGAGGCTCGACGGCACGAAGGCCAGCGTCACCCACCAGAGGCGCTGGCGCCAGCGTCCGGCAACCGGCGCCGGATCGGCCGCCGCCATCTGCACCGCCGCGCCGGTATTCAGCCGCATTACGACCACGCCGCACCCGACCAGCATCAGCGCCAGCAAACCGTAGCCCAGCGACCAGGCGCCGGTCTGCATGGCCAGCGGCGCCAGCGGCTCCAGCAGCAGCGGATAGGCGGCGAGGCCGAGCAGCGAGCCGGCATTACTGGCGGCATAGAGATGGTAGGGATCGTGCGCGTCCGCACGCCCCGTGCGGGCATACCAGGACTGGATCAGCGGCGCGGTCGCCGAAATGATCGCAAATGGCGGCGCGATCGAGATGGCAAACACGCCGATCAGCCAGGCCGCCGGGCGGGAGGGATCTGGCGCGCCGAGCATACCCGTCAGCTCGAACGGCAGCACCAGCGCCGCCGCCATCAGCAGGGCGCCATGCACGGTGACCTGCGTGCGCACGCTTTTGACCAGATGGCTCAAAAGGTGCGCATAGGCATAGCCCGCCAGCAGCGCCGCCTGGAAACAGACAAGCGAGACGTTCCAGACATTCGGCGAGCCCCCCAGCAGCGGCGTCGCCATCCGGGCAAACATCGGCTGCACCAGGAAAACCAGTGCCGCCGACAGGAACACGGTCGCCACAAATGGCCAGGCCCCCAGGCCAGCCGCTGAATAACGGCGCGCAGACAGGTCATCGCTGGCAATATGTGTCATGTTCAGGGCTCCCGCCTAGGCTGAAGTCTACACAGGGTGCGTAAACAAGCGCTTTCCGTGCGCCGCGCCCGGACGGATGCACCCATCCTTGCTTCACAGCCTCGTGCAGGCGCCGAGGTTGCGGGTTCCAGCCCGCATGACTAACCTGTAAATCATGTTGCTGCGCGCCGCCCTCCTCGCCCTTTGCAGCCTCGCCCTCGCGGCCTGCACTGGCAAGACCGAAGGCCCCTGCGAAACCGTCACCTTCGAATCAGCGCCCTATCTCGTTTGCAGCTTCGACGCAGAGACCGACGACATCCGCCTCTTCCTGCGCGACGAGGCCGGCGCCCCCTTCGGCCAGTTCGACCGGTTGGCGAATCACGTCGCCGCGCAGGGCGGCAGCCTGATCTTCGCGATGAATGCCGG
>NZ_JBBEBT010000326.1:0-12025 GCF_040882205.1 Hyphomonas sp.
CCCTCGGTGCCCATGCCCTCACCACCGCCGAACTCCTCGCGCTGATCCTCGGCATCACCCTGATCATCCCCATCGGCGGCGCCGATATGCCGGTCGTCGTCTCAATGCTGAACTCCTATTCCGGCTGGGCCGCCGCCGCCCTCGGCTTCACGCTCGGCAACTTCGCGCTGATCATCACCGGCGCCCTCGTCGGCTCCTCCGGCGCGATCCTTTCCTACATCATGTGCAAGGGCATGAACCGCTCCTTCATCTCGGTCATCCTCGGCGGCTTCGGCGGCGAGGATGCCGCCGCCGCTGCAGGCGGCGCGCGCGTCGATCGCCCTTACAAGAAGGGGTCTGCCGAAGACGCAGCCTTCATCATGAAGAATGCCTCCAAGGTCATCATCGTCCCCGGCTATGGCATGGCCGTCGCCCAGGCCCAGCACGCGCTGAAGGAAATGGCCGAAAAGCTGAAGGCCGAAGGCGTCGAAGTGAAATACGCCATCCACCCCGTTGCCGGAAGAATGCCGGGCCACATGAACGTCCTCCTCGCCGAGGCCCAGGTGCCCTATGACGAAGTCTTTGAACTGGAAGACATCAACTCCGAATTCTCCGCCTCGGACGTCGCCTTCGTGATCGGCGCCAATGACGTGACAAATCCTGCCGCGAAAACCGACAAGACCTCGCCGATCTACGGCATGCCCATCCTCGACGTGGAAAACGCCCGCACGGTGCTCTTCATCAAGCGCTCGATGGGCTCGGGCTATGCGGGCATCGAAAACGAACTCTTCTTCCACGACAACACCATGATGCTGCTCGCGGATGCCAAGAAGATGGTCGAGGATATCGTCAAGAACCTCTAGGTTTCGATCTTCCGTACACAATCAAAAGGCGGGCCCGCACAGCGAAGCCCGCCTTTTCGTTTCAGGCCCCCACACTCCCCGCCCCGAACACCACCACCTTGTTCTCAACATCGTGCCCGATATCCGCGCGCCCGAGATACGCAATCGCGCTGCGCCCGCACCAGTGGCGCACGATCTCCTCCTCACTCGCGCCAAAATCGATATCGTTCACCGGGATCGCCCCGCACCGCCCGAGCCGGATGCCGGCCACCCCCCGCACCTCCGGGTTCGAGGTGATTGTGAACATCATCCGGTCGAGCCGGTAATGATACTCGCCCACATCCTCCAGCATCAGCACATGGCCGGTGAGGTCCGGCAGCCAGCCGGTGCCGATCAGGCTTGCGAAAACTGAAATGTTGAACGCCGCATACCTGCCCGGCGCCCGCGCCGCCGGATCAATCCCCGCCCCATTATCCCTACCCGTCAGGAAGCCCAGCGCCCGGCGCACCGCCGCCGCGCCGCCCTCGCGCAGGATGTCCGCCGGCATCGGTCCATGCGCCACCCGGCCGATCCCGTCGCGCGCCAGCCGCGCCAGCAGGCTCCCCGCATCGCTATAGCCCAGATAGGTCTTGGCCCGCGCCGCCTCGCCCAAGGAGCCAAAGGCGATGTCCAGTATCCGGCAAGCCCCATACCCGCCCCGCGCAAACCAGATCGCATCGAGCGAGGGATCATTCGCATACGCCTCAAACGCCTGCGCCCGCGCAGCATCAGGCCCCGCAAAATGCCCCTCCCGCAGGAAGCATTGCGGATGAAACACCAGTTCCGCCGCCTCCCCCGCCAGCGCCGTCACCTGCCCGGCGAGCCCGCGATCAATCGCCCGCCCGGGCGCGACGATCCCGATGCGGGTCCTGCGTTGTATCATGGGCGTCTCCCGGGCATGGATTGGGGTTTGCGGAACGCGCAGTTAGAGTGAACTTTATGACAAAGCACAATCGCTACTTCTTCTGCGGCATCGGCGGCTCCGGGATGCTGCCTCTGGCGCTGATCCTGCTGGATCAGGGCCATGCCATTGAGGGGTCCGACCGGTCGCTCGATCAGGGGCGCACGCCCGCGAAGTTTGACTACCTGCGCAGCCGTGGGATCAAACTCTACCCCCAGGATGGCAGCGGCGTGACGAGCCCCGAGCAGGTCGTCGTCGCTTCGGCGGCGGTGGAGGAGACCGTGCCGGACATTGCCGCCGCGGTCCGCGTGGGCGCCGGACGGATGAGCCGGGCAGGCATGCTGTCGGCGCTGTTCAATGCGGCGCCGTTCGCGATTGGCGTGGCAGGCACCAGCGGCAAGTCGACTGTCACCGGCATGATCGCCTGGATCCTGCATCACGCGGGCAAGAGCCCCACCGTGATGAACGGCGCCGTGATGAAGAATTTCCGCACGCCCGAGGCGCTGTTCTCCAGTTCCCTTGTCGGCGCCAGCGGCATCTTTGTCTCGGAAGTCGACGAGAGCGACGGCTCCATCGCCGCCTACACGCCCCGCGTCGCCGTGCTGATGAACATCTCGCTCGATCACAAGACGATGGACGAGTTGCGCGCCCTGTTCGGCGCCTTCGCGGCCCGCGCCGAAACGGTCGTGCTGAACCTCGACAATGACGAGACTGCGCGCATCGCAGCAAGCCTGCCAGCTGCGATCACCTACAGCCTCGGCAACCCCGCCGCCCGGCTCACCGCCAGCGATATCCGGCCCGCGCCCACCCACATAACATTTTCCGTACACGACCGGACATCCGGCGCCTCTGCCGACATCCGCCTCGCCGCGCCCGGCCGCCACAACGTCTCCAACGCGCTCGCCGCGATTGGAGCTGCGATCACCTGCGGCGCGGGGCTGGCCGAGGCCGCCGAAGCCCTTGGCGAATTTACCGGCATCGCCCGCCGCTTCGACATTGTCGGCACGGAAAGCGGCGTCACCGTGATCGATGATTTCGGGCATAACCCGGACAAGATCGCCGCCACCCTGCGCACGGTGAACCAGTTCCCCGGCCGCGTCCTCGTGATGTTCCAGCCCCACGGCTTCGGCCCGATCAGGAAGATGCGCCGCGAGTTTGCCGAATGTTTTGCGGGCAATCTCGATGCGGAAGATCTCCTCGTGATGCCCGAGCCCGCCTATTTCGGCGGCACGGTAGAGCGCTCTGTCGCCAGCGCCGACCTTGCCGGCGACATCCGCGCCCTCGGCCGCAGCGCCGAAGCTCCCGGTGACCGGGCGGCTTGCGGCGCGCGCCTTCTGGAACTGGCAAAGCCCGGCGACCGCATCCTGGTGATGGGCGCGCGCGATGATACGCTGACACTCTTTGCGCAGGAACTGCTGGCGGGCCTCAGGGCGCGCTGAGCAGCATCTGGACGCGGGCCGATTCCGGCTCGTCCCATTCGCAGAGATCGTCGGCGCCAAGCTCAACGGCGTGTTCGCCAATCGTCCGCTCGCCGACGATCCAGTCCGGCACAAGGTCTGCCAGCGGAGCGAGCACGAAGCGGCGCTGCAACATGCGCGGATGCGGAAGGGTCAGCCCGGGCGTTTCCATCTCTACGCCCGCTACCAGCAGCACATCCACGTCGATCTCGCGCGGGCCCCAGCGTTCGCGCACCTGGCGGCCCATGGCGGCCTCCACGCCTTTGCAGGCCGCGAGCAGGGCCGGCGGGGCGAGGCCGGTTTCGATCCGTACACAGAGGTTCAGGAAATCCGGCTGTTCCTCCACGCCCCAGGGCGCGGTGCGGTAGACCGGCGAGACGGCGACGAGGTGGATACCGTCCACCGCGCCGAGCCGCAGCAGGGCCTCGGCCAGCTGCGCAGCGCGGTCACCGAGATTGGCGCCGAGGCCGAGGCAGGCAGAGGTCAAGGGCGCCCGCGCGTCACGCTGACGCCGACATGATCGAGGAAATAGCGGATCGGCGCCGACGGCTTGCGCACCGTGATCGTCACGCGCGTGACCAGCGGCTGCGATGACAGGACCGCCTCGGCAATCCGTTCGGCGAACGTTTCGATCAGGTTGAATACGGTCTCGGCGGAGAGGTCCATCACGAGGTCGCACAGGGCGCCATAGTCGACCGTGTTCGCCATCTTGTCGCTATCGGTGGCGGGTCCTTTCAGTTCGCAATCGATGTCGATGAAGAATTTCTGGCCAAGGTTCTTCTCGGCGCTGTGCAGGCCGTGAAAGCCGTGCACACAGAGATTGGACACAAATACCCGGTCGCTCATTGATACTCCTTGATGGCAAACTGCATATCCAGGGCGTCGCTATGCTCGGCAACGTCATGCACACGCAGGACCTTTGCGCCCCTCTGCAACGAAAACAGGCCCGCCGCCAGTGTTCCGCCCAGCCGCCGGTCAACGGTCCGGTCCGAAAGCTTGCCGATAAAGGACTTGCGCGAGACGCCGACGAGCACCGGGCAGCCGGTATCGACCAGCACATCGAGATGCGCGAGGGCCGCGAAATTCTGCTCATAGGTCTTGGCGAATCCGGCGCCCGGATCGAACAGGATATGCTCGCGCGGGATGCCGGCCCGGCCGGCGCGCGCGAAGCTTTCAGATACGAAGGCGGCCATGTCTGCGCGCAGGTCCAGCCCCGGATCGGCCGCGCCGCGATTATAGGTGATGACGGCGAGCGAGCCGGTTTCGGCGACCACATCTGCCATGCCGGGATCGCGCGTCAGGCCCCAGACATCATTGATCATCACGGCGCCGGCTTCGGCGGCCTTGCGGGCGACCTCGGCCTTGTAGGTATCGATGGAGACCGGCGGCGCAAATTCTTCGGCGAGCGCGGCCACGGCGCCCGAAACGCGCTCCCATTCGGCGCCGGCTATCACGTGCGCTGCGCCGGGCCGGGTCGACTCGCCGCCGATATCGATGATGTCCGCGCCGTCATGGGTCATTTGCCGGGCTTGCTTCAGCGCGGCGCTGAGCACGCCGAACCTGCCCCCATCGGAGAAGCTGTCCGGCGTGACATTCAAGATACCCATGATGAGCGCGCGCTCGCCTGCAAGTCTGCGCAGAAGCTGATCGCGCTGCCTGTGGCGTGCCGGCTTGTCCATGGCGCTTCCTCCCGGTGTTGGCGCCGTTTAGCGCTCCTTCACGAAACTGGCCAGCGCTTCGGCCTCGGCGCTGAACGCGGCGGTCCCGGGGGTGACGAGCTCGACATGGCCGGCGGCGGGCACGACGATCAGGGCGGCGGTGTCGCCGGCCGCTTCGGCCTTGCGGGTCAGGCCGTCGCCCAGCATCGGCGGGGCGATCCGGTCCTCGCTGCCATTGACGCTGATGACGGGCACGCCGATCGGCAGGAGGCGGGCGGGCGAGGTGTCCGAAAGCGGGTCCGGGCGCTGCGGCGAAGGCGGCCCGGTCAGCTGGTCATAGATGGCATCAAGGCAGGTCGGCGGCGCGGCGGGCCGTGAGGCTTCGAGGTCGGCGAGGCCGCCCGAGACGACGACGCCCCGGAAGGCGAGCGGATTGGACACGCGCAGGGGGCTGTCGCCGGGCAGCTTCGCGCGGGCAGCGAGCCAGAGGACGAGATGCCCACCGGCGGAATGACCGATGCCGGTGACGCGGTTCAGATCAAGGCTCCAGGCGTCGGCGCGTTCGATCAGCACGTCAGCGGCGGCGCCCACATCGAGATAGGTGCCCGGATAGCCGCCGCCTGGCTCGTCGACGCCCCGGTACTCGATGTTCCAGACGGCCCAGCCCTGATTGCGCAGGGCGTCCGCCATCCGGTTCATCAGCGTGCGGTCAGCGATGGATTTCTGCCAGCAGCCGCCATGCACCATAACGATGACCGGATGCGGGCCGCGGCCCTCGGGCAGCCAGATGTCGGCGATGTCTGTTGCCCCTTCGCCCCATTTGACCTCGACTGACGGGGTGGGCTGCGGACGGGCATTGAGGTCGGCCCAGGTCATCAGCCTGGCAGGCCCCCTCACGGCAAGCTCTGGCACGGCAGGCTCTGGCACGGCGGCCCCCTGGCGCGCGGGGGCACAGGCGGCGAGGAGGGCGAGCGCCGAAGCAGCGACCTGAAATTTTCGCACACGTCTCTCCCTTGCCGCCGGCGCCTTCGCCTCTACTGTCGCGAGTTCACCTGCTGAGGCAAGCCAATCTGCATGAACCCGGTCCCGAACTCGCGCGCCGAGGCGCTGCAACGCGACGCCGCCGATCCGCTGGCGCAGCGCAGGGCACTGTTTGACCTGCCGGAGGGTGTCACCTATCTCGTCGGCCATTCGCTTGGGCCCCCGCCGAAGGGCGCACGCGAACGGATGGCGGCGGCGCAGGCGGACTGGGCGCAGGGCCTTGTGCGCAGCTGGAACACGGCGGGGTGGATTGATCTTGCCGAGCGGACCGGCGACCGGCTGGCGGCGCTGATCGGCGCCGAGCCCGGCGAAGTGATCGTGGCAGACAGCGTGTCGGTAAACCTGTTCAAGCTCGCCGCCGCCGCGCTGGCGCAGGCGCGGACCTATGCTTTGTTCGTGGAGGAGGACGAGTTTCCGACTGACCAGTATATCGCAGCGGGCCTGGGGGGATTGTCCGGCGCCGAGGTACGCCGGCTGCCGGCCGGGGGGACCTTTGAGGCGCTCAAGGCCGGCGGCGTGGTGATCAGGAGCGCGGTGAATTACCGCTCGGCAGAGGTGGCCGACATCGCCGCGCACGAGCGCGAGGCGAAGCGGCATGGCGCGCGGATCGTCTGGGACCTCAGCCATGCGACCGGCGTGCTGGACCTGAAGCTCGGCGCGGACGGCGCGGAGCTGGCAGCGGGGTGTACCTACAAGTACCTGAACGGCGGGCCGGGCGCGCCGGCGTTCGTATACGTCTCAAATGCGCTGGCGCCGAAACTCGCCAATCCCCTGCCCGGCTGGATGGGCCATGCGGCGCCGTTTGCCTTTGACGCAAATTATGCGCCGCGCGGCGGCGCGGCGCGGTTCGCGAGCGGAACCCCGCCAATCCTGTCCCTGGCCGCGCTCAGCGGCGCGCTGGAGGCGCTGGAGGGCGCAGACCTCGCGCAGGTGCAGGCGAAGGCGCGGGCGCTGGGCGCGCTGGCGCTTGCGCGGGCGCAGGCGATGGGGCTGGACGCGCTCAGCCCGCTCGGCGATGCGCGCCGCGGCGGGCATGTCAGTCTCCGGATCCCCGAAGGCTACCCGGTGGTGCAGGCGCTGGCGGCGCGGGGCGTCATGGCGGACTTCCGGGCGCCCGATACTGTACGGTTCGGATTTTCGCCCCTGTTCCTTACCTATACCGGCGTCTGGGACGCGGCGGACGCGCTGGCGGAGATCCTTGCCAGCAAGAGCTGGGACCAGCCGCAATTTCATGCCCGCGCGAAAGTGACCTGAGCTTTCGCCGATTGACGGAGTCTATAATTGGCACTATTCGTGCCATATTATGGAAAATCACTGGCGGGGAGGCCAGAGCCTTGCAGATTCTCAGGACCCCTGACGCGCAGTTCGCCGACCTTTTCGACTATCCGTTTGCGCCGAACTATCTCGGCATTTCCGGGCCGGACGGCGAGGCGATGCGAATGCATTACCTGGACGAAGGCCCGAAGGACGGCGAGCCTGTACTCTGCCTGCACGGCCAGCCTTCGTGGAGCTATCTCTACCGCAAGATGATCCCGGCTCTGACGCGCGCGGGCTACCGCGTGCTGGCGCCGGACCTGATCGGCTTCGGCAAATCCGACAAGCCGGACGCGGTGGCAGATTATACCTATGGCCGCCACGTCGACTGGCTGAACCAGTGGCTGACCGCACTGGACCTTAGCGCCCTGACGCTGGTCTGCCAGGACTGGGGCGGGTTGATCGGACTGCGCGTGGCAGCCGACCAGATTGGCCGGTTCAAGCGGATCGTGGTCGCCAATACCGGCCTGCCGGGCACGGCAATGATCCCGGACGAGATGTCGGCCTTCCTCGGGCAGATGTATCCGGCGGTGCCGGTGCCGGACGCGAGCATGGTGCGCGAGCAGTTCCAGTCCGGCGGGCCGGGCGCGTTCCTGTACTGGGTCAAGTATGCGAGCGAGTCGCCTGCATTTTCCGTGCGCGACGTGTTCGCCATACTGTCGGGCGTGAGTGATGCGCGTATCCTTGATGGCTATGTCGCTCCGTTCCCGGATGATCGCTACATTGCCGGGGCGCGGCAGTTTCCGGCGCTGGTACCGCTGCTGCCGCAGCACAAGGAAGAACGCCTCGCGAATGACCGGGCATGGGCCGTTCTGGAGGCCTTTAAGGGCCGGACGCTGATCGCCTTCAGCGACGCCGATCCCGTGACCAGGGGCGGCGACGCGGTCTTCAAGGCGCGTATTCCCGGCGCCGATTGCGTGACCATCCAAAATGGCGGACACTTCCTGCAGGAAGACCAGCCGGCAGCATTCGCAGAGGCGATCATCGCCTTCATGCGGCAGGGTTGAACGGGGGCGGGCAAGACATGAAGCGGATCGTGCTGATCATTCTGGCGCTCATCCTGGGCGCGGGCGCGCTTGCCTTTTTCTTCCGCAAGGAAATCATCCTGTTCATGGTGGTGCGGGCAGACCGGCCCGCGATTGCTCCTTATGAGCCGGTTGCCTGGATGCAGGGGCCAGCCGAGGCGGGCGCAGGTGCGGGCGGCCAGCCTCCGAACATCATCTTCATCCTTGTGGACGACCTGGGGTTCAATGACATCACGACCTTCGGCGGCGGCATTGCCGGTGGGCGCGTGCCAACGCCGAACATCGACGCGCTGGCGGCGCGCGGGGCAAATTTCACAACGGCCTATTCCGGCACCGGCACTTGCGCGCCCTCGCGCGCGATGCTGCTGACCGGGCGCTATCCGACCCGCACAGGCTTCGAATTCACGCCGACGCCGAACGGTATGGGGCGGATCGTTTCAATGTTTGCGAATGATAACATGCGGGGGCGCCCGAACGTTGTCTTCGACCGCGAGGCCGCCGCCGCCGCGCCCGATTTTGCCGACCAGGGCCTGCCGGGCGAAGAAGTGACGATCGCGGAAGTCCTGAAGGAAAAGGGCTACCACACCGTCCATATCGGGAAATGGCATCTTGGAAACTCAGGCGAGTTTCACCCTAATGCGCAGGGATTTGATGAGAGCCTCCTGATGGAAGGCCTGCTGCATCTGCCTGCGGACGATCCGGGCGTTGTGAATGCAGTGGTGGAAACCGACCCGATAGACAGGTTTCTCTGGGCGCGCGGTGATTTTGCGACGTCTTACAATGGCGGCAAGAGGTTTGCGCCGGGCGGATACCTCGCCGATTACTGGACCGAAGAGGCGCTGAAGGTAATCGAGGCGAACAGGAACCAGCCCTTCTTCCTCTATCTCGCGCACTGGGGCGTGCACACGCCGCTGCAGGCGACGAAGGAAGACTATGAGGCAGTGGGCGATGTCGGGTCCCACCGGCTTCGGGTCTACGGCGCCATGATGCGCGCGCTGGACCGGAGCGTCGGGCAGATCGCGGCGAAGCTGGAAGCCGAAGGCCTTACGGAGAATACGCTGATCGTGTTTTCCAGCGATAATGGCGGGCCGGGTTACATCGACATTCCGGGCATCAATGATCCTTATCGCGGCTGGAAACTGTCGCTGTTCGAGGGCGGTATCCGTGTTCCGATGTTCGTGAGCTGGCCGGGGCGCATTCCGGCGGGCACAGTGATCGATACGCCGGTGGCGCACATCGACCTGATGCCGACACTGGCCGCAGCCGCCGGAGCAGGCCTGCCAGCCGGCGTCGAGATCGACGGGCGCAATATCCTGCCCCTGGCGCAAGGCGAGGGCGGGTTTGCTCGGCCGGATGACGCGATTTTCTGGCAGAGCGGCTATTACCGGGTGGTGCGCGCGGGCGACTGGAAGCTGCAGGTGGACGGCAAGCAGGCCAAGACCTGGTTGTTTGACCTTGCGAATGATCCCGCCGAGGCGAACAATCTGGCGGCGCGAGAGCCGGAGAAGCTCGCGGAGTTGCAAGCCCTGCTCGACCGCCACCATGCGGGCGCGCGGGCGCCGCTCTATGCCTCGACCACGGATATTCCGGTGGCGATCGACAAGACGGGCGCAGACGAAGTGACGGCCGAGGACGAGATCGTCTGGTGGCCGAATTAGCCTGCCTGCGGCAGGTCGCGCACGATGCGGAAGCCGATATGGCTTGAGGAGAAGTCTGTTTCTTGCGGCTGGCGGGCGGCGGGGCGGTAGCGGCGGCAGAAATTGTCCGCACACAGATAGGACCCGCCCTTGACGGTGTTTGAACCGGCGCGGAAGGGTGTGGCCGTCCATTCCCAGACATTGCCGAGCATGTCGTAGAGGCCAATGGCACTGGGCGCGAAGCAGCCTGCGGGGGCGCGGCCGGCAAAACCGTCGGCGCCCTCGTCGGCCAGCGGAAAGATGCCCTGCCAGGTATTGGCGACCGGCTGGCCGGACGCGTCATAGGCGCCGGAGCGGCTGTCTGCGGGATCTGGCAGTCCGGTGGCTGCAGCGTATTCCCATTCCTCCTCGGTGGGCAGGCGGGCGCCGGCCCAGACGGCATAGGCCTCGGCATCCTCGAGCGACACATGTACGACCGGCTGCAGGGCCCGGCCGGAAATGTCCGACCCCGGACCTTCGGGCGAGCGCCAGGTGGCGCCGGCCACCAGTTGCCAGGTATCTGCAGGCGATGCGCGCTCGGACGGCATACGGAAGACGGCGGAGCCCGCGGCCGGGCCGCCCGCGGCGGCGCTGCGCTCGGCAGAGGTTACATGGCCGGTCGCCTCGACGAAGCGGGCGAACTCGGCATTGGTGACTTCGTGGGCCAGTATCTGGAAGCCCGCGACATGCAGCGACAGCTGCGGCGCCTCTTCGGGATAAAGGGCGCCGGCACCTTTCCGGAACTGGCCCTCGGGCACCGTGACGAACGCGCCCAACGCGTTCCCGGCAAGGCCGCAGGCGGGCGCTGAAACGTCCGTGAGCGGAGCATCAGGCGCGGCGGCCCCGGGCGCAGGCTGGCTGCACGCGGCGAGGAGCAGCGCCGGCAGCAGAAACGGGACGCGTTTCATTTGCCGATGATACGTTCCAGAACGAGGCGGAAGACCACGCCGGCCTCTTCCGGCGCCAGGTCCGAATCCTGACGCAGGCGGCGCCAGGTCTGGAAGCTGGCGGAGGTTTCGATGGCGGCGAAGAGGACAAGGTCGCCGCTGATCTCTTCCGGCAGCAGCGCCATGAGGGCGGAGCGCTCGATCATCAGGTTGCGGCGGTATTCTTCCATCAGGAAGCGCGACGAGAAGCGGCGCAGGTTGGCCGAGACGCGTACCGGCATGATGTATTCATAGATCTCGATGCGCCGGTCGATGTGTTCAAAAAAGCGCTCGCGCCATTCGCGCGCTTCGAAGGGCGCGAGGATTTTCGGCATGACTTCCGACGAGATGCGTTCGGCCATCTCGACATAGAGGCTGTCCATGTCCTCAAAATGGCGGAAGACCGTGCGCAGGCCGACTTCGGCGCGCTCGGCGACGCGGGCAGCGCTGGGGCTCATCTCGCCTTCGCGGATGAGGCTGAACATCGCTTCGATGATCTGCGCGCGGCTGCGCTCGCTGCGCTGGCGCCGGCCGTCCGAGGGCTCGGCCCTGGACGTGCCGCGCGGGACTATTTTCAGGTCGGTCATTCAGAAGGCTTTCGTGACATCGATGCTGCGGCTGCCGGCCGGCAGCGAATAGACCTGCCCATCTTCGGCGACCTCGACGGGGCCGTCAAATGAAGCCTTTGTATCCCTGATAAACAGGGCGTTGAGCGCACGTGACGGAAGCGGCGGGACTGTATGGTAAAGGACGAGATGGCCGGCGCCCGCATCCTGGGCCGCGCGGGCGGCGTCGGCAGGCGTCGCATGGTAATCGAGGATGTCGTTCAGGACCTTGGCGAGATCGGCCCTGCCCGCTTCGGCCATGGCCTCGCGCATCCGGTTGACCATGTCGGGGTTCAGCGCGTCATGGAACAGGAGATCGGCGCCGGCGGAGGCGGCAACGAGGTTGGCGTCATAAGTCGAATCGCCGCTGATCGAGACGGAGCGGCCTTTGTAGTCGGCGCGGTAGCCGAACGCGGGCTCGACCGGGGCGTGGCTCACCTTGTAGGCGGTGATCGTGAGGCCGCCGGCATCGTAGACGACCGCCTGCCCTCCCGGGCCGGCGGGCAGTGTGATGGCGATCGGCGCGCCGCCTCGCCCCTCGGGATTGGCAATGTCTGCGCCG
>NZ_JBBEBT010000327.1:0-12020 GCF_040882205.1 Hyphomonas sp.
GGAGATGCTCCGCGCCCGACAAATACACGATCTGAGTGCGATCCATCAGCTTACCGCCGATCTTCTCCATCGCCTTGCGTGAACGCAGATTGTCTACGCCGATGCGGAATATGACGACTGGCCAGGTCGCCAGCGCGTGCGCCAGCATCATCCGTTTCATGTCGCGATTGCAGGGGCCGCCCCAATGACTGCGCGCGAGGAAGGTCCAGCCGATCTCGATCTCACCAGGTTCGACATTCAGCGTTGAGTAACGCGAAAAGCCGACGATCGTGCCGCTGGCCAGGTCGATTGCAACGAGCCCGCCCTGATCCGCTAAGGCGCGGTCAATGGACGCGCGGAAAACGTCTTCGCGCCACTCACCATGAATTGGGTGCTGCTCCCAGATCAGCGCGTCAGCAGCCGCTGCGAGAACAGCGTCCCAATCGTCAGGGCGATAAGGCCGCATTGCCAAAAGCTCGCCCTGCAGGTGCGGTTGGAAATCGAACAACTCACAGCCCCTTTATGCTACTGGCAATCATCAGGGCGACGGCTATTTCCAGTACAAGGAACATCGCAGGACATCGGCCGAGCTCGCAGCCTATCATGGCAGAGACAATCCGGCCAGATGCCATGCCGGCGGATGACGCCGCGATCGCGAGCAAGGATGCCATCAGAAACGTCCGGCCGCGTCAGGGCGAACAGCAACAGCCCGGCCACAACGAGTGGAAATCCGCGATAGACACCGCGAATCTCGTTGCGGCTCTCCGGCGCATTTGCCTCGAGGCCAAAGCTCTTCAGCAAGGTTTGCGGCTTGGCGATAGCTGCGAGCCCGATCACGGCATAAAACAATGCTGCACCAACAACTGCGATCAACCCTGACATCGCCTATCCGATCGTCCGAAACGCCTGCCAGGCCACAAACAGCAAAATCGGCAAACCGATCATGTCTGCCACTGCAATGGTGCGCAGCGCAGGCGACGCGCCAGAGAGCCACCAGACGAGAATGAATGAGATCATGCTGATGCCGACCGCAACGGTTGCGAGCGCGCGAACCTCAGGACGGAACATCGCCCAGACGCTGATCACAACAATCACCAGAAACAATGCTGCACGGTGATGCAGGAGCGTGAAAAGTTCTGATCCCGGTCGGACGCCATACATTTTTTCTAGCAGCGCAGGCCTGAACAACGCGAGCGCCGGCATGACATGAAGAAGGCTGAGCAACGCCCAGCAGATTTTGATGATCATCTTCTTGAGTCCTGGCTACGCCCGAGTTTGAGCACAGCCAAAAGGGCGAAAGCTGGCGGCCCGATCACAGCGAAAAGATCAAAGGCAAAGATGTTGTCGAATGGAAAGCCGCGATGGCTCCAGATCTGAATGTGAAACAAGGCATGCAGCGATGGCCAGGCGATGCCCGCAAGAGCGAGCGCGCGCGCTTCGGCAAAGCCCCCCCAGGCCAGCGCCCCGCCACTGGCGATGAAAGCAAGGCCTATATCGCGGATGAAGTGCATGTTGAACGGTCCCATCAGCTGCAGTCCCGGAACCGCTTCGTAAAAGCCGATGGGATCGACGAAGATGTAAACGCCAGTCATCACCCAGGTCACACCCAGGCCGACGAGAAAGGCTTCGAGGCGGCCTGACGCGATAACACCGCCTGCCGCCCTGAATTTCCAATACACACATCGACATGCATTGCCTGTGGAGGCTTCGGGGCCTGATTTCGTAAGGGGCGGTCAGGCCGGTTTACGCTCACGGCAGAGGCGCGCCCGCCAGCTGCATCAGCCAGACGGCAAAGCCGCCGAGCGCGATCCACGGCCCGAACGCAACGGCCGATTGCCCGCTTACCGCGCGCCCGTCTTTCCAGGCGAGAACCAGCGCCGCCAGCAGGCCGGACAGTGACGCGATGAGCAACACGGGGGCAAGCCCTGGCGCTCCGACCCACATGCCGAGCGCGCCCAACAGTTTCGCATCGCCCCGGCCGAGGCCATCATGGCCGCGCAGCCGCCGGTAGGCCGTCTCGACAGCCCACAGCAGGCCGTACCCGATTGCGGCGCCTGCAACGTGCATCACCCAGGCGTCCGCCCGCGTCATCCCCACCATCAACGCGGCGAGCAGCAGCACACCCGCATTCAGAATATCCGGAAGCAGGAACGTCTTCAGGTCGATCACAGCCAGCGCGAGCAGCAGCCATCCCAGCAGCAGCGTGAATGCCAGCAGGTCTCCGGGTGCAAAGGCAAGCGCCGCCGCGCTCACCGCCCCGCCGGCGATCGTCGTCAGAGCGGCTGCCCAACGCGCATTCGCCGCAGCTGGACGTCCCATGCTGTCGTCCGGATAGCGGGCATACCATCTGGCGGCCGCATCGATGGCCAGCCCCGCGGCCAGCCCCGCGGCCAGTCCCGCGGCCAGTCCGGCCAGAACAATCCAACCGTTATCGATCATCCAGGCCCCTGCAGGAACGAAAGAGAGGCGCCGCAGATGGCGCCCGCCCGCTTATGGAACGCCGCCTGCGCCGTGTCATCCGCCGGCCCGGCCGGAAACCATTTGTGAACCCTGCGGCCTCACAAGATGGGCCTTCCGGGTGTAAGCCTGAGTGTTGCTTTCTAGAGGAATTTTCGCGCATGTCCGCAGCTGCTCCGTCCATCGCCCGCATCATCGCACGCGAACTGAATGTAGATGAAAAACAGGTCTCTGCCGCCGTTGATTTGATCGGCGAGGGCGCCACCGTTCCCTTCATCGCGCGTTACCGGAAGGAGCGCACCGGCGGCCTCGATGATACCCAGCTGCGCCACCTCGCGGCCCGTCTCACCTATCTTACCGACCTGGCTGCCCGGCGCGAGACCGTGCTGAAATCCATCCGTGAGCAGGGCAAGCTCACCCCCGAGCTCGAAAAACAGATCAGCGCCGCCGAAACCAAGGTCGTGCTCGAAGACCTCTACGCGCCGTTCAGGCAGAAGCGCCGCACCAGGGCGACCATCGCCCGCGAAGCCGGCCTCGCCCCGCTGGCCGAACAACTGCTCGCAAATCCAAATCTCAATCCGGAGGTGATCGCCGCAAAGTTCATCTCGAATACCAAGGGCGTCGCTTCCGCTGACGAGGCGCTCGAAGGCGCGCGCCATATCGTCGTCGAGACCCTGGCGGAGACGCCGGAAATCGTTGGCGCCGTGCGCGAGAAGATGTGGGCCGAAGGCAAGGTCCGCTCCAGCGTCGCCAGGGGCAAGGCAGAAGAGGGCGCCAAGTTCTCTGACTACTTCGATTTCGACCAGCCAATCGGACAGCTTCCGTCCCACCGCCTCCTTGCGCTGCTGCGCGGCGAGAAGGAAGGTGTGCTGAAGCTCGGCCTCGATATTCCGCATGCGAATGATCGCCCGCACCCGGCAGTCGGCCTCGTGATGAATAAGGCCGGTCTCGCCCGCAAAGGCCGGCCTGCTGATGCCTGGCTCGCGGAGACGGCAGAGATCGCCTGGAAAACCCGCCTTGCGCCGTCTTGCACAAACGACCTCTTCGCCCGGGTGAAGGAGCGCGCCGATGGTGAAGCGATCAGCGTCTTCTCCAAGAACGTAAAAGCCCTTCTGCTTGCTGCGCCGGCGGGGCCCAAAACCGTAATGGGTATCGATCCGGGCATCCGGACGGGCTGCAAGATTGCCGTGGTCGACGCGACCGGAAAGGTGCTGGACACCGATACGATCTATCCACACGAGCCGAGGCGTGACTGGGCCGGCGCCCTGATGACGCTCGCCAGGCTCGCGAAGAAGCACAAGGTCCAGCTCGTCAGCGTCGGCAACGGCACCGCCAGCCGCGAGACGGACAAGCTTGTCGCCGAACTCGAAAGCAAGATGCCAGATCTCGGCCTCACCCGCGTGATGGTGTCTGAAGCCGGCGCGTCCGTTTATTCTGCCTCCGAACTCGCTGCTAAAGAGTTTCCGGACATGGATGTCTCCATCCGCGGCGCGGTGTCGATTGCCCGGCGCCTGCAGGATCCGCTGGCGGAGCTTGTGAAGATCGAGCCGAAAGCGATCGGTGTCGGCCAGTACCAGCATGATGTTGATCAGTCCGCCCTGTCGCATTCGCTCACCGCCGTCGTCGAGGACTGCGTGAACGCCGTCGGTGTCGACGTGAACACCGCCTCCGCGCCGCTGCTCGCCCGGGTATCAGGCCTCAACGAGACGCTGGCCTCGAACATCGTTGCCTTTCGCAACGAGAACGGCGCCTTCAAGTCCCGCGCCGCGCTGAAGAAAGTGCCCCGCATGGGCCCGAAGGCCTTCGAGCAATCCGCCGGTTTCCTGCGCATCCGCGATGCTAAGAACCCGCTGGATGGCTCCAGCGTCCACCCTGAAGCCTACCAGGTGGTCGAGCGCATCTCGGAGAAAACCGGGCGCGACGTCAAAAGTCTCGTCGGCGACAAGGCCTTCCTCTCGAAGCTGAAACCCCGCGATTTTGCCGACGCCACCTTCGGCGAGCCGACCGTCGCCGACATCCTGAAGGAACTTGAAAAGCCGGGCCGCGATCCGCGCCCGGAATTCAGGACCGCGACCTTCCGGGAAGGCGTCGAGAAATTATCAGACCTGAAACCCGGCATGTCCCTTGAAGGTGTCGTCACCAACGTCACGGCCTTCGGCGCCTTCGTGGATATCGGCGTCCATCAGGACGGCCTCGTCCACATCTCGGAGCTCTCGGACACGTTCGTCAAAGATCCGCATGCGGTCGTTCGCGCCGGCCAGGTCGTGCATGTCCGCGTGAAGGAAGTGGACGTCGCCCGCAAGCGGATTGCACTCAGCATGAAATCGCAAAGCGCCGGTGAACCCCGGGGCTTTGCCGGCGGCCGCCGCTAAGTCAGACCAGGGCCTGATCGTAAAGGTCAGGCATTCCATGCCCTGTCTGTTCGTGCGACTGGATAGTGAGCTGGTCCCAGAAATCTGGACAGTAAGCTAAGGTATATCCCGACCGACTAGGGGATAACTGTTGATTGCCGTTGAAAATTGACCCTGGGAGGGCAGAAATTTCTACTGAGAAGTGACCCATGTTTGAACCGGTCCCGAGCTTTGGCGAGCGGGGGACCATGGAGTGTTGGACATGGCATTATTGAGCGTTATCCGGTGGTGGTACCACCGCGACCAGATGTCGATCCGGGAGATTTCCCGGCGGACGGGCCTTTCACGAAACATGCTGCGCAAGTATCTGCGATCCGAGGTGGTCGAGCCGCGTTTCCGGACGCCGGACCGGCCGAGCAAGCTGGATCCTTATGCGGACCGGCTGTCGGCGTGGCTACGGCGGGAGCTGACGCGGCCGCGCAAACAGAAGCGCACAATCAAACAGCTGCATGCCGATCTGGTGAGCCTTGGATATGACGGCTCGTATGGCCGGGTGGCGGCGTTTGCGCGGGCCTGGCGAGACGAGCAGCGCATCCAGCAGCAGACGAGCGGACGCGGGACTTTTGTGCCGCTCTCGTTTGCGCCGGGGGAAGCATTCCAGTTCGACTGGAGCGAGGACTGGGCGGTCATTGACGGCGTTCGCACCATGCTTGTAGCGCGACATTCTGGATGAGAAGTCCGCATTGCCTCGCCTGAATTGCTCCCGATCGGTGTCTTGTTGCCTCATCTAAAATGCTCCCGGCGGTGGCTTGGGGGAAACGATGAGGAAGTTGAGCATGGCGACGCGGAGAGAATTGGTTGAAGCGGTCGGCGCGCGTTATCGCGCGGCCGACCGCGCCAGCAAGGGCAGGGTTCTGGATGAATTCGTTGCGGTCACGGGTCTGCACCGCAAGCATGCGATGCGCGTTTTGCGGCAGACTGCACCGTTGCGGCAGAATGCGCGTCCCGAGCGCAGGATTTACACTGAGGCGGTGCGGACCGCGCTGATCGTGTTGTGGGAGGCGAGCGATCGCCTGTGTGGCAAGCGGTTGCGGCCGCTGATACCGATTCTGATCGAGGCCATGGAGGGGCATGGCCATCTTGACCTGGATCCGGCGATCAAGACGAAGTTGTTGCAGATGAGTGCTGCAACGATCGACCGGGCGTTGCAAACCGTGCGGGAAAACAGCCCGAAGGCGCGGCGGCGCGGTGTGGCAGGATCCGCGTTGAGGCGCAGTGTTCCGATCCGGACATTCAGCGACTGGGGAGACCCAGCCCCGGGTCATATGGAAGCAGACCTTGTGTCACATAGTGGCCCGGTGGCGAAAGGTAGCTGGGCGTGGACGCTTACAATGACCGATATCGCGACAGGCTGGACCGAATGCGCACCGCTACTGGTTCGCGAGCAGACGCTGTTGGTGGGGGTCCTGTCGGAACTGCGCAAGCTGATGCCGTTCCCGTTGCTGGGGTTCGACTCCGACAATGATAGCGTGTTCATCAACGAGACGGTGCGCGATTACTGCGCCGCGACTGGAGTCGCCTTTACTCGTTGCCGGCCCTACCGGAAGAATGATCAAGCCTGGGTCGAGCAGAAGAACGGCTCCGTTGTGCGTCGCCTGGTGGGGTATCGTCGGTTCGAGGGACTGGAATCGGCAAGCTTGCTGGCAGAGTTGTATGCCGCATCCCGCCTGTTCGTGAACTTCTTCCAGCCCTCGTTCAAGTTGGCCGAGAAGCAGCGGGACGGAGCCAAAGTATACAAGCGCTACCACGCCCCGGCGACGCCTTACCAGCGCTTGCTGGACGAGCCCCGGACTAGCGAGCAGACACGTAAACAGTTGCGGGACACTGCCGCCGGTCTGGATCCGGTCCGACTACTGCGAGATATCCGAGCGGCGCAGCAAAAACTGGTGGTCCTGACGGATGCGGTTGCCTGCATGGCACCGGTGGAGACGTCGCCGCCGACGTTGGATGCGTTCATGTCGAGCCTGAAAACGTTGTGGCAGGACGGCGAGGCGCGGCCCATGGCGACCGCCAAACCGCTGCAGAAACGGGGGCGACGCCGACCAGACCCACTGGTTGAGGTTACCGATAAGCTGAAGGCCTGGTTCCAAGAAGAACCTTGGCGCACTGGACGCGAGTTGCTCGAAAAGCTCCAGACCGAGGAACCGGGAAATTACCCGGAAGGTCTGCTGCGGACGGTCCAGCGTCGGCTCAAGGGCTGGCGCTCTGAGCAGGCACGCGCACTCGTGTTCACCAGCACCCCTGCGTTACCCCCCGAGGGTAAGGCGGGCGCGGCGGCCATGATCGCAACCGCGTGAAGGGGTTGCCGCTCCGCCTCGCCTACGGCTCGGCTGCACGGCAACCCCGTCACGCGAGCAATGGTCATGCCGCGCGATGTCGAGTAGAGAGCATTTTACGTGAGGCAACGACGAAACGCTCGGGAACATTCCTCAATGAGGCAACACGAGTCTCATCTTGATCGTCGCGCTGCACAAGCTTCAGGTCGCGCACTTCAAGCTCAGCTACAGCCGCGCCTTCTTCGTGCGCGCGTACATCCTTCAGACGCATGAGATGCTGTTCGACGCGCACAACCATGCGTTCCGTGTTCTGGGCGGTGTGCCGCGGCGCGGGATCTACGACAGTGAGACGGCAAAGCAATCGATCCAGTGATCGATTGCCCGGCGAACGCGCACGGCGATCGACAAGGTCGGGCGCGGCAAGGCCCGGACCGTCAACACGCGGTTTGCGGCGATGGTCAGCCATTACATGTTCGAGGCCGAGTTCTGCAATCCGGCAGCCGGCTGGGAAAAAGGCCAGGTCGAGAAGAACGTTCAGGATGCGCGCCATCGTCTGTGGCAGCCCATACCTCAGGCGGAAAGCCTGGACGCTTTGAACGTCTGGCTTGAGCAGCGATGCCGGGCGTTGTGGCAGGACATCCCGCATGGCATCCAGCCGGGCTCGGTTGCCGATGCCTGGGCTGATGAAACCGCCAGCCTGATGCCGGCGGGCCGGCCGTTCGACGGCTTCGTGGAATATGGCAAGCGGGTCTCTCCGACCTGCCTCATCCATCTGGAACGCAATCGCTACAGTGTGCCCGCGTCGTTCGCCAATCGTCCTGTGAGCCTGCGAGTCTATCCGGATCACTTCCTCGTCGTCGCCGAAGGCCAGGTCGTGTGTGAGCACCGGCGCGTCATCGAGCGATCTCACGATGGTCCCGGGCGGACAATCTATGACTGGCGCCACTATCTCGCGGTCGTCCAGCGCAAGCCGGGAGCGCTGCGCAATGGCGCGCCGTTCCTGGAGTTGCCGGACGACTTCCGGCGGCTTCAGCAGCAACTGCTGCGCACGCCGGGCGGTGACCGGGAAATGGTCGAGACCCTGGCGCTGGTCCTGCAGCACGACGAAGAAGCCGTCCTGATGGCCGTCTCCATGGCGCTGGAAGCGGGCGTCGCGACCAAGACCCATATCCTCAATCTGCTGCACCGGCTGGTCGATGGCAAACCCGTCAGTACACCGCCGGTGACGGCGCCGCAGGCGTTGCGACTGGCCAGTGAGCCACAGGCCAATGTTGATCGCTACGACACGCTACGTTCTGCTGGGGAGACCCGTCATGCGTCATGATCCAGCCAGCGGCGCGATCGTCGTGATGTTGCGCGGCCTGAAGATGCACGGAATGGCGCAGGCCGTCACTGAGCTGATGGCTCAGGGCTCGCCGGCGTTCGAGGCAGCAATCCCCATGCTCTCTCAGCTCCTGAAAGCTGAAACGGCTGAACGGGAAGTGCGGTCCGTCGCCTACCAGCTGAAGAGCGCTCGGTTCCCCGCTTACCGCGACCTTGCAGGCTTCGACTTTGCCAGCAGCGACATCAACGAAGCACTCGTCCGCCAGCTTCATCGATGTGACTTTATCGATGCGGCCGACAATATCGTCCTGGTCGGCGGACCGGGCACCGGCAAGACGCATATCGCAACGGCGCTCGGCGTACATGCGATCGAGCACTATCGACGCCGGGTCCGGTTCTTCTCAACTGTCGAACTGGTCAACGCGCTCGAACAGGAAAAGGCCCAGGGAAGAACCGGTCAGATCGCGAACCGTCTGATCCACTCCGACCTCGTGATCCTCGATGAGCTTGGCTACTTGCCGTTCAGCGCATCGGGCGGCGCGCTCCTGTTCCACCTGCTGAGCAAACTCTACGAGCGTACCAGCGTCGTCATCACGACCAACCTCAGCTTCAGCGAGTGGGCCAGCGTGTTCGGCGATGCGAAAATGACAACCGCGCTGCTTGATCGGCTCACCCATCACTGCCACATCCTCGAAACCGGCAATGATAGCTTCCGGTTCAAGAACAGCTCGGCTCAGAAGCCTAAATCGAAAAAGGAGAAGCCATCATCTTGACCCGGAAATGAAACCCGAAAGATAGTCACAAGGCGGGTCAGTTCTCGATGGAAATCCCGGGTCAGTTCTCAGCAGAAATCAACACGAGATCAGCTCGTGATCGGATTTCAGGCTTGCGGGTTGGAGCCTGGCTGGCGGGCGCGCTCAATTACGCCCGGGCGCTGCGGACTGCCGGCTCAATGAGCGTCCAGATCTCTTCCAGCGTCTCGGCAAGCGCTTTGCCTTCCAAAGTCGTAGAAGTTGAAAACGCGCGCCATTGAGCGGCCTTGCCAGGTTGCTCGGCGAACGTGCTTGACAGGCCTGGCGGGCGATCTGCGGGAACCGGAGTCTGGCGCCTCTGAAAAGTCGCGCGCATTGCTTCAGCCAGTTCTTCGTCCGGCACATTTATGGCCCTGGGGATCGCCCAGAGATCATAGAAATCCTTCATGCGTCCGTTGATGAGACCAAGGGCGACAACCGCCTGCAGCTTTTCCGCCATTACAGTGGCTGGCGAATAGGCCCGGATCCGGGCGCTATCGAAATCGAGGAGAGAGCCATACTCGATCTCGTAGTCCGGGACCGTAACGGCATCTCCAAAGCCGACATCAATCGTTATCGGGATTTTGGCGCCGGCGAGTTCAGCCGCGGTTCGCAAGCGCTTGCCGCCATAGACCTGGTCCTCGCGGATGTCGCTGACCGTCAGGGCGTTTGCGTCGAACTGAAGTCCGTCTGCCGCGTCGATCGAGAGGATTTCGGCAAAGACGCTTTTGATCCTCTCGTCCTCAGGGGCGCCATACCCGAGGAAATCGATATCGCGCGTGAAGCGGCCCGGATCTGAAGTCCAGAGCGTCACGAGCATTCCCCCCTTCAGGAAAAACTGGTCGCGGTGGGCGGAGACCGACAGGCGCCAGACCACCCGTTCCAGCCCGAATGCAACCAGCACCGTCTGGAAGTCGCGGCCTTCGGTCCGCGCGAGGTTGAGAAGTCGCTGGCGCACTGAAGCTGCGCGGTTTGCAGGTAGCTTAGCCATTTGACGTCAGGGCCTCCAGATAGGGGCCCATGACCTTGCCTGCCCCGAAAGTCGTGGCGGCTTTCATCAGCGCAGCAGGGCTCGCCTTCCTTTGTTCGAGGGCTGCTCTCAGGCTTTCTATGGCAACCGATCTGTCGACCAGCTTCGGGTTTCTGAAGGCGTCGGCGAGGGTTTTTGGTACCGAATAGATCCGCACCGGCACACCTTCAATCCGGTGCGTTTCGATCCCTTCCGAAAAGTAGGGCTCACGCAGCCTCACCATCCGGACGGGCGGGTAGGACACCTTCGGCTCCCAGTCCTTTGCGCCTATCGCATACCAGACCTTGCGGGGGAGCTGGTCGGTCAGGCCGTGAAATGCGAGGGCCGATCCGAGGCAGATGACGGCCCTGGGAACCCGCTTTGCGAGTTCGGCGAAGTTTGCGTTGAGATCGCTTGCGGCGTCCATGGCCTGGTACAGCCCACGCCCGATGCGAATGATCTCGCCGGCGCTCACCGCACGCGAGATGGCCGTCGCACTGATACCAGCTTTGCGCAGTTCATACGCACGCGCGATCGGGTGCTCGCGCATGTAGCCGAGCAGGCGATCATTCTGCGTTGGAGCAGCCATATACGTAATGTTACAAAACCTCGGACAAAGGACTGTTTGGTCCGAGGTTTTGTAACGCTTCTATAGGTTACCGTCTATGAGGGCAGACCGATCTAGGCTCAGAATTTACCGCCGCTCTGCTGGCCAGGCTTGCCGGCGGAAATTAGAACTAACGAAGGAGAGCATCTGGCGGAACGGTGCTATGTGGCGACCGCGCTCTGGTCCGATGCGCTGGAGCATCCGCTGGTTGCTGAAATAGCACAGCGCAATCTGCATCTTTCGATAAGCGTTTCCTCAACGTGGAACAGCTTCATAGCGCCACCTGATCCGAACTTGTATGATCATCGGATAAGAACTGGTCTTGAGACACGGTCCGAGACTATCAGCGGTGCCAGCGATGCGCGCGCCCCGCGTAGATGGGGCGCATGTGATTGGCAGGCAGCCCGATGCGCCCCTCGGCCTCAAGCACATGGGCGACCCTTGCTGCGCCGAGCGCGTTGATTATTGCCGGATCGGCTCGCGCGATGTCCTGCAGAGGTGGCTCGGCACCACAATTCCCATGATGCGCCTCCTTTGCTCCAGCCTCGCGCCCGGTGAGCCAGAAAGCGCCAATCCAGCTTGTGGACTAGTCATAATATTTTGCTATGTCTTCTTCCAATGCTTGAGCCGTTTGATCTCAATCTGCGCCATTTGCGGGCGCTGGGCAGCGTGGTGGAACTGCGCAGCCTCAACCGTTCGGCAGAGGCCGCCGGATTGTCCCAGCCGGCGCTGACGCAGGGCATCGCTAAGCTCGAACGGCAACTCGGTGCGCGCCTGTTCGATCGCCATTCCGGTGGGGTTGTGCCGACCGCAGCGGGGCTCGCGCTTGCTGAACGGGCGCGCCGCGCCTTTGCCTGCCTGTCGCTGAAGGGGCAGCGACAGGGACGATCCGGCCTGCGCGGGTTTTCGCGGCCGGAACAATTGATGACTGCCATGCAGCTTAAGGCCTTTCTGCATTTTGCCGAGGCCCAAGGCTTTGCCGGGGCTGCGGCGACAAGCGGAATCTCGCAGCCGGGTGTCCACCGTGCGGTGCGCGAGCTTGAGCAGATAAGCGGCCACGCGCTGGCCGAGCGGCGCGGTCGTGGCATGATGCTGACCCCGGCAGGGCAAGCGATGGCCCGCGCCATGCGTTTGGCTGCAGCAGAAATCGCCGCGGGCATTGCCGAG
>NZ_JBBEBT010000328.1:0-11986 GCF_040882205.1 Hyphomonas sp.
GAATACCTCCGAGGCCGCGTAAGCCACCAGCGTGGCGCCAATGGCGACCAGCCCGTCGCGCGTGCCCGAAAGGTTCGAGTGCCCCCCGCCGAAGGTCAGCCAGCCAAGCCCGCGCCCGACCAGCCAGCCGATGCCGATACCGGCGCAGATACGCCAGACAACATCTACCAGCAGCCATTCGCCTGCCATTGCGGCGTCCGGCCAGATCGCCGCCGATGAGCCCGCCGCCGCGGCGAACACCAGCGCCAGGTAGACGAACGGGAACGCAAGTCCGTCATTGAGCCCCGCCTCGGACGTCAGCGCAAACCGCACTTCGTCTTCCTCGCCCGAGCCAGGCTTTCCCACCTGGACGTCCGACGCGAGCACGGGATCGGTGGGCGCCAAGGATGCAGCCAGCAACAACGCCATCGCCACCGGCAGGCCGAGGCCATAGACCGCCAGCAGCGTGACCGCGAGAATGGTTACCGGCATTGCAATCGCGAGCAAGCGCCAGGTGGTCGCCCAGGACCGCAGACCGATCTTCCGGTCGAGCTTCAGGCCCGCGCCCATCAGCGAAATGATGACGACAGCCTCGCAGAGCTTCTCGACGACCGTGTCGTAAGTGCGCGGATCAGGACCGAACCGCAGCCATCCCAGGCTGAACAACCCCGCCCCAAGCGCCACGCAAACGATCGACAGAGAAAGCGGTGCGGATTTCAGCGCCAGCGGCAACCAGGCCACGAGCAGAATGACAAGGCCGAGGCCAAGCAGGAAGGCAATGTATGGATCCACCCCCTCTACAACCCGGCCGCCGCGTATCGGTTCCCGCACAGCCGCGAACCGGATCGATATTGCGCGTTCAGCCTGCGCGCCTGACCGAGCTGTCAGCGTCAACTTTGTTGGCGCGGAAACTGCGCCTGCCCCCCTCACCCGCTTCAGTTCCGGACCTGAACCGTTCCGGTACAAATTCTGGTTCGGATCGCTCAGTCCGACCGAGGATTGGTCGCACCGCCATACGGGCTATCACGCAAGAAGCCCCGTACGCCTGTCAGCGGCTTTTTGATTCCAGCGATCAGTCCGTAGACGGATAAAATATCCACGCTGCCCGATGTCGGCGTCAGCTCGCCAGAAGCGCCGCCATGGCATCCATAATCGCATGGTCGTCATAGGGCTTCGAGAAGAACCGGCTTCCCACCGGCAGGTTGCCCTCCTCAAGAATGGCGTTTGCGGAAGCCACCAGCAACCTTAACGGCGGCCACCGCTCGCGGATGTCATGTGACAGCTTTATCCCGTCCATTGTCCCCGGCATCTGGACATCGGTGAAGACAATGTCGATGCCGGACCGGGCTTCCAGGATACGGATCGCCTCATCCGCATCGCTCGCCTCAAGCGCTTCGTAACCGGCCGACAGCACAATATCTACAGCGCCCAAACGAATCAGCACGTTGTCCTCAACAACGAGAACCACTGGTTTGCCATTGTTCATCGAATGCTCCGGTGACGGGAAGGCAGGTTGGCGCGGATTCGGCTGGAACACAGCGCTTCGGAAGCCATTGAGTTCCCAGGCAGCGGAGAAAAAAATTCGGGTTCGGTGCCGGCCATTTCCCGATGCCTCATTGTCACAGCTGTACCCGGGCCGGCATCGCTCGTCTCGATTTCGCCCTGCAGGTTCTTGGCGAGCGCCTCGATGAGGCCCGTGCCCAGTCCGGGCTTCGGCGCATCCCTTCCTTCGGACATGCCGGCCCCGTTATCCGTAACGGACAATGTCCATTCATGCCCGGTAGAGTGATAGGCGATCACGATCTTCCCCAACGATTGGTCTGCGAAGGCGTGCTTTAGCGAGTTGATGACAAGTTCCGTCACGGTCAGGCCCAGACTGACCGATATGTCAGCGCCTACTAAGCTTTCGCCGACGTCGACCTCAATCGTGAGCCGGGCCGGATCATCGATCATCGACGCGGCCAGGCTCCGGGAAAGCTGGTTCAGATAGGTTCGCAGGTTCACCATACCGTCCGTCGACGCCGAGAGCTGGCTTTGCAGGGCAGCAATCGACATGACCCGGCTTTGCGCGTTGTGGAGATGCCCGCACACCTCATCCGACTGGACCCGGCGCGCGCTCTGCATCAGAGGGCTGGCAATGATCTGGAGGCTGTTGGCAACCCGGCGCTGGACCTCCGTCAGCAGGATCGCGTTCCTGCGAACAAGATCATCCTTAAGCCGGGACTGCACGCGAGCTTGTGTGACGTCGGTAACGGCCAGAAGGAGCCGGGCATCCCCCTTGGGGCCGTCATCGAGCGTTCGCGCGTTGACGGCCAGGTTGCAGGCGGTCTGGTCCAGCTTCTGCAGGTCGAGTTCGTAGGCTTCGATCTGCGCACTCCCGGAAGCGGTCGCCGCCGGTAGGCAGGCAAGCTTGGGCATGGCCCATTCCCCGCTTCCCGGTTCTCCAAGGGGTTTGCCGAGAACCGTCGCGGGATCAATCTCGAGAGCCCGGCAAAACGAGGCGCTCGCGGCAATCACCTTCTGGTCGCTGGTCAGAACGAGCAGCGGCTCATGAGATGAAATCACGATCGCAATCGTGCTGGCGGCTTCGAAGTGAACAATTGGGGTTTTTAGCATGCCCGGGCCCTGAAGGGGCGGCGACCCACGGCGTGAGACTTTGCTCGGCAGGCGTGCGCTCTTTAAGACCTTGCAGTCCTGCGCCCAGAAGACCCCTGACACGCCAGGCGCAAAATCCCATGCTCCAAGTTAGGCGCCTGCCAGGTTCACCATCCCGCCTTTTCACCTATCGCACCGGGATATGGACTCTCTACCGTTTCCCGTCACAGTGCCGCCGCTCCAGATCAAGTCAGGAAACACGCCATGGATCTCCACCTCAAGGGCAAGAACGCGCTCATTCTCGGCGGCACGCGCGGCATCGGCCGGGCGATTGCCGATACGCTGGCGAAGGAAGGCGCGAATGTCGGCGTCTGCGCCCGCAATGCGGACCAGGTCGCCGCTGCCGTCGCCGAACTGAAAGCCCTTGGCGTAAAGGCCACCGGCGCCTCGGTCGACGTCACGGATGGCCCGGCCCTGAAGTCCTGGATCGCGTCTGCCGCCGGCGAACTCGGCGGGCTGGACCTTCTGATCTCGAATGCCGGCGCCATGGCGCAAGGCAATGATGTCTCCTCATGGGAGCAGAACTTCCAGCTTGACGTGCTCGCCGCCGTCAATGCGTTCGAAGCCGCCCAGCCGCTGCTCGGCAAGGCCGCGGAAAAATCCGGCGATGCCGCCGTCGTCATCATCTCCTCGATTTCCGCCGCGCAGGCTGACCGGGCTGACAGCTACGGCCCGATCAAGGCGGCGCTGATCCACATGGCCAAGGGCCTTGCCCGCCAGCATGCAAAGGCGGGTATCCGGGTCAACGTCGTCTCCCCCGGCATGGTTTTCTTCGAAGGCGGCGTCTGGGACACGGTGAAAAAGAACGCGCCGGACTTCTTCGCCGCCGCCAATGCCCGCAACCCGACCGGGCGATGCGCCACGCCTCAGGAGATCGCCAACGCCGCCGTCTTCCTCGCTTCTCCCCTGTCCTCCTACACCACCGGCTCCAACCTGATCGTCGACGGCGCCGTGTCCAGCCGGGTGAATTTCTAGGGGCCGGAAGCGCCCGCGTCCGCCGGTTAAGTGCCTGTAACCGTGATCACGAACCCGTGAGGCAGGCGAAAAGGCGCCCTCCAACCGCTGAAACCGCGTGACGGCGAAATAAACTAGCTGCACAGCGGCGGATTTCGGCCCGGAAAGCGTTTATGCTCATTTGACGGGTCTTAACGGGCCCGGGCTGCGCATTCGCTTGATCGGTAAGGTTCTCCGTCTATTTGTCGAGGCTCATGACAAGGTTATCTATCGCCCGCCCGGCCCGCACTGCGGGAATTGCGCTCGCAGTCCTGTTGGCCGCCGGCTGCGCCAGTGTGCCGGAAACCCCCGCCGCCGTGCCCGCAAGCCTTGAAGCCGGCGTGGCGTTTGCCTCGCTCCCCGGCGACGGCGCGCCCGGCGCCGACTGGTGGACCGGCTTTGACGATCCCGAACTGCAGCGCCTGGTCGAAGCTGGCCTGAAGGCCTCCCCGGTCCTTCGCGGCGCGGACTATTCGGTTGCCGAGGCCGAAGCCCTGCTCCGCCTTGCCCTGCTCGGCCGCAGCCCGTCGTTTTCCTCCTCTGCCAGCGCCTCTGCGGGCCGGCCGCTCGGCGGCGGTGACGATTTCGGGGCCAGCGGCGATTTCGGCCTCGCCTCCGGCTGGGAACTGGACGCCTTCGGCCGCATCGGCTTCGCCATCGAGGCGGCCCGCTTCGACGAGACGGCCGCGCGCGAACTGCGCCGCGATCTGGCGGTCACCATCGCCTCCGAAACCGCCCTCGCCTACATTGACCTGCGCAGCGCCGAAGCGCGCCTTGCGGTCGCCGACGCCAACGCTGCGGCCCAGAAGGACAGCCTCGACCTCGTCCGCACCCTGTTCGACAATGGCCGCGCCAACGAACTCGATCTCAGCCGCTCCGAAACGCAGTATCGCACGACGCTATCCTCCCTGCCCGTCTTTCGCGCGACCATCTCCGCCGCCCGCAACCGCCTGGCCGCGCTGACCGGCACCGCCGCTACGCAGCCCGCGCTTGCCTCCAGCCTCGACGCCGCCCGCGTTGCCCGCGTCCCGCGCCTCACGGCGCCGCTGAGCACCGGCGCACCGGAAGACATGCTGCGCCGCCGCCCCGATGTGCGCCTCGCCGAAGCCCGCATCGCCGCCGCCCTCGCCCTCGGCGACGCAGCCCGCGCCAACCTCTTCCCGCGCATCACCCTCAACGCCAATCTCTTCGGTGTGCTCAGCGATACCGGCGTTGTCTTCAACCAAGATTCCATCGGCTTCTCGATCGGCCCGGCCATCAGCTGGGCTGGCCCGGACCTGCGCCGCGTCTATGCCCAGATCGACGTCAACGATGCCCGCACGCGCGCCACCGTCGCCGATTATGAAGCCACCGTCCTCGACGCCCTCGCCGAAACCGAAACGGCGCTGTCCAACTATGTCACCGAGCGCCAGCGCCGGACAGACCTTGAAGCTGCGCTCACCTCCGCGCGCCGCTCCTTCGAACTCGCGCGCCTGCGTTTCCAGGAAGGCCTCGACTCCTCCCTCGACGTGCTCGACGCGCAGCGCACCCTGCTGACAGCGGAAGACCAGCTCGCCGTCAACGAAGCCGAAATCGCCCGCCGCGCCATCCGCGCCTATCGCAGTCTCGGCGGCATCTGGACCGATGAAGAACTCACCGCCTTCCGGGCGGCTCAGGAAGAAAATCCATGACCACGCCGACCTCCCGAACCTGGCCCCGCGCGTCTGCCCTTGCGGCGGGCGCCGCCATGCTGATCGCCCTCGCGATGCTTCCCGGCTGCTCGGAGATCGGCGCCGCACCGGGCCCCGGCGCCCCGGGCGGACGCGGTGGTCCGCCGGCCGCCAGCGTCTTCGCCGAACCCGCCCGCAACCAGACCTTCGCCAACCGCGTCGAAGCCATCGGCACGCTGGAAGCCAATGAGCGCGCCGACCTGACCCTTTCGGCGTCTGACCGCGTCACCGCCGTCTATTTTGAAGACGGCGAGCGCGTGAAAGCCGGCAAGACGCTGATCTCCCTCGCGCAACGCGAGCAGAGCGCGCTTGTCGAAGGCGCTGAAGCGGCCCTCGCCCAGGCCAATCAGGAACTTGCCCGCCTCGAGCCGCTCTCGGCGCAGGGCGCTGTCTCGAAAGCCGAGCTTGATCTCGCCCGCCGCGATTCCAACGCCGCCGCCGCCCAGCTGCGCGCCGTCCAGTCGCGCCAGCGCGACCGCGTACTCGTCGCTCCTTTCGACGGCGTCCTCGGGTTCCGGCGCGTCAGCGTCGGCTCCTTCGTCGGCCCCGGTGATGTCGTCGCCACGCTGATCGATGACAGTGTCATGCGTCTCGACTTCGCCGTACCGTCGATCGTCCTGAGCAGCCTGCAGCCCGGTGTCGCCATCGAAGCCCGCTCGAGCGATTTGCCCGGCATGACGTTCGAAGGCACGGTCGATAGCATCAATAACTCGATTGACCCGGTCACCCGCTCTGTCCGTGTACGGGCAATGATCCCGAACGCCGACGGCCAGCTGAAAGCGGGCATGTTCGTCGCGGTCACGCTGCTCGCCCAGCCGCGCGAAGCGCTTTCGGTGCCCGAAAGCGCCTTGCAGCCGCTCGGTCCGGAGACCTTTGTCTGGGTCGTTTCGGACGGCGAGCAAGGCCTTGTTGCGAACCGTGTGAAAGTCGAAACCGGCCTGCGCCAGGAAGGCCGCGTCGAAGTGCTCGCCGGCCTACAGCCCGGCCAGCGTGTTGTCTCGGAAGGCGCCTTGCGGCTTCGTGAAGGTGCGCCCATCATTCTTCGTGACCAGGCGATCCTTAAGCCGTCACTGGCCGTCGGGCCAGGCGGCGGCGCAGAGACGTCCGCAGCAAACCGGGAATAGATTGCCATGATCCTGTCGGATACCTCGATCACGCGTCCCGTCTTCGCCTGGGTGCTTGCCCTGGTGCTCATCGTGTTCGGCCTGGTTTCTTTCTCGCGTCTGGCCCTGCGCGAGTATCCCGACATCGACCCGCCTGTCGTCTCGATCTCTACCAACTATCCCGGCGCCTCGGCCTCGGTGATCGAAACCCGCATCACACAGATCATCGAAGACCGGATCGCCGGTGTGGAAGGCGTGCGTTTCATCAACTCGCGCTCCTCCGATGGCCGCTCCAACATCTCTATCGAATTCCGCATTGACCGCGATATCGAGTCCGCTGCGAATGACGTGCGCGACCGGGTTTCTGGCATTGTCGACCTTCTGCCCGCCGAAGCCGATCCGCCGGAAGTCGAGAAAGCCGACGCCGATGATGACGTGATCCTCTGGATGAACCTCGCCAGCGAAAAGCTGGCAACCCCCGAACTCACCGATTATGCCAACCGCTATCTCGTCGACCGTTTCTCGGCGCTCGACGGTGTCGCCCGCGTGCAGGTCGGCGGCGCCCGCGACTTTGCGATGCGCGTCTGGATCGACCGGCGCGCGCTCGCCGCCCGCGGCCTTGTCGCCAGCGATATCGAACGCGCCCTTCGCTCGGAAAACATCGAAGCGCCTGCCGGCAATCTGGAGTCCGGCGACCTTTACTACACGATGCGGATCGACCGCGCATTCCGGAATGTCGAGGATTTTTCTGGCCTCGTGATCGCCCAGGGCGAGGGTTATCTCGTCCGTCTCGGCGATGTCGCCCGCGTTGAACGCGGCACAGTCGATGACCGCACGACGTTTCGCGGCAACGGCGAGCCGATGGTTGGTCTCGGTATCGTCAAACAGTCCACCGCCAACACTGTTGACGTTGCGAAAGCCGCCAAGGAACTCGCGGACGAACTCAACGCGACGCTGCCGGACGGAATGCAGATCTACCGCTCCTTCGACAGTTCGCTCTTCATCGAGGCCTCGATCCGCGAAGTCTGGCTCACACTCGCCATCACGGTCGGCCTTGTTACCCTGGTCATTTTCCTCTTCCTCGGCAGCCTGCGTGCCACCATCATTCCGGCAATTACCGTGCCGGTCTCGGTGACCGCCACGTTCATCATCATGTACGCGCTTGGTCTGTCGCTGAACCTCCTGACACTGCTTGCGCTCGTGCTCGCCATCGGCCTCATCGTGGACGACGCGATCGTCGTGCTCGAAAACATCGACCGGCGCATGAAGGAACTGGGCGAGACACCGCTCGTCGCTGCGTTCAACGGCACCCGCCAGGTCGGCTTTGCCGTGCTGGCCACCACGATGGTGCTGATGGCCGTGTTCATTCCGATCACCTTCATGGGCGGTAATACCGGCCGGCTGTTTACGGAGTTCGCCGTTGCCATCGCCGCATCTGTGGCCTTCTCGTGCTTTGTCGCCCTGTCGCTCTCGCCGATGATCGCATCGAAAATCCTGACGCCGTACACCGGAAAACGCAAAGGGATCGTGGCCTTCCTGCCCAACATGGTCGACCACGTGTTCAGCGCCATCAAATGGCTCTACGGCCACGTGTTCGACGTGATCGTGCGCTTCCCGGTCATCGTCATTGCCGGGCTGCTCGCCGCCTTTGCCGCGATCTGGATCCTGTACCAGACCCTCGGCCAGGAGTACGCGCCGCGCGAAGACCGCGGCAGCTTCTTCGTCTCCGTACGGGGACCGGAGGGCGCCTCCTTCGAGTACATGTCCAAATACCTCGACGAGATCGAGCGCCGGCTTCTTCCGTATACGGAGTCCGGCGAGATCAGCCGCCTCCTCGTACGTGCGCCCGGCTTCGGCTCGAACGCTTACAATCAGGGCAACGTCGTTGCCGTGCTCGATGACTGGGCGAACCGCCGACCGGCCGATGAAGTGATCAAAGAGATCAACGGAAAGTTGTCCGACCTTCCCGGCATCCGCGCCTTCGCCCTGATGCGCCAGGGTCTTGCAGGCGGCGGCGGCAAGCCGGTCCAGTTCGTCATCGGCGGACCCTCCTACGAGCAGGTCGTCGAGTGGCGTGACATCTTCCTCGCTGCTGTCGAAACCGACAATCCGGGCCTCACCGATATCGACTGGGACTACAAGGAAACCCAGCCGCAATACCGGATCGAGATTGACTATGCGCGCGCCGCAGACCTCGGCGTCACGGTCTCCGAAATTGGCTCGACCCTCCAGACCATGCTCGGCTCGCGCCGCGTCACCACCTATATCGACCAGGGCGAGGAGTATGACGTCATCCTCGAGGGCCTGCGCTCGGAGCAGTCCACCCCCAACGATGTGCAGAACATCTATGTCCGCTCGACCCGCTCCGGCGAACTCGTCCCGCTCGCCAGCGTCATCACCATCGTGCCCTTCGCCGACAGCCCGACACTGAACCGCTATAACCGCGTGCGCGCGATCACCATTGACGCAAACCTCGCGCCCGGGGTGAACCTCGGCGATGCCCTCGCCGGAATGGAACGCATTGCCCGCGATAGCCTGCCCCAGGAAGCCTCCATCGACTTCAAGGGCCAGTCCCTCGAGTTCCGCTCTTCAGGCTCGTCCATCCTGTTTGTCTTCGGCCTCGGCCTGCTGATCGTCTTTCTCGTGCTCGCCGCGCAGTTCGAAAGCTGGATCCACCCGCTGGTGATCATCCTCGCGGTCCCCGCCACGCTCGCGGGCGGCATGCTTGGCCTCTGGCTCACCGGCCAGACACTGAACATCTATACCCAGATCGGCCTCATCATGCTCGTCGGCCTGGCGGCTAAGAACGGGATTCTCGTCGTCGAGTTTGCCAACCAGCTGCGCGATGAAGGCAAGGCATTCGACATCGCCCTGAAGGAAGCCTCCCTCGCCCGCCTGCGCCCGATCCTGATGACCGGCATGACCACCGCCGCCGGCGCCCTGCCGCTGATCTTCACCCACGGCGCCGGCGCCGAGACGCGCACGGCCATCGGCATCGTCGTCTTCTTCGGCGCCCTAGCCTCAGTCACCGTCGCCCTGCTGGTGGTCCCGGCGGCCTACAGCCTGCTCGCCCGCCGTACCGGCTCGCCCGGCGACGTAGCCCGCAAGCTCGAGGCCGAATCCGAAGCTCTCACCCAGCCCGCAGAGTAAACAGGGCCAATCCGGCCGCATGACTAATTTAATCGGCACGGCGCTTGAAAGCGTCGGCGGTGCTCCGCATACATAAGCCTGATAAACAGGGCTGCGGAAACAGCCGGACCCGCCCATGAACCTCTTTTTCCGTTTTCTCAGGGTCTTCCTTCCCGCCTTCTTCTCGAAGGTGAAGACCGCGATCCTCGACCTGCACATCGTCCGTTCTGCCGTCTGGCTCGGCGATCAGGACCCGATGGGCCACATGACCAATTCGCGCTATTCCTCATTCACCGACCTCGGCACGATGAACTTCATGGGCCGCACAGGCGCCCTGAAGACCTATCGCAAGCGCGGCTGGATCCCGATCGTCCAGTACGAATCCTTCAATTACAGTCGTATGCTGCGCTATCCGCAGAAGTTCGAACTGCAGACGCGCCTCGCCGGATGGGATGACTGTTTCATCTGCTTCGAGCATAAGTTCATCTCGAAAGGTCAGGTCCACGCGACCAGCCGCATGGTCGCGCGTCTCTACGGCCGCAAGAAGGCAAAGGTCACCGCAGACATGGCGATGGAAGCCCTCGGCGTGAAATTCGAAAGCCCGCCGCTCGATGAGCACTACCAGCGCATCATCGCCGAATTGCAGGCCCGCGAATGACTGCCTTGCCGAAGTCCGCCCCCCTCCCCCTGATCATCGACTGCGACCCCGGTATTGATGATGCTGTCATGCTGATGATCGCCCTGATGTCCCCGAAACTGGACGTGCAGGCGATCACCGCCGTCGCCGGCAATGTGCCCCTTCGCCTGACCAGCCGGAATGCCCGGATGATCTGTGAACGGATGGGCCGCCCCGATGTGCCGGTCCATGCCGGCTGCCCCCGCCCGATGCTGCGCAAACCCGTCACGGCGGAAGACTTTCACGGCATGAGCGGCATCGAGGGTATCGAGATTTTCGAGCCGAAGGCGCCCCTCGCCCCTGGCCACGGCGTGAGCGAACTGATCGCGCGCCTCTCCGCCGCGAGGCCCGCCAGCCAGACCGTCATCCTCTCCGGCCCGATGACCAATCTCGCCGCCGCCCTCGTGATGGCGCCCGAGATCGCCAATAGCATCGGTCATCTCGTCGTCATGGCCGGCGGCGACCGCATCAGCGGCAACGTCACGCCCTTCGCCGAGTTCAACGTCTTCGCCGACCCCCATGCCGCCGCCATCGTGTTCGATGCAAATATCCGCACCACGGTGCTCAGCCTCGACGTCACCCACACCGTGCGCGCAGAAGCGCCCCGCCTGGACAGCCTGGGCAAGCTGCCCGGCACCGATGCAAGGATGATGGCCGACCTGCTTGCCGCCGGCAACAAGCTGGAGGCCCGCTGGAAAAACGGCCAGATGGCGCCGATGCATGATCCGTCTACGGTCGTTTACCTGATCGCCCCTGAAATCTTCCAGACCAGGCCCTGCCGTGTCAGCGTCGTCACGCGCCCCGGTGACCAGTTCGGCCGCACGAAGGTAAAGGACACCAGAAGCGGCCCCCACTCCTGGGTCACCGCCGCCGATGCCGATGCCTTCTTCGCCGTCATCGAGACCCTCCTGAAAGCGCGCGCATGATCACCGTTGTCGGTTCCGTCAATCTCGACCTCGTCGCCTCCGGCGCGCCGCTCCCGCATCCGGGCGAAACGGTCACCGGCGCCCGCCTCGCGCGCTATCCAGGCGGCAAGGGCGCCAACCAGGCGCTTGCCGCCGCGCGCCTCGGCCACAAGGTTCGCCTCGTCGCCGCCGTCGGTAATGACGACATGGCCGAGGAAGCCCTGAAGCTGCTGCGCAATGGCGGCGTCGATCTATCGTCCACGCAGTACCTGAACGGCGAAACCACCGGCGTCGCCCTCATCGCTGTCTCGCCCGAAGGCGAAAACCTGATCGTCGTCTGTCCAGGTGCAAACAATGCGCTCGGCGCAGGTGATGTCGCCGGCGCGCCGATCCAGCACATGCTCGGCGTCCTCGAAGTCCCCGTCCCCGCGCTCCTCGCCGCCGCGCAGCGCGCCACCGGCCTCGTCGCGCTGAACCTCGCCCCCGCACTGCCCGTGCCGGACGCGCTGCTGGCGGAAGCTGACCTCCTCGTCGTCAACGAAACCGAAGCCGCCTTCTATGGCGCCGCCCTCCACGCCCCGGGCTGCCTCGTTGCCATCTCGCTCGGCGAGAACGGGGCGCAGCTCTGGAAAGGCGGTAAACAGATCGCCTCGGCAAAGCCGCCCAAGGTGCGCGTCGTCGACACCGTCGGCGCCGGCGACACCTTCTTTGCCGCCCTCGCCGCTGCCCTCATCGAAGGTATGGGCGAGACCGCCGCCCTCACCTTTGCGGTCGCCGCCAGCGCCCTGACCTGCACCCGCCCCGGCGCCCAGCCCAGCCTCCCCACCCGCGCCGAAG
>NZ_JBBEBT010000329.1:0-11949 GCF_040882205.1 Hyphomonas sp.
CAGCCGATGTCGTTTCTGGCATCGTCCTTCCTCGTCGATTTGGCAGCGCGCAGGTCCCGTGCCGCGTCCAGACGCACTAGCGGCGTTGCCTTTGCCGGGCAAGCCGGAAGCGGGGCCCGGAGCGGCAACCTGCCGGTATCAGAGCCCGCGCCAGACCCGCTTCTTGCAGGGTTCATCATCCTGCAGGCCGCAGCGATGGAACGTGAGCAACACTGTGTCGGCGCGGCCGATCAGGTGATCGAGCGGCACAAAGCCGATGGAGGCATCGTCGGCGTTGACACGCAGCGGACAGCCGGCGCGGTCGACCATGCCATTGATCGGCGGGCAATGACCTGAGAGTTCGCGGCTGTCGTACGAATTGTTGCGGTTATCCCCGATCAGGAACATGTGCCCCTCGGGCACCACAAACATCATCGTGTCGGACACCGGTCGCCCCCGCAGGCCGCGGTGGGTGGTCCAGGAATGATCTCCGATGGTCTCGGTCCATTCCTGCACCTGGTCGACGATCACTTCACGGTCCGGCACATAGCGCACTTCACGCGTGAACTCCGACTGCACGGACTGACCGTTCAGGATCAGCGTTTCGCCGAGGATCTGCACGGTGTCTCCCGGCAGGCCGATGACGCGCTTGATCATCACCCTGTCCGAATGGGTATGCTCGAACACCACCACTGCGCCGCGCTCCGGCGCACCCGGAAAGAACCGGCCCTCACCCAATGGCAGGTAGCGACCCATGCTGAGCGGCAGCGAATAGCGGCCATACCCATAGGCAAACTTGGCCACAGCCACACGGTCGCCGACTTCCAGCGTCGGCACCATGCTTTCCGACGGGATCACGCGCTGTTCGTAAAGCAGGCCGGTGAAAAGCAGGAAGGCCGGGGCAACAATTGCCAGCGTGGCGCCCCATTCCTTCAGTTCGCGCTTCACCTTTTCCCAGGTCGACACTGGCGGCGCCGACTGCGACGGGGCGTCGATTTCAATGGGCATCGTGACCTCAAGAATCCACTTCGGCGGCAGTCTTAGACGAATATGTCTTCCTCTGCGAAGGCGAAAAAGCCTCGCAGACTGCTATTCACCCGGTTGGGTGACATGGGCCGGATTGTAAAGCGTCACCCCGGTGTCGGAGGCCGAGAGGGCCAGTTCACCGCGGTGCTTGAGGTAATTCAGGTGTGCCAGCGCCTCGCCGGTGGCCATGCTGAGTTCGTCGCCGGCAATTGCCCGCCCGAAGACCGCGACGAATGTATCCAATACGGTGGCGGGCCCCTTCTCGAGCCGGCGGCGCAGGCGCGACAGCGCGGTTTCATGCCCATCAATCAGATGTTGCAAGCGCCTGTGGGCGCCTGTGAACGGCTCATTGTGGGCCGGAAGTACAAGGCAATCGTCCGGCAGCGCTTTCATCAGCTTGCGGCAGCTGTCCAGCCATTCGGCCAGCGGGTCGGCCTCCGGCTCGGTCGGGTGAACCGATACATTGGAGGATATGCGCGGCAGGATCTGGTCTCCAGAAATCAGGATCCTGAGTTCCGGGCAATAGAGGCAGGCGTGCTCAGGCGAATGACCGGCGCCCATGATGACTTGCCAGCTCGAACCGGCCATCTGGATTTCGTCGCCCTCCGACAGCCGGAAATAGGCATCCGGCATGAGGCTGACGCCCCGGCCGAAGCCGCCGAACCGGGATTTGTAATGGTCGAGTGCCTCTTCTTCCCAGCCGCAGCGGCGGTAGAAGTCGAGCGCGACGGGCGGCGCCTGACGCCCGGTATCGGCGACCAGCATCCGGCAGGTGATGTATTCCAGGCGGCTCATCCAGAGCTGGGCGCCGTATTTGTGACAGAGCCACCCGGCGCTGCCGACATGGTCCGGGTGCATATGGGTGATGATTATGCGCTTCAGTGGCTTTTCCGGGGTCACCCGCCCATCCAGCAGCTTGCCCCAGGCCGACTTGGTCTCGGGCAGCGGCAGGCCGGTGTCCACAATGGTCCAGCTGTCGCCGTCATCAATCAGCCAGAGATTGATGAACTTCAGCGAGAACGGCAGCGGCATCCGCACCCATTCGATTCCCCGCGCGACGGTGATCGTCTCGCCGAGGCCGGGCGTGACTTCCCCGAAGGGATAGTTCAGGCCGAAGCGGGTCGTCGGAGCGTATTCAAATCCATCCATGGCCCACGATACGCCGCGCGCCGGGCACGTCGAGCCGTAACGCAAGGGCAGGCTACTTTATCGGACTGCGCGGCCGCCGCGCAAGCTTCGTGCGTTTGAAGCCCTCACCCGTCACCCCGTAATTCCTGGTCCGATATGGAACTTTTGGTGCCAGTTCCGAGGCGACTTCCTTCGATTTTCCTATCGACGACTTGCGGGCCTTAGGGCCGGGCGCCGGGGCCTTCTTCACGGACTTTGCCTCGGCTGCCCTGCCAACGCTTGCGGCGATAAGGGCCGCACGTTCCTTGTGGCTGAGGGGGCGCCACTTGCCTTCCGGCAGGTTTCCCAGCTCGACCGGGCCGACACGTACCCGGTGCAGGTCGGCGACCCGCAGATGCACCAGCGAACACATCCGGCGGATCTGCCGGTTGCGGCCTTCGTTGAGGACGAAGCGCAGCGTGTCCTTTCCTTCGGCTGTGACCCTGGCAGGGCGCAGCTTGCGGCCGTCGAGCTCAAGCCCGTGGCGTAGCTGCGCAAGTTTCTCCGGCGTGATCTCGCCGAGCACCTTCACGACATATTCCTTGTCGACCTCGCTCAGCGGGCCGATCACCGCTTTGGCCAGCACGCCGTCTTCCGACAGGATCAGAAGTCCGCGCGAATCCTTGTCGAGGCGTCCCAGCGGCGCCATCTTGTTGTTGCGGCCAGGGATAGCATGGGCCTCACCCTTCAGGCGCTCTTTGACAATCAGGCGGATGGCCGGCGTCTCGCCCGGCTCCGGCGTCCCGGAAACGTACCCGATCGGCTTGTTCAGGACGATGGAGAGCTGGTTGTCGAGCTTCTGAGCGGCCTTGGAGTTCAGCTTGATCGTCTGGCCCGGGACGATCCGCTCGCCAAGTTCGGTGATCGGTTTGCCATCAATCTCGACAAGGCCCTGCTCGATCAGAGCATCAGCCTCGCGGCGCGAGCAGACCCCTTCGAGCGCCAGCCATTTGTTTATGCGGACCGATTCGGCGCCCGTATAGGTTTTCGTCCAGGCGGCCATGGTTCAATCGATTCCAAAGAGTGCACGGCTGTTGTCGAGAAAGCGGTCGCCGCCTTCGGTGATGCCGGGCACGCGCCCCGGCGCTGAGGCAAGCGAGGTTTCCGCAAAGAACCCTGCGAGTGCCATCTGGCGGGCCCGGAAGTCCGGCTCCTTCTGGCGGGCTGCAAGGGCGGCGCGGGCAAGGAAGTGCCCGCCGATCACGTCGCCGGCAAGCGCGAGATAGGCGGTCGCGCCAGCGAGCGCTTTGTCCTGCTCCTGGGCCTTCATGCGCGCGAGCATCCAGTCGGTGGTCTCGGCCAGCGCCTTCGACGCCGCCCATAGACGCTCCGCCAGCTGAACGAATTGCGGATCATTGGTAGAGCGCGCGAGGCGCACAGTCTCATCCACCTCGGTTAACATGGCGCGCATCGAGGCGCCACCATTTCCAGCGATTTTGCGACCCACGAGATCGATGGCCTGTATACCGTTCGTGCCTTCATAGATCGGCGCGATACGCGCATCTCGGTAAAGCTGCGCCGCGAGGGTTTCGCTCATGAAGCCCATACCGCCATGCACCTGAACGCCAAGGCTGGCGACATCGACGCCCATGTCGGTGCTCCAGGCTTTCGCGATCGGCGTCAGCAGATCTTCCCGTGCCTTGGCGGCGGCGCGGATCGAGGGCGTGTCTGAGGCATGCGCAAGATCTGCTGACACGCCGCAGGCATGGCAGATAGCGCGCGCAGCGGCAACACGTGCGCGCATGGTGATCAGTGTACGGCGCACATCGGCATGGTGGAGGATCGGCGCGGCGCCGGAAATGCCCTCGACTTTTCCCTGCTTGCGTTCCTGCGCATAGCTGAACGCCGCCTGGTAGGCCGCCTCGCCGACCGCCACACCTTCAAGGCCGACATTCAATCGCGCAGAGTTCATCATCGTGAACATGCAGGCGAGACCCTTATTCGCCTCGCCAATCAGCCAGCCGGTCGCTCCGGAGTATTCCATCACGCAGGTCGGGCTGGCGTGGATGCCGATCTTTTTCTCGAGGCCGATGCAATAAACCTGATTGCGCGCGCCGAGCGTGCCATCCGTGTTGACGAGAAACTTCGGCACGAGGAATAGCGAAATGCCTTTCGAGCCGGCCGGAGCACCCGGGACGCGCGCCAGAACCAGATGGATGATGTTCTCGGCGAGGTCATGGTCGCCCCAGGTGATGTAGATTTTCTGGCCCGAGATGGCGTAGCTGCCGCCCACGTTCGGCACGGCCCTGGCAGACAGGGCGCCGACATCGCTGCCGGCTTGAGGCTCAGTCAGGTTCATCGTGCCGGTCCAGTCCCCGGCCACGAGTTTCGGCAGGTAGGTGTTCTTCTGGTCGTCCGTGCCATGCGCCAGCAGCGCTTCGACCGCGCCATAGCTGAGCATCGGGCAGAGGCCGAATGCCATGTTGGCGGCATGGAACATTTCCATCACGCCGAGGGCCAGCGCGCGCGGCAGGCCCTGCCCGCCCCATACTTCCGGCGCCGCCAGGCCCATCCAGCCGCCCTTACGAAAAGCATCGTAAGCGGCCTTGAAACCTTCCGGGGCGATGACCCGGGTATCTTCCAGCCGCGCGCCCTGCGAATCGCCAACCGGGTTCAGCGGTGCAAGCACATCGCGCGCAAGCTTCGCCGCTTCCTCAAGGATCGGGCGGATGATCTCTTCATCATAGGCCTCGAGGCCCGGCAGGCCTTCCAGCTGGCCCATCCCGGCTACCGCCTTGAGAGAAAACTCGATTTCGTCGATCGGGGCGTCGTAGGGCATCAGCATTCCATGTCGCGGATAGGAGTTATTCTTTGCGAGTGATAGTCTGATTGCTGCACAGACCGAAAGTCTGCACTATTTGAGCGGGAGACCCGTCGGGCATTTTGGAGACGAATACAATGAAACTTTTCCTGATTTCCGCCAGCGCGCTGGTGCTGGCTGCGTGTACCCCGGCTGCGCAGACCACTGTTGCCGCTGACGCCGCCGCGCCGGCCGCAGAAGTTGCCGCCCCCGAGGCCGCTCCGGCTGCTGAAGTCGCCTTTGGCCAGGCTGCGGTCTACGACATCGACCCGGGCCATACCTCGGTCACCTGGCGCGTGAACCATCTCGGTCTTTCGAAATACACGGCACGTTTCAAGACCGTGAACGCCACCCTGAACTTCAACCCGGAAGACCTCGCCGCAAACTCGGTGGAAGTCACGATCGACCCGCGCTCGGTCGAGACCGACTTCGGAGGCGATTACAAAGGAACCCACCCGGACAGCCCGTATGCCTCCTGGAACGATGACCTCCGCCTCAACCCGGGCTGGTTCAATGCCAGCGCCCACCCGATCATCACGTTCAAGTCGACCTCGGCCGCCCAGGCGAGCCAGACCACCGGCACGGTAACCGGCGACCTGACCTTCCTCGGCGTGACCAGGCCGGTGACCCTCGACGTGACCTATAACGGCATGGTCCAGTTGCCCTGGACACCGGATCAGGACCGGATCGGCTTCTCTGCAAGAACGACACTCAAGCGGTCGGATTTCGGCATGAACAGCAACCTCGAATTCATCGGCGATGATGTGGAGATCATCATCGAGACCGAGTTCCTCGAAGCTGCCGCCGGTTAGTTGCGATGAGCGCTGAAGCGTCGTCGTCGCGCTACACAGCCGTCGCCATTGCCCTTCACTGGGCGATGGCGGCGCTGCTGCTGTTCATGATCTGGCTCGGCTGGAACATGGAAGAAAACGAGGCCCGCTTTCAGCTCCATAAGTCGATCGGCATAACGGTTCTGTTCCTTGCCCTCGCCAGACTGGCCTGGCGGTTTACAAACCCGCCGCCGCCGCTGCCGGAGGCCATGCCCAAACTGGAGAAGACGGCCTCACACGCCGTCCACATCGCCTTCTATGCCCTGATGATCGGTATTCCGCTGGGCGGGTGGCTGCTGGTGTCAGTCTCGCCCTTTCAGGTCGCGACCGTGCTCTATGGGATCGTCAGCTGGCCGCACCTGCCGTTTACCGAAGGCCTGATCAGCGAAGACCTCTACGAAATCGTCGAGTTCTTCCACAGCAAGGGCGCATGGGTGATCATCGGCCTCCTGGCCCTGCACGTGGCAGGTGCAGCGAAACACGAGTTCGGCGCCGAGGACGGCGTACTGAAGCGGATGCTGCCGGGCCTGTTCGGTCGCCCCAATCCGCCAACCCTTCCTGCGCGCGGCTTCATGTTTGCGTTTGGCGGCAGCGCCGCCCTATTCGCCGTAATTGCGGTAGCATCCCTTCTCAGCGCGGGCCCCGCGAGTTCCGGCCCGGCGCCCTCGGGAACGGGGCTGGTTGGCGCAAATTGGAAGGTGGACTACAATGCTTCGCAGATCAGGTTCTCCGGCCTTTACGAAGGCAATGGCTTCGACGGTACGTTTGGTGCCTGGGTTGCGGATGTCGCTTTCTATCCTGAGGCGCTGGAGACGTCTGCGGTCAAGGTCGTCGTCGACGCGGGTTCGGCATCGACCGGCAAGAAACTCTACGATGACAGTCTGAAAGGCCGGGAATGGTTCAACATCGCCGAGTATCCGGAAGCGACCGTTGAACTCGGTGGCTTCTCAGAGGCTGCGGGAGGCTATTCGGCCACCGCAACGCTTACGCTGAAGGGCAAACCTGTAAGCGTACCGCTGAACTTCACGCTCGATATTTCTGGCGACGAAGCCCGCCTTGAAGGGCTTGTAAAGTTTTCCCGTAAGGCGCTGGATCTTGGTCAGGGCTCTGATCCGGGCGGGAAATGGATTTCGGACGAGGTTACCGTCACGATTTCCGGCCGGGCGACGCGGACACGGTAAACCGCCGGTATGCCGGATCTGCCACCGGTGCTATGGCCCCGCCATGACCGCGCGCATTGTGCCCATCCTGCCCGAAACCATTGCCCTTGCCGCCGAGATCCTTGGCGAAGGCGGGCTGGTCGCCATCCCCACCGAGACAGTCTATGGCCTCGCGGCGGACGCGGCCAACCCGGAAGCGGTCTCCCGCATCTACGAAGCCAAGGGCCGGCCCCGGTTCAATCCGCTGATCGCGCATGTTTCGTCCTGGGAGATGGCGGAGCGGGAAGCTGCGTTCTCGCCCCTGGCCCGGCAATGCGGCGAAGCTTTCTGGCCGGGCGCGCTGACACTGGTCCTCCCCGCGCAGGCCGGTGGGCAGGTATCGGACCTTGCCCGTGCGGGCCTCGAGACGCTGGCCCTGCGCTGGCCGAAGCACAAGGCGGCAGCCGCGCTGATTACCGTTTTCGGACGGCCCCTGGTTGCCCCCTCGGCAAACCGCTCCGGCCATGTCAGCCCGACACGCGCCGAGCATGTCGAGGCCGACCTTGGCAAGCGCATCGATCTGATCCTTGATGGTGGGCCCTGCGAAGTCGGCATGGAGTCCACCATCCTCGGCTTCGACGCAGGCGGCCCGGTCCTGCTAAGGCCGGGCGGCATTGCCACCGCGCAGATTGCAGAATTGCTCGGCCGGCCCGTATGCCACGCGGCGGATGCAGATGCCATCAGCGCGCCGGGCCAGCTGAAATCGCACTACGCGCCGAAAGCCCGGCTTCGCCTCAACGCCGAAAAGGCCGAAGACGGCGAAGGCTTCCTGACCTTCGGGCCGGGTCAGACGGGCGGCCTGAACCTTTCACCCACCGGCGATCTGGTGGAAGCCGCGTCTAAACTATTCGCCGTCCTGCGCGCACTGGACGCCCGGTATGAGCGAATAGCTGTCGGACCGATCCCCGAAACGGGGCTCGGCGAAGCCATCAATGATCGATTGCAGAGGGCGGCGCACCGGGAAGACTGATGGACGGCTCAGCCGCCCATGATGTCTTCCTTCAGCACCGTCATCATCAGCTGATAAGAGGTCTCGCCCTCTTCCTCGTCCTTGTAGATGACGGCAAGGAATTCGGCGCCGAGGTAGACTTCGAGGGAATCGTTGAGCTTGTCGCGCGCGAGCAGGCGCAGGCCCGGATGCAGCTTCTCCTTGAGATAGGCCTCAAGGCGAAGGGTTTCTTCTTTGTTTATCATGGGAATTCCTGAACCAAATCAACACAAGCCGAGACTAGACGCTTCCAGCGCCTGAGCAAAGTGTTGCACTGCAAGGTATTTATGAGGTTTCGGCGGCGTCCGGGATGCCCTGATCCATGTTCTGCGCCGGCTGGCAGCAGGTCGGACCGGAAACGATCTTCGCCGGCACGCCCGCAACGGTGCACTGGGACGGCACATCCTTGAGCACCACACTACCCGCTGCGACCTTTGCTTCATCGCCCACGGTAATATTGCCGAGGATCTTCGCGCCTACTGAAAGCAGCACGCCCCGGCCAATTTTCGGGTGCCGGTCGCCGACTTCCTTGCCGGTACCGCCCAGCGTAACGCCGTGCAGCAGTGAACAGCCATCGCCCACAACCGCTGTTTCGCCGATCGTTATGCCGGACGCATGGTCGAACATCACGCCGCGTCCGATGCGAGCGGCTGGGTGTATATCAACGTCGAACAGTTCCGAGGCGCGGCTCTGGAAATGGAAAGCGAGTGTCTCGCGGCCCGTGCGCCACAGCTCGTGCGCAACACGGTGGGTCTGGAGCGCGAGGTAGCCCTTGAAGAACAGGAAGGGCTGCAGCATGCCCCGGCAGGCGGGGTCGCGCTCAAGCACGGCCTGCATGTCGGTTTCGGCAACCGCTACGAGTTCCGGCGCGGCGCCAAAGATGCCGGAGATCACATGCCGGACCTGCTGGGTCGCCATCGCCGGGCTCGCGAGCTTTTCGGCGAGGTGATAGGACAAGGCGTCCCCGAGGGTGGTGTGGTTAAGGATCGCAGCGTTAAGATAGCTCGACAGGGAGGGCTCTTCCGCCGCCGCGGCCGTGGCCTCGAACTGCAGGCGTTTCCACGCTGGCGCCGGCGCCCCGATGTCCGGATTGTCAATCATACGGGCTCCCTGCGCGGTATCTGACATGTAAATGGCCTTCGGCGGCCGCAATTTCAATTGCTATAGTCGGGACGCGTCATTTTCGGTCCTTCTCCTCGCGCGGTCCTCTGATTATGCCAGACCTTGATGACCAGACGCTTTCCGCCTCCCCCGCCCCGTGACCAGCCGCTTTCAGGCGCCCGCCCGAGCGCCGATGCGCGGGCCCTGCTGGCGCTGCGCAAGTCTGCAAACAAACTTGTCCTAGGCGAGCCGGGCCCAAGCCCCTCTGAACTGGACGAACTGCTGCGTGTTGCCATGCGTGTGCCCGATCACCGGAAGCTTGGCCCGTGGCGGTTCATCGTATTTGAAGGCGAGGCGCGCGCCGGAGCCGGGCGAGCTTTCGCGCAGATACTCAGGGTGCGCGGAGCGCCTTCCCAGCAGGTCGAAGAGGCCGGGAAATCGATGCTTCGCGCACCCGTGGTCGTGGCAGTGATTTCGAGCCCAGTGGACGATGGTCGCACACCCGTCTGGGAGCAGGAACTCTCCGCAGGCGCGCTTTGCTACAACCTCCTGCTGGCCGCAAATGCCAGCGGATGGGCCGGCGTCTGGCTGAGCGAATGGGCCGCTTATGACAAGGATGCAGGTGTTCTCCTGGACCTCAAATCGCACGAGCGCGTCGCCGGCTTCGTGCATCTGGGAACGGCGAAGGCTGCAACGCCGGAACGTGTCCGCGCCGAGCTTGAAGGACGCGTCCAGCGCTGGACCGGCGCCTGATCAGCCCCTGCCGCGATACGGCGCGACGCCGGTCTCGGGGACGTAGAGGCCATCCGGCAGTGCGCCGGACTGCCAGAACACATCGATCGGAATACCGCCGCGTGGATACCAGTAACCCGAAATGCGCAGCCAGCGCGCATCGGTGAACGCGAAGATCTTCTTGCCGATGGAGACGGTGCAATCCTCATGGAAGGCGCCGTGATTGCGGAAGCTGGTCAGGTAAAGCTTCAGGCTTTTCGATTCCACCAGCCAGTGTCCCGGCGCATAGTCGATCACCAGATGCGCGAAATCGGGCTGGCCGGTGACCGGGCAGAGCGACGTGAATTCCGGCGCCACGAAGCGGGTGAGGTAGAGCGTGTCCGTATGCGGATTGGGCACCCGCTCCAGCACGGCGGCGCCTGGCGAAGCGGGGATGGCGCTTGCCTGACCGAGTTGGCCGAGGCCCTTGTAGATCGTGTCGTCAGCCATTGGGGATCAGGTTCAGCGTTGGAAACAGGTTGAAGGTGAGGCCCATGTAGATGATGTAGCCGAGCAGGAGAACCCCGCCTTCCCAGCGCGCGAGTTTCCGGCCGGTCATCGCGAACAGCATCAGCAAGCCGGCGGAGAGAGCCAGCGCGCCGACGTCCACCGAGGAAATGATACTGACCGGCACATTGCCAGCCATCGCATCGGCGGTGATGTCGCCCCGTACGCTGAAGGGCGAGACCAGCGCCGTGATCCCGACGATGCCCAGGATGTTGAAGATATTGGAACCGATGATATTGCCCAAGGCAACATCTGCGCGCTTGCGATAGGCGGCGACAATGGCGGTTGCGAGTTCCGGCAGGCTGGTGCCGATGGCGACAATCGTCAGGCCAATGACGGTTTCGCTGATGCCGAATGACCGGGCGAGTGACACGGCGCCGGTGACGAGCAGGTTCGCTCCGATCACGACGCCAACAAGGCCCGCCGCGGCAATCAAGAGCCCGGCGACCAAACCGTAATGGACGTCGACGGATGCAGCTTCGGCCGCATGCAGTTGAGCAGGCGCGCTCGGGCGCCGCTGGTCGGCGATCAGCGAAAAGGCGAGATAGGCGATCAGCAGGCCCACCAGCGTAATGCCGGCGATGCGGCCAAACTGGTCGAACCATAGCAGCGCGCACAGGAGCGCCGTGGCTGCGATCATGATCGTGCCATCACGGGCAAGGGCGCTGGGGTGAACAATGATGGGGGTGATGATCGCCGCAAGGGCCAGAACAATGAAAATATTAGCGATATTCGACCCGACAACATTACCTACCGCGATGCCGACGGCGCCGCGATCCACCGCCTGCAAGCTGGTCACCAGTTCCGGAACCGATGTGCCGAAACCGACCAGCGTGAGGCCGATGACCAGCTCGGAAATGTTGAGTTTGCGGGCGACAGATACCGATCCGCGCACCAGCGCTTCACCGCCAAAGAATAGCAGCAGGAGCCCGCCGAGGGCGAAGAGATACATCATTGCGCCGAATCCTGCGGTGGTTGCGGCAATATAGGGTCACGCAAGCGTGATAGGCAATCGCCCCCATTAGACCCAATGTTTAACTTTCACCTGTCAAGTGAACGTTATGGTTTCGCACATATGAGTGGGCCATTACTTGCAATCCTGCCCCGGCAGAAAGCTGAGACACTGATGAAAGACGCGAAACCGGCCAATGTTTGGACGTTCGCCCGGCCTTTGGCCGGGGCGTGTCTGCTGGCGGCGACGTCCGGTTGTGCGCTCATCCCCGGCTTGCGCGGCGCTATTTCTCAAGAAGCTGAAACCACCCCGCGCGCAGCTGTGGAAGGCGTGCCCCCTGCCCTGAGAGCGAGGGCCAACGAACTCGTCCGCGTTGCCGAACCCCCGCCTCGCAGTGTGCTGGAAGCGCGCAACCGAATGAACAGTTCCGCCGGTCTGCTGCGTGACCTGATGTCCTCCGAAGGCTACCTCGCCGCCGATATTGCGCCCTCGCAGATCGATGCAGCCGGCGATACAGCTGTACTGGTGGCGCAACCGGGTCCACTCTTCACGGTTGTGAAGCGCGACTTTGCCGGTCGCGGCGACATGGTGCCGGAAGTGGCGCTCCGGCTGGAGAAGGAACTTGAAAA
>NZ_JBBEBT010000330.1:0-11941 GCF_040882205.1 Hyphomonas sp.
GCTGGCGCTGACGCTGGCCGGTATTGCGCCCTTCGCGGCGGGCGCCGGCGTGATGTGGGCGGCGGAGACCGACCCTGTGCTGCAGGCGCAGGCGGGGCTGACACTGCTGGTTTACGGTGCGGTGATCCTGTCCTTTGTGGGCGGTCTGCGCTGGGGGGCAGAAGCGGCGCGGAGTGACGGCGCGCCGCGTGCGGCGGTGCTCGCATTATCCGTGCTCGGATCACTCGCCGCGTGGGGGCTCGTGCTATACGGCGTGCTGGGCGCGCTCGACTGGCAGGTCTTCGCGGCCGCCGCCGGGGCGCATCTCATCCATGGCATATGGGACACCGGCACGCCCGGACTACCCGCGTGGATGCGGAGGCTGCGCGCGGTCGGGACATTCGGCGCGGCCGCAGGACTGCTGATCGGCGGGGCGGCTTATTTCGCGCGGTAGCTGCGGAAGGTGATCGCGGCGGCGGCGAAGCTTGCGGCGGCGAGCAGCGCCGAGACAACGCCGTTCCATCCGGCCATCGAGAGGCCAGCGATGTAGAACGGCGCGTCATTGCACAGAGGGATGGAGATGGGGGCGTCGAGGTCGCCCATCTCGAGCGGGTTGGCGCCGCCCGAGGAACATCCGGCCGGGGGCGGGAAGAATTTCCACTCGACGCCGGCGTGATAAGCCGCCACCACCACGCCGGTGACGAAGACGAGCCCGATCAGCACGTTGAGCGCGACGAGGAAGCGGCGCTTCGGCACAACGCGCCAGATGGCGAGGCCGGTCAGCGTCATGGCGATCAGGGCCCAGTAGACTTCGCGCTGGCGCAGGCAGAGGGGGCAGGGGGCGAGGCCGCCGAACCGCTCGAAGGCGTGCGCTGCCGCCAGAATAAGCGCCGAAGCCGCGAGCGCCAGAACCGGCCAGCGCCAGCCCGAGAGGAAGTTCGTCAACGCTGTCATCGCCCTCATTCACGCGATGGCGGCGCGCCCCGCAATGCGGCGGAGCGTCACGAGGGCTTGATGGGGGGCCGCTTGCCGCCAATTGACAGGGGGCAGGCCCCTGCGGCAGGAAACGAGGCTCACGCGCAGCGCCTCTGTGGTGGAATGGTAGACGCGGCGGATTCAAAATCCGCTTCTGCAAGGAGTGCCGGTTCGAGTCCGGCCAGAGGCACCAGACTTGTAGACCGGAATGCCGCCATGGCGAAGTTCCGGCGTCTCCGGGCCTTGTTTGTTCCGGGAGACTATTCCGGCGCGTCGTCAGCGGCGTCCTCGATGGCGTCGCCGGCGGCGTCGATGGGGTCGGGGTTTTCATTGCCGGTGACTTCGTCGATCGCTTCGCCGGTGTTCTCGAGCAGGCCGTCATCCATGTTCTCTTCACCGGTGAGGGTTTCCTCGATGGCCGAGTCCATTTTCTCGCCCTGCTTTTCGGCGCTTCCGCCGCAGGCGGCGAGGACGAAGGCGCCGGTGAGGGCGGCGGTGAGGGTTGTCAGGGGCTTCATGGGGGTGGTCTCCTTGTGCGGCTTGGAATGGCGCAAGGTCCTTAACGGTCAGGGACAGGAAAAGTTCCATCGCCCACGCCTGTCGGGGCGTGCGGCGCAGTATTATGACGGCGCGCGGGGAACCTGCAGCGGCGGCGCGCGTTGAGACGCCGGACCCGGGGATAATTGCGGCATGAAAAGTCAGGAAAAAACGGGTCAGGCGATTTCCGGCGCGAATATTGTGACGGCTGTGCTCCTGTCCGGCGCGGCGATCTATCTGCTGCAGGCGATCATCGCGCCGCTGCTGCTCGCGGTGTTCCTACTGGCGCTGGTGGCGGACCTCACACGGCTGATAAAGCGCCTCGCGCCTACGGCGCCGCCGAACCTGGCGCTGGGCCTGTCGCTGGTGGTGATCGTTGCCGGCTTTGCGGTGATCAGCGTCATCATCACGGACAACCTGACCGGACTTTTGGCCAACGCGGACGAATACACCACCCGGATGGACACGATCCTGATGGAGACGAGCCGGAACTTCGGGGTCAGGCTCGCACCGAATTTCGAGAGCATGCTGCGCTCCATCCAGACGGCCGAAGTAGCCGGTGCGATGCTTAACTGGATCCAGGGCGGCCTTTCGGGGCTTGCCTTCGTGCTGATCTATCTCGGCTTCCTGATCGTGTCGCGGGGCAGTTATGCCCGAAAGCTCGAGGCGCTGCGGCCGAAGGGCGAGGGGGCGGTGGATGTTGACCAGATCCTCGAGCGCATCCAGAAGGCGGTGCAGGGATATGTCCGTATTCAGACGGTAACCGGCCTGATGATTGCGCTGGCGTCCTGGCTGGTGATGTTCTGGATCGGGCTTCCGCAACCCGTATTCTGGGCGTTTCTGATCTTCGTGGCCAGTTATGTGCCGGTGGTTGGCGGTGTGGTCGCGATCCTCGTGCCGGCCGCGTTCAGCCTGATGGTTTTCGGGGATTTAGAGCGGCCCCTGATCCTGCTCTCGGCGCTGATGGTGATCGGCTTCGTGGTCGGCAACATCATCCAGCCGCGGATGCAAGGCGTGGACCTTAACCTTGATCCGGTGATCGTGCTCCTGTCCCTCGCTTTCTGGAGCGTCCTGCTCGGCGCGACAGGCGCGTTCCTGTCGACGCCGCTGTCGGTGGCGGCAATGGCGATCCTCGCCGAGATCAAAGGCTCGCGCTGGCTGGCGGTCGTGCTGTCGGCGGACGGCAATCCCTATCCGACGCGGGCGCGGGCCATCGTGCGGCGGACACGGGTCCCCAGGTAAACTGAGTTTGCCGGTTGATCGGCTGCGGTGTCCGGTCGATGCTGGCGCCACAGCGGAAGGGCGCGCAGACGGCCTGCACGCCGTCTGGCCCTGGGCAGGAGGCAGTGCGTTCGATGGCGGTTGCGCCTTCCCCCTCAATCGGGCGCATCGGGCATGAGCGCGAACCGATCATTATCATTGACGGGTTCAGTTCCGATCCGCACGGGCTGGTCGACGCCGCCGCCGGGCAGGCATTCGGCCCCCGCGGGCCGCACTATCCCGGCATCCGTGCGCCGGCGCCGCCGCGCTATCTCGGCGAGCGCATGGACCTCTTGCAGAAGACGCTGTCGGACGTGTTCGGGCTGAACCACGGCGCCGACCTGGTGGAGTGCAATTATTCGCTCGTGACGACGCCGGCGGAGGAACTCGCGCCGCTGCAGCGCCTGCCGCATTTCGACTCGGCCGATCCCGGCCATTTCGCGGTCCTGCATTACCTGTGCGGGCCCGAGCATGGCGGCACGGCCTTCTACCGCCACCGGGCGAGCGGCTTTGAAACGGTGAGCCCCTCGCGGATGGACGATTACTCCGGAATGCTTGACGGGGAATTGCTGCGCCGCCCGCCGGCGGAGGGTTACCTGCTTGGCGATACGGCGCTGTTCGAGCAGACCTACCGGGTCGAGGCGGCGTTCAACCGGCTGGTGATCTATCGCGGCTGGACCCTGCATACCGGGCAGGTGCCGCCGGGCCATGGATTGTCGCCCGATCCGCGCCTGGGGCGGCTGACGGTCAACACCTTTCTCAAGGCGCGGTAAGCGGGTCCGGCAGCGGACCTGTCAGCGGATAATCGGCCTCTGCGATATAGCGCGACGGACCGCTGGCCCGCGATTGGCTGGAATAGAGATGGAAGCCTCCGGCGAGCCACGGCTCGCTGCGGAAAGCCTGATGGTGCTCGCTCCAGACGCGGGCTTCTTCCGGCAGTGTGCCGTGGCAATAGGCCAGCGTGACGTGCGGCGTGAAGGGGCGGCGTTCGAGCGCAATACCGAGGCGGCGGGCGGCGCGCTCGCAGGCTGATGCGAGGCCGCGCAACCCGTCGCTCTCGCGCACCCGGGCCCAGACGGCGGCGGGCTCGCGCCGGCCGAACCAGCCGGCCCCTTCGAGGGTGACGGGGAAGACCGGCGCCTTGATTTCGCCGAGCAGCTCATCAAGGCCGCGCGCGGCGGTATGGCTGACCTCGCCATAGAAGCAGAGCGTGATGTGGAAGTTTTCCTCTGGCCGCCAGCTGGCGCCGGGCAGATCCTTCTGCAGCCTGCGCAGCGGCTGGGTGACCTCCGGAGGGACGGGCAGGGCGGCGAACAGGCGGAGCATGGGGCGTGTTTCACCATGGCGGCGGCCAAAAGAAAACCCGGCCCTTGGGGCCGGGTTGGATAACGGATCCTTGTCGCGGGCGTCAGCCGGCGAGGTGTCCGAGTTTTCCGAAATGCTCGGCGAGCAGATAGTAGAAGGTCACGCGCGATTTCTGGCCCCCTTCAGCCTTCATCTGATCGCAGACCGCCTTGATGCCGGCATCCAGTTCAGCCTGATTGAGCGCGAGGCTGAGCTTGTTACGGCACCAGCGGTCGCGAATCCGGTCAAGCTCTCCACCATCGGAGCAGGCAACGACCGAACTGTCCTTGTTGCGCAGGGCGATACCAAGATGCCCTGCGATCTTCTCGGCTGCGGCGATGTTGTAACCTTTTGCGTACTTTTTTATATTTTCGGCATACGCCGATGCATCAGCCATGTTCTTCCCCTTTTTAGCCGTGGCTTGCGAATACTGCGAACGGTGGAATTCACAGTTACCCTAGGATTTAAGTCTCGTCTTAGCCGTGTCAACTGCGGGTAGCTTTCAGTTCTGCGGTGATTTGCGGGCACTCTGAAGCGCGCCGGAATACTGGTTCGGATACTTGTATCCGCGCAAGTATTCAAAGGTGCACGAAATATTAACAAAGGATTGAATGGCCGGTGCAGGCATGCAGCTCAGGAGGCGTTGAACCACAGGGTGCAGGAATGGCCGGTTTTCAGCGGCGGATTCTGTTGCCAGAAGGCACGAGAGCCTCCATATATTGTTCAAACGGCGCCTGATGGGTGTCCGCGATCAGAGAAAGGGTTCAACAACCGATGAATGACTTCAACCGGACTTTCGGAAGTGCGGATGCACGTTACGCCGACACTTCCGTCAACGTGGGCCTGCGCACCTTCATGCTGGGGGTCTACCAGAAGCTTGCCCTGGGCATTGCGCTCGCGGGTGGGCTCGCTTTTCTCGTCGGCTCAAACATGGTTCCGGCGCTGACGCAGCTGGTCCTGTTCTCGCCCCTGCGCCTGGTCATCCAGTTCGCGCCGATCGTGCTGATCCTCGGCTCGGCCTTCCTGATGAAGCGTCCGTCGCCGCTGGCTACCGGTATCGTCTACTGGACGATCGTGTCGCTGCTGGGCCTGAGCCTGTCGATCTGGGTCTACATGTCGCTTGGCGGCGTGGGCGCTGAAACGCGCACCGGACGCTCGATTTCGCCGACCCTCTACACGATGGCCAAAGCCTTCCTGCTGACCTCGTCGGCCTTCGGCGCGCTCAGCCTGTTTGGCTACATGACGAAGACCAATCTCAAGCCGGTCGGCGTGTTTGCCGTGTTCGCGCTGTGGGGCCTGGTCGGCGTCAGCCTGCTGAGCTTCCTGTTTCCGCCGTCGGGCTTCCTTGAAGTCGCGATCATGGTGGGCGTGCTGGCCGTCTCGGGCATCCTGATTGCCTTCGACACGCAGAACCTGAAGGAAGGCTACTTCCAGAACGAGGGCGACACGCGTTCGCTGGCCGTAATGACGAACTTCGGCGCGCTCGGCTTCTTCATCTCGTTCTACAACATCTTCACGATCCTGATGTCGATGCTGTCCAGCAACGACTGACGGCCGGCCAAGAACGTACCAAACTGCGCGCCCCGTGAGCCCCGCTCACGGGGCGTTTGCTTTCCCGCCACATTGCGCGTGGGCGCAGGCTCGGCTAGGGGTCCGGCGAAATCGTTCCCAGGTCCATTTCCGAGGAGAAATACATGGCCCGCAGCAAGATCGCCCTCATTGGTTCCGGCATGATCGGCGGCACGCTCGCCCATATCTGCGCGCGCGAAGAACTTGGCGACATGATCCTGTTCGACATCGCGGAAGGCCTGCCGCAGGGCAAGGGCCTCGACATCGCTGAATCAACGCCGGTCTATGGCGCCTCGGTCGGCCTGAAAGGCGTCAACGACTATGCCGGCATCGCCGGGGCCGACGTCTGCATCGTCACCGCCGGCGTGCCGCGCAAGCCGGGCATGAGCCGCGATGACCTTCTGGGCATCAACCTCAAGGTCATGAAGGCCGTGGGCGAGGGCATCAAGGCGCATGCGCCGAATGCGTTCGTCATCTGCATCACCAACCCGCTCGATGCGATGGTCTGGGCGCTGCAGCTTTTCTCCGGCCTGCCGACCAGCAAGGTCGTCGGCATGGCGGGCGTGCTGGATAGCTCGCGCTTTGCCTACTTCCTCTCCGAGAAGACCGGCGTGTCGGTGGCCGACATCCATGCCTGGACGCTGGGCGGACACGGCGACGACATGGTGCCGATGGTGCGCCACTCGACCGTGGGCGGCCTGCCGCTGACTGAGCTCGTAAAACAAGGCTGGATGAGCCAGGCGGAACTGGACGCGATCGTCGACCGCACCCGCAAGGGCGGCGGCGAGATCGTCAACCTGCTGAAGACCGGCTCGGCCTATTACGCCCCCGCCGAGAGCGCCGTCGCGATGGCGAAATCCTACCTCAAGGACCAGAAGCGCGTGCTGCCGGTCGCATCCTATTGCGCGGGCGAGTACGGCCTGAAGGACATGTATGTCGGCGTGCCGACGCTGATCGGTGCTGGCGGCGCAGAGAAGATCGTCGAGTTCGACCTGACGGCTGACGAAAAGGCGATGTTCGAGAAATCGGTCGCCTCCGTGAAGGGCCTGATCGAGGCCTGCAAGGCGATTGATACCTCGCTCGCCTAGGGATCTGCACCCATGATCCGCGGCCCGGTGATCGAAACCCCGCGCCTCATCCTTCGTCCTCCTTTGGCGGAGGATCTGGATGGGTTTTGCGAACTGATGGCAGATGAGGACGCGGCGAAGTTCATTGGCGGCCTGCAGCCTCGCGCGGCGGTGTGGCGCACGTTGTGCATGATGAGCGGTGCCTGGTCGATTCGCGGTTTTTCGATGTTCTCGGTGATCGAAAAGTCGACTGGCAACTGGATCGGGCGGTTGGGGCCCTGGCAACCGGAAGGCTGGCCGGGCACGGAAGTTGGCTGGGGGCTTTTGACCTTGGCGCAGGGCAGGGGCTATGCAGCCGAAGGTGCCAGCGCCGCGATGGATTATGCGGTCGACAGTCTCGGCTTCACCGAGATCATCCACTGTATCGACCCGAAGAATGCACCGTCGATCAAACTTGCCGAGCGGCTCGGGTCGCGCAAGCTGGGGGAGGCGGTGGCACCGGCGCCGATCCCCCACACGGTATGGGACGTATACGGACAGACGGCGGACACATGGCGCGCCCGCCGACTGGAGTGACCCACCTTTGGACGGCTTAGCAGTCGTCATCATCGTCGTCGTTGTCGATTTCGAACTTGACCATGTCGCCGGCGCCGCGGCGGATGTCGACTTCGATTTCCTTACGGTCCGCCGTGCAGCCTTCCGGTTCCCATTTGCCGTCGTCGCGCTCGACTTTGCGGACGCGGGACATGCCCTTGTCGCGGGCGATGGAGCTGTCGTCTTCACGGCTGATGCCGCAGACGGGGGCGGCGCTGGCCGAGAAGCCTTCGCCCTGTGCCAGCGCGAGTGGGGCGGGGGCGGCGAGGGCGAGAACGGCGATGGCGGATGAGAAGTTTTTCATGAGGTCTTTTCCTTCCTGTTTTGCCCCAAGGGGCGGGAACTGGATGTGGTTTTACCTGTCAGGGCCTGAGCTTGCGCTGACACAGCCTGTCAGGTTGCTGTCAGTTCCGCGCGGGGCGCTTGCCCCGGCCTCGCGGGACTGCGATGCATCGTTCTCACATGGAAACGATTCCGCCTTTCAGCGCCGACCCGCAGGCGCGCATCACTGAAGCCCTGAGAGGTGCGCTGGAGGCTTTGAAGCTGGCGCGGCGGGAGGCGGAAGGCGGCGCGTCCGATCCGGCGCGGCGGCGATGGACCGCGCTGGGGCTCGTCAGTGCACTGCAGGCTGCGCTTGTCGCAGCGCTGTCGGGATATGACACGGCGAGGGAGGAAGCGGTCCGCGATCTCGCGCACCCTGACCGGATTGCACCGGTGGCGATGTTGCTGCGGCGGGCGCGCTCGGCCGAGTATCTCAACCGGCCCGAGCGGCTTGAACTGACAGGAAGTCGGCAGCGCGCGCTCGAACGGCTGATGGCTGTGCGCAATGCGGCGGTGCATGCGCTGCGCGTCGAGACACCGGAGACATTCGCGGACGACGCGATGGCGGCGGCGGACCTGATCGCGCATCTCGTGCTGGAGGCGCCCGCCTTCGACGCCGCCGCGGCGCGGCTGCAGACGGTGCTGATTGCCGACGAGTTGAAGGCGCTGCGCGCGGCGCTGGTACAAAGCCCGCGCGATTAACGACAAAGTGACGCCTCTCGGGCAAGGCTTCGCCGATGCGCCGCCTTCCGACACTCCTTGCCTGCCTGCTGCTGGTCCCGCTGATTGCGGCGGCGCCGGATACATTCACGCGCGCCGATCTTGAAGCGCTTGAGGCCGGGCGCCGCGTGGCGGAGGCGGAACTGGCGGCGCTGGAAAGCCAGGGCGAGACGACCGTGGTAGACTTGCGCACACTGGACGAGATGCTGCTGTCGACCTCGATGCAAGCGCGCCGGCGCGAAGAGCAGGCGAGCCGCTCCGAGCTGTCGCTGGTGACGCTGAACACGCGCCGCAAAGAGGCAAAGGCAGAGCTGATGCAGAGCGAGACGGCGCTGGAAGACCTGCTCGCCTCGCTGGCGGCGGCCAACCGGCGGCGGCCGCCGGCGCTGGTGGCGAGCCCGGATAATTCCGGCGTGGCGATCCGCCGGGCGATCCTGATGCAGGCGACCTATCCGAAACTGGCTGACCGGGCGGCGGGCATTTCGAAGGAGCTCGCGGAGCTGAACACGCTGGGAGCCAATATCACGGCAGAGCAGGCGCGGCTCGGCTCAGCCGAGGCAACGCTGGCGCTGAAGCGGGAAGAGATTGAGCGGCTGGCCGCGTCCAAACGGGCAGCCTATGAAGGCATTGCCGGAAACCTTGACGGCCTGCGCGGCCGGGCCGAGCGGCTGGGCAAGGAAGCCGGCACCCTGCGCGAGTTGCTGGCGGCGCTGGAGTCCAATGCGCCGGACGCTCCCCGGATGAAGCCGGCGACACGCCCGCAACTGGCGGCGCTGCGCACGTCTAAACCCGGCGCCTCCAAGCCCGCCGCAATTGCGGCCCCTGCGAAGAACACCGCCGCCCCGCTCGGCAAGTCAGCCCTGGGCGGCCTGAAACAGCCGGCGGCAGGCAACCTGCTGCGCGGCTTCGGCGCAAAGCTGCCAAGCGGGGGAACGACCGAATATCTCGTGTTCCAGACCCGGGCCGAGGCGCAGGTGACCGCGCCGGTGGGCGGTGTGGTTGAATTCGCGCGGCCGTTCCGAACCTATGGGCAGATGCTGATCGTGCGGACAAGTGACGGATATCATGTTATTCTTTCTGGCATGACCCGGATCTACGTATCCGAAGGACAGGCCGTGAGCGCCGGAGAACCCGTCGGCCGTATGCCCGACCGCGATGATCCTGCGCCTGAACTCACTGTGGAATTAAGGCTTGGCGACCGGGTGCTGAATCCGGCAGAGTGGATGTCGAGCGGCGACTAGAGGGTCGGCGAAATGATGATGGAGTGGAACATGCGTTCATTGCTGACCGGCACGGCCCTTGGCGGCATACTCGGCGCTGCGGCGGTCGGATTTGCAGCCATGGCCTGGCCCCAGCAGGAGAGCGCCGAAAGCAAGGTTGACCCGCGCACCCTCACCTACCAGCAGATCGAACTGTTTGCCGAAATCTTCGCCCGCGCCCAGCGCGACTATGTGGTGCCGATCGACGAGCAGGAAGCTATGTCTGCCGCGATCAACGGCATGCTGATGTCGCTGGATCCGCATTCCAGCTACCTGGACCCGGAGGATTTCCAGTCCCTGCAGGTTCAGACCTCCGGCCAGTATGGCGGCCTCGGACTCGAAGTCACGATGGAAGACGGATTCGTCAAAGTCATCTCGCCAATGGACGGCACCCCGGCCGCCGAAGCCGGGATCCAGCCGGGAGATTACATCACCGCGATCAATGGCAAGGCGATCATCGGCCAGACACTGAATGACGCCGTCAAGGAAATGCGCGGCGAAAGCGGCACCGAGATCGAGATCACGGTCCTGCGGGAAGGGGCTGATCCGTTTCAGGTGATACTGGTGCGGGAAGTCATCCAGCAGAAATCCGTGACCTGGCGCATGGAGCCCGGCAATATCGGTTATATCCGTGTCGCCACGTTCAACGAGCGCACCAACCTGCTGCTCGAAGAAGCCATCGACGGCATCGGCAAGACCGGCAAGCCGCAGGGCATCGTCCTCGATTTGCGCAACAATGGAGGCGGCCTTCTGGATGAAGCGGTGAAAGTCACCGACCACTTCCTGTCGGGCGGCGAAGTTGTCTCGACCCAGGGGCGGCGCCCGGTTGATGTCGAGCGGCGAAATGCGACCAAAGGCGAAGTGTTCAAGGGCGTGCCGATGGTCGTGCTGATCAATGGCGGGTCCGCCTCCGCGTCAGAGATTGTGGCCGGTGCGCTGCAGGACCGTGAGCGGGCGCTGGTGCTTGGCACCACGAGCTTCGGTAAAGGGTCGGTCCAGTCGGTCATCCCTCTGGGCGCAGACCGCGGCGCAATCCGCCTGACCACGGCACGTTACTACACGCCGTCCGGCCGTTCGATCCAGGCGCTCGGCATAGAACCGGACCTTATGGTGACGCCTGTACGCCTGACGGAGGAAGAGCTGCTGAAGATCCAGCGCTGGTCCGAGGCTGATCTGCCGCACGCGCTACAGAACGAGGAAGGCGGGCGGGCCGAGGAACCCCGGATGCCGGACGAGCAGCCGCCGGAAGGCTATGAAGGCGAGGATTTCCAGCTGGAAAAGGCGCTTCAGATCCTTCGGGACGGCAAGACGGCGGCCTCCCGAATGGCCGAAAAGGCCGGGTGATTCTGCCTCGGGGTGCCGCATTCCTTAGCAGTCCGTTACACTGCGAGGGTATTTTGTTTGCGACCTGTTAACCCTGTGGGGCGATGGTCAGGGTCTGTTTTTAAGCCCTGTTCCAAGAGGTCGAGCCCATGGGTTACCGGCGCGAGTCTGAGCCTTCACCTTTTCGAACGGGATTTGTCCATGCGGGCATGAGCCTCGCCGTGTTCGGCGGACTTGCCGCGTCCCTCGGCCTTGGCATCCATGTCACCGCCGATCCTGCCGCTGCCAGCCCCAGCCAGACCCTCGCGCTGTTCGATACCGTGGACTTTGCTGATGCCGGGGCTGCGCGCAGCGCCCACCTCAATGATCCGGACGAACACCCGGGCGGCGATGTACTTCCGGGCGCTGATGCGCTCTTCGAAAGCAGCGGGACTGAATTTGCGGTTGCTGGTCTCGCCGCGGACGCCGTGCGTGCACCTGTGACGGGCGGACAGGGCGGACCATCGGTGTCCAGTGACGCCATCCGGATCAATGGCCGCATCGTGCGTGCCGGCGAATCCCTCAGCCAGGTACGGCGCGTGCCGCAAGGCGATGCCGGCAGCGTGCGGATCGCTTCGGCGACCATCGTTGCACCGGCCGCCAAGACGAAGAGCAAGGCGCCATCGGACGTCTATGCCCGCAAATTTTCCAATCCCGAAGGCCTGCCAATGGTTGGCCTCGTGATCGGAGGGCTGGGCATGAATGCGACCCAGACGCAGCTTGCCATCGATGACCTGCCAGCCGATGTCACCCTGTCGTTCGCCCTCGATTCCAAACGCCTCGACCACTGGATCAAGACCGCCCGCGCCGATGGCCATGAAGTGCTGATCGAAGTGCCAATGGAAGCCTACGAGTACGGGCGCATGAAGATGCATCCAGACACGTTGACCTCGGGCGCTGAAGCAAAGACGAACATTGCGCGCCTCGAGACGACCCTGGCGCGCACCAGCGGCT
>NZ_JBBEBT010000331.1:0-1873 GCF_040882205.1 Hyphomonas sp.
AAGACGATCCTCGAACTCGGCGGTAACAATGGCGCCATTGTCTGTCCGTCTGCGGACCTTGATCTCACCGTACGCGCCATCGCCTTCTCGGCGCTCGGCACCGCCGGTCAGCGGTGCACCACGATGCGCCGCCTCTTTGTGCATGACGCGGTCGCGGGCCAGCTGACCGCGAGGCTGCGCGCGGCCTGGGGCTCAGCAAAGGTCGGCAATCCGATGACGCCCGGCGTACTTGTCGGTCCGCTTATCGATGCCGCCGCAGGGGAGGCGATGGCTGCAGCCCTTGCAGACGCGGCCGCGGCAGGCGGTGAGGTGTTTGGCGGTGAGGCCGTGGAGGCAGGCGGCGGCATCTACCGGCGTCCGGCGCTCGTGGTGATGCCCGCGCAAACAGGCCCGGTTCTTCGCGAAACCTTCGCGCCGATACTTTATGTCATGCGCTACGGCGAACTCCCGGACGCTATTGCGATGAACAATGGCGTCCCGGCAGGCCTCTCCTCGTCGATCTTCACCACCGACCTGCGCGAAGCCGAGTGCTTCCTGGCGGCGTCCGGTTCGGACTGCGGTATTGCCAACGTCAATATAGGGACATCCGGCGCGGAGATCGGCGGCGCCTTCGGCGGCGAGAAGGAAACCGGCGGCGGACGCGAATCCGGCTCCGACGCCTGGAAAGGCTACATGCGCCGCGCCACCAATACGATCAACTACTCGAGCGCCCTGCCGCTGGCGCAGGGCATACGGTTCGACACGGACTAAGGGAAAGCTAGTTGCGCTGGCGCAGGGTGCGCTGCGGCGCCTCTTCGGTCTCCCGAGAGGCCGGCGCAGCCAAGGGCGTCTCCGCTTCAGCAAGGCGCACGGGCGCGGCCGGTTCTGTCAGGGCGTCCCAACTGCGCGTCGGCTGGATGAGACCCTGGAGAAGCGCCACGTTCTGATCGACCACCTGGTCAGGCGCCGCTGCTCCACTGACCTTTTTCATGTCGTCGAATTTGCCCTGCAGGCCGAGGACGAGCGCGAGGTTCTCGATCACCCGCGCACCGGCATCGGGATTGGCCGCCGCCAGGCGCAGCTTCGCTTCAGCCCCCACAAGATCCCCAGACAGGACCAGCGACAGGCCATAATTCGTAAGCGTTGTGGTGCGCAGCGGCTCGATCTCGAGCGCCTTCAGATAGGACGTCTGGGCAAGACGGTGCTGGCCCTGCCGGTCATAGGTGGTGCCCAGCGCCGCCCAGGTTTCCGATCGTTGCGGTGCCACTTCCGTGGCACGCTGGAACGCCCGTCCGGCGGTCGCCACGTCGCCCTGAGCCATGTGGATCCGGCCCAGCAGCATCAGCACGTCCGGACTGTCCGGATGAACGATCAGGGTGCGCGACAGGACATCGACGGCGCGGTCATGGCTGCCGATCTCGCGCAAGGCGCGGGCGAACTCGATCGCCACCTTTAGGTCCTCGGCGTCCTTGTTGCTTTCCTTCGCCCAGAAGTTTGCGCGGGTCAGTGGATCGGCGCGGTTTGCAGCTGCGCGTTCCTCCGCTGACGCGGGGCGCAGGGCTTCCTGCATGGCCAGTTCGACTTCTTTGTCGACCTTGGGCGTCGAGGCGCAGGCAGACGCCGCAAGGGCGAAAGCGATCAAAGCCAAAGACGTTTTGGCACTGGACATCATCAGGCTCCGTGTATGTATCGGCAGCATCAGCCGGGATGATGGACGGACGGGGTCAAGGTTCGGTTAACGCCGCCGTGACCTTTCTTAACCGGCAATGCTGTCAGGATGCCCCATGCACAAAAATTTCAGTGCCAAGCCCAGGAACGCAGCCCGCGTCTATCTCATCTACAGCGCCGCCTTCAAGGCGCTTGCGGACGATCCGTTCCCTTCGGCGCGGGCGAT
>NZ_JBBEBT010000332.1:0-11689 GCF_040882205.1 Hyphomonas sp.
ACGGGTATGGCCGCGAGACGATGCGCACCCTTCCGGCGGAAACCGCGCCCGAAGTCTGGACGACCAGCTATGGCCGCGACCGCATACCCGAACCCGCGCCGGTGACCGTCTTTCAGACACGCCTCGGAGCCGGACTTTTTTGGTTCAGCCTGTGCCTGTTTGCGCTACTGGCCTTCCTTAGCTGGAGGCGTTAAGTCCCTAAAAGAGGCCCGGAACGCGGCCGGACGCCGGACGAGGATCGGGGTTGACGATGACGGACAGCAAACTTCCAAGTGGTATTGACCGCGTCGTCGGGCAGCGCATCCGGTGGCGCCGCCGTGAGCTGAAGCTCACGCAGGAACGCCTCGGGGAACTCCTTGAGCTGACATTCCAGCAGGTCCAGAAATACGAGAAAGGCGTCAACCGCGTCTCGGCCGGCCGCCTCTACGAGATCGCCGGCGTACTTGGGGTGCCGATCAATTATTTCTTCGAAGGCGCAGAGGAATTCCTCGAAGCCGAACATGCCGAGTTCGCCGAAGATGAAACCGAACCCCACGCCCCGGTGGTGACACCGGAAACGCTCGAGCTGATCTCCGCTTTCCAGAAGATCGAAGACCTGTCACTGCGCAAGTCGCTCCTGAACACTGTGCGCGCGGCGGCTTGCGCGTTCGATCAGCGCGCCTCCAGCCAGGACTGACCGGCGCGCCTGATGGACACGCCTGACAAGGACGACTTCCGGGATCGCCCGATCCGCACTTTCGGGCGCACTGGCGGGCGCGCGCTCTCCCCCCGCCAGCAGCAATTGTTCGAAACCCGCCTCGATCACTGGCGCGTCCCTGATCCGGGCGAGGCGCCGCTTGATCCGCGCGCGCTCTTTCCGGCGGCCCCCGCCGTCTGGCTGGAAATCGGCTTCGGCGGCGGCGAGCATCTCGTGGCGCAGGCGAAGGCCAATCCGGATATCGGCTTCATCGGCTGCGAGCCCTTCGTCGAAGGCGTCGCCAAGGCCATTGCCGGCATCGAGGACAACGGCCTCACCAATGTCCGTCTGTGGCCGGATGATGCCCGCCGGCTGATCGCGGCCTTTCCGGATGCCAGCCTCGCGCGCGCCTTCATTCTCTTCCCGGACCCCTGGCCGAAGCGGCGCCAGCAGAAACGCCGCCTCGTCCAGCCGGACTTCGTGGCCGGGCTCGCCCGCGTCCTTGCCCCGGGCGCCCGGCTGCGCTTTGCCACCGATGTCGCCAGCTATGCCGAGGAGGCCCTGCTCGCCTGGTTGGGGAATGACCGGTTCGAATGGACCGCCACATGTGCAGACGACTGGCGCCATCCGCCCGCGGACCATGTCACGACCCGTTACGAATCCAAGAAACTCGGTGACAGTGACCCGATATGGTACGATCTGGTTCGCATCTGACCCTGTGGATAACATTGACATTTCCGGCGGTTTATGTGGTTATATCAGGCATCGAAACCGGTCGGTCTGAATATCAAGACCCCGTCAGACCGACGGCAATGACTTTCCCTCCTCCGCTTTCGATGGGCACCGGCACGGCGCAATCCCGTGCTTGCCGCGGCCCGGAACGGTAAAGGAAGGCCATTATGGCAACCGGAAAAGTAAAGTGGTTCAACGACCAAAAAGGCTTCGGCTTCATCAAGCCGGATGAGGGCGGTGCGGACGTCTTCGTTCACATCTCCGCCGTTGAGCGTTCGGGCCTGCGCACGCTCGCCGAGAACCAGTCCATCCAGTATGAACTGCATAAGGACGAACGCCGCGGCAAAACCTCGGCCGTGGACCTGAAAGTCCTCTAAGGCACGTTCTGTCGTCAATGTCAGGAGCGGTCCGGTTCGTCCGGGCCGCTTTTGTTTTGAGGTTGACCCGGGCGCTGAGGCTGGCAACCTTTTGTTGAGCGCCGGGGCGAAGGAAAACTGCAACGAACATGAAGGCGCTTCTGGTCAGCTTCGCCGCCAGCTTCTTCTTCTCCGGCACTTTACAGGCGTCCGCACCGCCGAAGTCATTCGCGCTTTCAACTCAGCGCTCGAAGGCAATGATCTGCCGGCTGTCATTCAGACGGCCGGGGCGCTGATCGCGGCGGCCTTCGCCAACCTGGACGATCCGAATGCGCGCGGCGCTGCCTTCGAAGCGGGCACCCAGCTCTGCCTGCGCAACGCCTGCGCAACGCCTGCGACCGGGCCCCCTCGCCGCCGCACTGCTGATGACCGGCCCCGGCACCGAAGACGTCTCGGAATGGCTGGCGAACCTGCTGGTGGTTTTTGCGAAATGGAAAGCGGACCAGACCAGGGCCAATGACAAGGCACTGATGGCGGCGCTTCAGGCGGGTGCGGCGCAAACGCCGACTTATCTGACGATCGCCGCTTTCGACCGCTACCATCTCAGCAAGATGCAGGCGAAGAACCAGACGAAAAATGGGGAAGGTCGCCGAACTGGCCGCCGGTCACCTGAAGCCCGTCTGGCACATTGTTGCGTCGAACTGGACGACGATCGAGCTTTCCGCCGTCGCAACGGCTTTCGGGCGCACCCGCGATACAGGCGTGATCGACCGGTTGGCGAAACTGGAGGTCGCCCTTTATCCGTTTCATCTCGAAAACAGAAAGTCCGGAAGTCCGCGCCCTGAGCCGGAAACCCTCGATTACCAGGCCTTCGCCTGGCGCCAGGCGGTCGAGGCTTTCTTCAAGTCCGAGGGCACGGCAACCTGCGCCCAGATGAAGGCGGCTGAAATCTATATCGCCGAAGAACCCAGAGCGATCAGGACCGCCTACTACAAGGACCGGGAGCGTTCGCCTCCCGCCTGCAGCGGTGGTTTGCGCAAGGCGCCTGAACCGGTTTACCCTGCCAGCGCGCTGAGAGAAGGATATGTTGGCGCCGTGATCGAGGGTTTCGGGATCGTCGACGCAAAGATGGAGAATGCCAGAGTGCTTGCCGCTGCGCCTGACCGCCAGTTCGAAGAGGCGGTGATGAAGACCATGAAGTCCATGAAGACCATGGAGTGGTATTTCGACGAGGTTCAGAGAAGTCCGGACTGCGTGCGCACGGACAATGACCGGCCGGGCATCATTCCCTTCAATTTCGTCAGGACAGGCCGCGCTTTCGTGACGACCGGGATTAAGGCTGCAAACCCCTCGACAAACCTCAGAACTGCGACTATCTAGCCGCCAAGTCGAAATATATCGGCGGCGGGTCCGGAAACGGGTCCGCCGTTTTTCTTTATCTGGAACTGCCGCGCCCCGCATGATCGCCCTGACTGAACAGGAACGCCGCCTCTTGGACATCATCCGCCCCGTTGCGGACCGTCTGGGCATGGAAGTCGTGCGCCTGCGGGTTTCGGGCGGCCGCCGGCCCCACCTTCAGGTAATGGCCGAAAAGGCCGGGGGGGCGGCGACCGATGTCGAGGACTGCGCCCGCCTCAGCCGCGCCATGGGCCCGGTGCTGGAAGAGGCCGACCCGATTTCCGAGGCCTATATCCTCGAGGTCTCGACCCCCGGCATTGACCGGCCGCTGACCCGCCCCGGCGATTTCGCCCGCTGGATCGGCCATGCCGTCCGGATCGAACTCGCCCGCCCGATTGACGGCCGCCGCCGCTTCACGGGCACGATCGTGTCGGAAGGGGAGGACGGGGCGCATATCGAACTCGACGACGAGACCGAACTGGTCGCCGCCGTCCATGAAATGAGCCGGGCGACCCTGGTGCTGACCGACGAACTGATTGAAGCAGCGCGCGCGGCCGGCAACCTTCCGCCCCAGCCCGACGAAGAAGACGACCTCGAAGGTTTTGAAATCGACGAGAGCGAAGACACAGACGAAGAAGAGACAGGAGATCTCCAATGACCACCGTAGGCGTTTCCGCCAACCGGCTTGAAATCCTGCAGATCGCCAAGGCGGTTGCGGAAGAGAAATCAATCGACCAGCGCATCGTCATCGAGGCGATGCAGGAAGCCATAGAGAAAGCCGCCAAGGCCAAATATGGCCAGGAGCACGACATCCGCGCGAAGATCGACCCCGCGACCGGCGAACAGACGCTGTGGCGCGTGCAGACGGTCGTTGATGAAGCGAACTTCGAAGACGAAGCCAAACAGCTGCGCCTCGGTGAAGCCAAGAAGATTGATGCGACGCTGGAAGTTGGCAGCGAACTGAAGGAAGAGCTTCCGCCCTTCGACTTCGGCCGCGTCGCCGCCCAGACCGCCAAGCAGGTGATCACGCAGAAAGTGCGCGATGCCGAACGTGAACGTCAGTATAATGAGTATAAAGACCGCGTCGGCGAAGTCATTAACGGCATCGTCAAGCGCGTTGAATATGGCCACGTCATCGTCGACCTCGGCCGCGCGGAAGGCATCATCCGCCGCAATGACGGCATCCCGCGCGAAAACTTCCAGCCGAACGACCGTGTCCGCGCTTACCTCTACAAGGTCAGCCGCGAACTGAAGGGCCCGCAGATCTTCCTGTCGCGCGCTGCGCCGGACTTCATGCGCAAGCTGTTCGCCCAGGAAGTGCCCGAAGTCTACGAAGGCGTCATCCAGATCAAGGCCTGCGCTCGCGACCCCGGTTCGCGCGCCAAGATCGGCGTCATCTCGAATGACAGCTCCATCGATCCCGTCGGCGCCTGCGTCGGTATGCGCGGGGCCCGCGTGCAGGCGGTTGTCGGCGAGCTTTCTGGCGAGAAGATCGACATCATCCCGTGGAACTATGACGCTGCCACCTTCATCGTGAACGCGCTGCAGCCGGCCGAAGTCTCTAAAGTGGTGCTCGACGAAGACGAGCGCCGCGTCGAAGTCGTCGTCGCCGACGACCAGTTCCCGCTCGCCATCGGGCGGCGCGGCCAGAACGTGCGCCTCGCCTCCCAGCTCACCGGCTGGCAGATCGACCTGATCACAGAGTCGGCGGATTCTGAGCGCTACCAGAAGGAATTCCAGGAGCGCACGGACCTCTTCATGAAAGCCCTGGATGCGGACGAAACGCTCGCCCAGCTGCTCGCCTCTGAAGGCTTCGAGTCGGTTGAAGAGATCGCCTTCGTTGCGCCGGAAGACTTCATCACCATCGAAGGCTTCGATAAGGACGTTGCCGAAGAGCTGCAGGAACGCGCCCGCGAGTTCCTCGACCGCGTTGCCGTCGAAAATGACAACAAGCGCCGCGAACTCGGCGTCGAAGATGACGTGATGGAGCTTGAAAGCATGACGCCGTCCTTCGCCGTGAAACTTGGCGAGCAGGGCGTGAAGTCGGTTGAAGACGTCGCCGGCCTCGTTCCGGACGATATCACCGGGTACCGCGAGCCGGGTCCGGACGGAAAGCCCGTCTGGGTCGAAGGCATCCTGAAGAAGGGCGAAATGCGCAAGGACGACGCCCAGCTGTTCATCATGAAGGCGCGCGTCATCGCGGGCTGGATCGAGCAGGAAGCTGTCGATGAGTTGATCGCGCAGCAGGCTGGCGATGAAGTGGCGCCCGAGCTGACCGAAGACGAGCGCGCGCTTCTCGCCCTCGGCGAGCTTGGCAACAACAACTCCGATGATGACGAGGAAGCCCTGGCTGAAGAGCTCGGAATAGACCTCGCAGACCTGCAGATGGAGGGCGGCGATGAAGAAGCCGTACCCGAACAGTGAACCGGGTCTGATCCCCGACAATGAAGAAGACGTGGACGGCGATGCTTCGGCATCGCCGGAGCGTCAGTGTGGGGTCACCCGCGAACGCTTCCCGAAGGAAGCGATGATCCGTTTTGTTCTGTCTCCGGACAATGTCGTCACGCCGGACATCGCCGCCCGCCTGCCGGGCCGGGGCGTCTGGGTCGCCGCCGAGCGCCGGCATGTCGATGCCGCCGCGGCGAAAGGCGCCTTCGCGCGCGGCTTCAAGAGCGCCGTCACGGTGCCCGAAGGACTATCGGAGTTCACCGAACGCCTTCTGGTCAAGCGCTGCGTCGAACTCCTCGGCCTCGCCCGAAAGGCGGGGCAGGCGATCCAGGGCCACGATCAGGTGCGCGACGCGCTGCGCGGCAAGGAACCTGCCTTCCTCCTCGAAGCCAGCGATGGTGCAGAGGATGGGCGCAACAAGGTGTATTTTCTCGCTAAAGCCCTATATAGCGGCGTGAAAGTGGCGGGTGCGCTCAGCGCACAGGAATTGGGCATGGCTTTCGGACGCGACCGTGTGATACACGGCCTCGTCCGCCGGGGCGCCATCGCAAAGAACTGGGAAATCGCCTATCGGCGCCTGACCGGCTTCAGAGTGGCCCCCGAACTTGACTGGTTCCCAGGACCGGATCGGTAACGGATTTTGCCGGGGCGCATGGGCGGCCCGGCTCAGAATATGATATGTAGGACGAATGAGCGACAGCAACGATCAAGACAATTCCGGTGGCCGCAAGCCGCTGACAGTCGTGCGGAAAACTTCCGGCACGGTGAAGCAGAGCTTCAGCCACGGCCGCTCCAAGCAGGTCGTGGTCGAGACCAAGAAACGCCGGCCCGTCACGGCAGGCGGCCCGCCTGTCGCCGGACAGCCCACCGAGGCGGCGGCCGCTGCGGCCGTGTCGATGGAGGCGAAGCTCGTCGCCCTCGCCTCGAAGCTGGGCATCACGGTCGCCGAGCTGAAGGCCCGCCAGAAGGTTCTGGAGCGCCGCAAGACGGAAGAATCCGCGCGCGCAGAAGATCAGCAGAAGGAAAAGGCGTCGCAGGACCGTCTGCGTACCGAGCAGGAGCGAAAGGCCCAGGAAGGCCGCGACCGCGACGACGCAGAAGTCCGCCGCAAGGCTGAAGAAGAAGCCCGCAAGGTTGCCGAAGCGGCTCCGAAAGAGCATGCGGTCGAGCGGCCGACGAAGGCCCGCACGCGTCCGGAAGCGGCGTCTCCCGCCGCCTCTGTGCCGGTTGAAGAAGAAGATGCCGGCCGCGCCAAGCGCGGCGGCGGCAAGCCGGTCAAGGACGACCGCGGCGCCGGCGACCGGGCCCGCGAAGCAGCGGCCCGCAGCCGCGATGCCGGCGCACGCCGGCAAGGCAAGCTGACCATCGCCTCCGCCCTCGGCGACGACGCAGACCGCCAACGCTCGCTCGCCTCTGTGCGCCGTGCGCGCGAGCGCGAACGCGAACGCAAAATGGGCGGCGGCGGAGACCGTGACAAGGTTTCCATCGAAGTCACTTTGCCTGAGACCATCACGCTGCAGGATCTCGCCGGCCGCATGAACGAGCGCGTCGCTGACGTCGTTAAATTCATGTTCAAGCAGGGCGAAATGCTGCGCGGGAACGACATCGTCGATGCCGACACGGCCGAGCTGATCGCGTCGGAATTCGGACACACCGTGAAACGCGTGTCGGAAGCGGACGTTGAAATCGGCCTCGAAGGCGAAGTCGACGATGACACCGACCTGCAATCGCGCGCCCCGATTGTCACGATCATGGGCCACGTTGACCACGGCAAGACCTCGTTGCTCGACGCGTTGCGCAAAACTGATGTCGTCTCCGGCGAAGCCGGCGGTATCACGCAGCATATCGGTGCCTACCAGGTTCAGTTGAAATCCGGCGAGCGAATCACCTTCCTCGACACGCCCGGCCACGCGGCCTTCACGGCGATGCGCGCCCGCGGCGCCAACGCCACCGACATCGCAATCCTCGTGGTTGCGGCGAACGATTCGGTGATGCCGCAGACGATTGAATCGATCAACCATGCCAAGGCCGCCGGTGTCCCGATCATCGTCGCCGTCACCAAGACAGACCTTTACGACGCCAACCCGGACAAGGTGCTGACAGACCTCCTGCAGCATGACATTCAGGTGGAATCGATGGGCGGCGTGACAATTGCCGTGAAAGTTTCGGCCAAGACCGGTGAAGGTCTGGACGAGCTGACGGACGCCATCTCGCTGCAGGCCGAAGTGCTTGAACTGAAAGCCAACCCGAACCGCGAAGCGGACGGCGTGGTGATCGAATCCAAGCTCGACAAGGGCCGCGGCCCGGTCGCTACTGTGCTGATCAAGCGCGGCACCCTGAAGCGCGGCGACATTGTCGTGGCCGGCGCCCAGTGGGGCAAGGTCCGCGCCCTCGTCGACGAGCGCGGCCAGCAGCTTGACGGCGCAGGCCCTTCGCTTCCGGTGGAAGTGCTCGGCATGGACGGCGCGCCTGATCCGGGGGAGGCCCTGGTGGTCGTCGATTCGGAATCGCGGGCCCGCGAGATCACGGAATACCGTATACGCGCGAAACGCCAGGTTTCCGGCGCCGCCGGTTCCGCCGCCCGCGCCTCGCTCGACCAGCTGCTCTTGCGTCTCAAGGATGGCACGGTCGAAACGCGCGAACTTCCGATCGTCCTCAAGGCCGACGTGCAGGGCTCCGTCGAGGCGATCTCGATGTCGCTCGACAGGATCTCAACCGAGGAAGTCCGCGGCAAGGTCATCCACGGCGCGGTCGGCGGGATTTCGGAATCCGATGTCCTTCTGGCCCGTTCGTCGAATGCGCCGATCTTCGCGTTCAACGTCCGCGCTAACAAGCAGGCGCGCGACCTCGCCGAGCGTGAAGGCGTCGAGATCCGCTACTATTCGGTGATCTACGACCTGATCGACGACGTGAAATCCACGCTGTCGGGCATGCTCGCTCCGGAGAAGCGGGAAACTTTCCTCGGCTATGCAGACATCCTCGAAGTGTTCAACATCACGAAGGTCGGCAAGGTTGCCGGCTGCCGGATTTCCGAAGGCAAGGTTTTGCGCGGCTGCGGCGTGCGCCTCCTGCGCGACAACGTCGTCATCCACGAAGGCAAGCTCAAGACGCTCAAGCGCTTCAAGGACGAAGTCCAGGAAGTCAATTCGGGCATGGAATGCGGCATGGCCTTTGAACGCTACGAAGACATTCGTGTCGGCGATAAAATTGAATGCTTCCAGGTAGAGGAAATCGCAAGGACGCTCGCTTAGTCTCGGCGGATGAGCGATACCTTTCGGGTTTCCGGTCGGCTGCAAAGCCGTGACCTGAAGCGGCTGGTCCGGGTGAGCCGGTCCGGCACAATCGGGCCGATGGCACTTTACTATGCCGGCCTGACCGCCCCGATCATCTCGGCGAGCGTTGCCCTCCTGGCCAAGGACGGCGCCCGCTCGCTGGGATGGGGCCCCATCTCGCAGCTGCTGGTCTCGGCCAACCTGGCTGCCTTTGCTGGAATTGCGTGGTACATCATCTTCATGCGCTGGTCTTATCGCAACCGTCCCGGGCGCGGCACCGAAAGCAGCCTCGACACCGAAGTTTCCGCTTCGGACGAGTGCCTCAGCGTGCGGCGCGGTCCAGTCGAAACCCGGGTCGGATGGGCAGGTGTGCGCAAGGTGAACGCAGGCAAGGCTCACCTTTCGGTGTTCATCGACGGCGCCGATACGCTGATCATTCCCGATGCCTGGTTCGGCAGCGACGCCGCACGCTGCGAGGCTTTTTCCCGATATGTCCAGTCCAAGGTTGCCCGCTGATGGCCAAGGCCAAGAAAACGTCCACACCCGGCCTTCCGTCGCAGCGCCAGTTGCGGGCCGGTGAGATCATTCGCCATGCCCTGGCCGAGATCATTTCGCGCGAGGATCTGCGCGATCCGGAACTCAGCGGCGTGCTCGTCACGGTCGGCGAAGTGCGCTGCTCGCCGGATCTGAAGCGCGCCAAGGTTTACATTGCTCCGCTCGGCGACGATTCCGAGGCCGGTCGCACCCGTCTTGCCGGCGCGCTGAACCGGGCCGCCACCTTCCTGCGCGGCCGGCTTGGCCGCGAGATCGAGCTGAAGTTCACGCCCGAACTGCATTTCATCGCCGACAAGTCATATGACGAAGCGACCGCCATCGACCGCCTCCTGTCGGACCCGCGCGTGCGTCGCGATATCGAGGGCTGACCTTAAGGAACGTTTTGCCGCGTTTCTGCCTTGATGCTTTGTCATTTGACAGGTTTTCGCCCAGTATCGACACCAACAGCGGGCAAGAAGCCGGGGAAAAGGGCATGAAACGCCAGACCATCGACCAGGAAGGTGCACGCCAGGGCGAGGTTTCGTCTGCGTCACTGCAACTCGCGGACGACACGATCGCCATCCGCCGCATCGCGACCATGTCGGTCGAGCGGCACGAGTTCTTTCCCTGGGACACGCCTGCCAATCGCAAGACGCAAAGCATGTACGCCACGTTCTGCGTCGGCATGCTGTTCTTCGGCCTCGTCGGCTTTGCCTGGTGGGCGATCCGTCAGGCGCAAGGCGACGGTGTGATCGCCCTTTTGGCGGGTATCGTGCTGATGGTACTTGGCTTCGTTCTTGGCATCCGCGCGGCGATGATCGCGATGAAGCTGAAGAAACAGGAGCCCTATTTCCGTCTGCTGATCGGCACGTCCGATGGCCGCCAGATTCCGCTCGTCGACAATAACCGCGATGTCCTCATCAAGATACGCGATGTTGTCCGTCATAAGATGGATACCGGCGACGCGGGCGTCACCGGCGATTTCGACCTCAACCTCGACATCGTGAACCTGCGGCTTCCGAAGGGTGTTGCGGCGTCCGTACCGCTGTCCCGGCCGATCGAGGCTGACGTCTTCGACGACGAGGAAGGCGCCTCCCCGCCAGGGTATCCGGCCGCAGGGAAGGCTTGATCTTCTCGCTTCAGACGATGTGCAGTTGCACGCCGGCATTGCCCCGCGCGGCGTTTGAATAGGGGCACACTTCGTGTGTCTCCTCCACTAGCGCTCCGGCTTCAGCGCGGCCCGCGCCGGGCAGAGACACTTCGGGCGCCCCGCCAGGCGCAAAGCCTTTGCCTTTCGGGTTCTGGCCGATGCCGATATGTGCAGTGTCCGATGTGTCCGCCGGCAGCTTCATTTTTGTCTGGCCCGCCACGAATTTGAGGGCCGAATGGAAGCAGGCCGCATAACCGGCCGCGAAGAGTTGCTCCGGGTTCGTGCCGGGCCCATCGGCGCCGCCAAATTCCCTGACTGTAGCGAGCGAGACCCTGAGGCGTCCGTCATCGGTTTTCGCTTCGCCGGTACGCCCGCCAGAGGATGTTGCGTGGGCTGTTTACAGGATGTTCACGGGGTAGCTCCTTGCCCGTGATGGAAGATATATAGTATACAATTATATTGTGCACAATATAAAAGTGTAAACATTCCTGTAATGGAAAAGAGTGGAGAGGTCGGATGCAGGGTCTGGAGCTTCGATTGAGATGATCTGCGCCGCCTGTCCGAACGGCTCATTCTAAGTCGAAGGAGCGCCGGTGCCTGAGGCAGTCCGGCTTTGCCCATCCTTCGTCTTCTCAGTATGAGTGGCGGCTTGCCCGCAAGATCGGTACCGCAAATCTCTAGGCAGCCAGGGCGGCGCGCAGTTTCTTGAGCGTTTTGCGCAGGGTCAGGAATTCGGAAATTGACAGCCCGCCCCTGGCGCCGACCTGTTGCGGGATGCAGGCCGCTTTCTGTTTCAGGGCGCGGCCCTTGAGCGTGAGGCGGATCATCACCTGTCGCTCGTCCTTGGCATTGCGGGTGCGGGTGACGAGGCTGGCGGCCTCAAGCCGTTTCAGCAGCGGCGTCAGTGTGCCGGAATCGAGGAAGAGCCTCTTGCCAAGCGCGCCAACGGTGACGCCGTCCGTCTCCCAGAGGCTGAGCATGGTGACGTATTGCGGGTAAGTCAGGCTGATCTCGTTCAGCAGCGGCTTGTAGAGCTTGGTCATCTGAAGTGACGCCGAATACAGGGCGAAGCAAAGTTGGATGTCGAGGAGCAGGGGGTCTTCGGCGTTGGTCATGGTCGTGT
>NZ_JBBEBT010000333.1:0-11577 GCF_040882205.1 Hyphomonas sp.
AGGGCGGCGCCGCTGTGGAACACATTGAGGCCGCCTTTCCGGGCGTGACGGAGAATGGCGCAGTCAACCGCATACGCCTGCGCACCCGCGTGCTCGACAATCCGGACGCGATGAAACTGCTTGAAGGCATCGTCCATCCGCTCGCCGGCGCCGCGCAGCTCGATTTCCGCAAACGTGCCCACGCAGAAGGCGCGTCATTCTCGGTACTCGACATCCCGCTCCTGTTCGAAACCGGCGGCAACCGGCACTGCGATTTCACGCTTGTCGTTACGGCGCCTGCCGAAATTCAGCGCCAGCGGGTTCTCGCCCGCCCGGGCATGACGCCTGCAGCCCTCGAAGCCATCCTCGCCCGCCAGATGCCAGATGCCGATAAGCGCGCCCGCGGCGATTTCATTCTCTCGTCCGCGCATGGCTTCGACTTTGCCCGCGACCAGGTTCGCGCCATAGTCGCCCTGATGATTCGCCTTGCCACAGAGAGAAACAGATGACTGACCGGATCCGCGAAATCGCGTTCGATACCGAAACCACCGGCCTCAACCCGGCGGACGGCGAGCGTGTGATCGAGATCGGCGCCGTCGAGCTGATGAACCATATCCCGACCGGGCGCACCTTCCGCCGCCTGATCAATCCCGGCCGTCCGGTCTCCGAAGCCACATCCGTATCACCGGCATCACGGACGCGGACCTGAAGGACAGGCCGCCTTTCGAACATCCCGATATCGTCGATGCTTTCCTCAGTTTCCTCGGCGACGCGACACTCGTCGCGCACAACGCGGCCTTCGATCGGGGCTTCCTGAACGCCGAACTTACCCGCTGCGGGCGACCGCCGGTTCCCGAAGAGCGCTGGATCGACACCGTCGCGATGGCCCGCAAGCGCTTTCCCGGCGCCCCCGCGAGCCTCGATGCGCTGTGCAAGCGGTTCGACATTTCCCTCGAAAGCCGCACCTTTCACGGCGCGCTGCTCGATAGTCAGTTGCTCGCCAGCGTCTATCTCGAACTGATCGGCGGACGCGCCCGCGCGTTCAGTTTCGACGGGGCCAATGGTCTCTTAGAAGGCGAAGCCCGCCCTCCCGCAGCGCAGCGCCCGGCGCCGCTCGCCTCGTCTGCCACGCCGGAAGAATTGGCGGCGCATGCCCGGCTCGTTGAGAAGCTCGGCGCCGGGGCGCTCTGGAACGCCATCACCTAACAGTCAGGCGTTGCCCGTTCGCTCTGCGGCCTTGCGGTACTGGGCCTGGTAGAGTTGCACGAAGTCGACCGGATCGATCAGCAGGGGCGGAAAGCCGCCCTCGCGCGTGATCTCGGCAATGATCCGGCGCGCAAACGGGAACAAGAGGCGCGGGCATTCGATCAGCAGCATCGGCTCGATCTGCTTTTCCGTGACGTTCGACAGCTGGAACAGGCCGGCATAGTCGAGTTCGGTAATGAAGAGTGTCGTCTCGCCCGAAAGCGCCTTCGCCGACAGTTTCAGCGACACTTCGAACAGGCCATTGCCGTCGACATGCGGGGCGGCGCCGACATCTATCCCGAGGTCGATATTCGGCTGGGTCTGCACAGGCGCATGGCCCGGGTTCTCGAATGACAGGTCTTTCACATACTGGCCAAGCACGCGCAGCGAGGGCGCCGGCTGCGCAGGATCACCTTGACTGGGGTTTGCGGGCGAGCTGGTATCTGTCATTATATTACCTCTACTTGTGTGGCGGCGCGTAGCATGCGCCCCTTGGCCGCGCAACGCAAAGGCTGGCACCCCAAGCGTGCCTGCACTATCTACCCCGAAGCCTGCCTCGATCAATTTAGGAACCCGCTGCCGACATGTCCAACCCCGTCATCGAAGTCCTCATCCTGGCTGCCGTGGCACTTTTCGTGCTCTGGCGTCTCTATGTGGCCCTCGGCCGGGGAGGGGACGAGCGCCCGATGCAGCGCCCGTCGCCCGCGCCGGAGCAGCGCGAACGCGCGCCGGAAGCGCCCCCTCCGGCGCCCCGCCGCACCGAAATGGAGCGCCCGATCTTCACCGGCCCCGCCGCTGCGGGCCTCGAGGAAATCTACAATGCCGACCGGTCATTCACCGCCGAGGAATTCATCCGCGGTGCAAAGGCGGCATACACCATGATCGTCGGCGCCTATGCGCGCGGCGACCGCGCCGCCCTCCGCCCGCTGCTGGATGACGATGTCTACGAGGCCTGGGACGCCGCGATTTCCGCCCGAGAATCTGCTGGTGATCGCGCTTTCGAGCTGCTGCGGGTCAAACGCGCTGAGATCGAGCGCGCCGAGCTGGATGGCGGCACTGCACGCGTCTGGGTCCGTTACGAGGCCGAACTGGGCGACGGCGAAGTGACGCGCACCGCAAGGGAAATCTGGACCTTCAAGCGCGAAGTCGCCTCCAGTGACCCGAACTGGCTTCTGGATGACGTGGACGTGGCGGGCTGAGCCAGCGGCTCTGGTTCGCCTCCAAAGTGAATCTGCGGGTGACAGGCTGGGGCGTTTCGCTTCATATGCGGCCTCATGCGCACCCTGAAATTCATACTTCCCGCCCTGCTCTTTCTGGCGGCCTGCCAGACCCAGCCGGCGCCGATTGAGCATCGCCCCGTTCCCGGCACATCCAGCACACCGGGCACGACAGGGCCTATGCCGCCTGCCAATCCGGCCACTTACCTCGAACTTCCCGGCTGGAGCGCTGCGCCGCTGGCCGCCCCGCTCGAAGCCTTCCGGCGCACCTGCGACCGGTTCAGCCGCCGCGCGTGGGATGCGCCGCTCTCGCGCAGCGCCGCATGGGCTGGGACCGCGCAGGACTGGGCGCCCGGCTGCGAATCCCTGATCGCCGCACGAGACGATACCGCCGCTCGCCGCATCTTCGAAACCCAGTTCGTACCGCTCGAGATCATCGACCGCGATGGCAAGGACAAGTTCACCGGCTATTTCGAGCCACGCTATGAAGCGCGCCGATCGCCCGAAGGCGTGTTCACCGAACCGGTCTTTGCCGTGCCATCCGACTTTGTCGCGAATGGCGACAGCCCGCTGCAGCGTTTGCCCGATGGCTCCACCCGGCCGTATCCGCCGCGCGCCGACATCACCGCGCGCGCCGGCAAGGCCATCGCTTACGCCCATCCGGCGGATGTCTTTTTCCTGCAAGTGCAGGGCTCCGGCCGGCTGAACTTCCCGGATGGCTCGACTTTGCGCGCCGCCTATGCCGCCCATAACGGCCAGCCGTTCAAGTCGGTCGCTAACTGGCTGATCGAAACCGGCCGCATCACGCGCGGTGAAGGCTCCATGCAGGGCATCCGTGGCTGGATGGACCGGTCGGGCGCAGCCGAAGTACGCGAGGCGATGAACATCAATCCGCGCTTCGTCTTCTTCCAGTCGCTGCCGGAAGGCGACGTGAACCTTGGCCCCAGCGGCGCGCACAATGTGCCGCTCACGCCGCTCGGTTCAATGGCGGTGGACCCCGAGTTCCACGCTCTCGGCGTCCCGATGTTCGTGCAGACCACAGCGCCCGGCCTCGGCGGCGATTGGTCGGGCCTTCTCGTCGCGCAGGATACCGGGGGCGCCATCAAGGGCCCGGTCCGGGGCGACATCTATTTCGGGACAGGCGTCGATGCTGGAAACCGCGCCGGCACCATGAACGCCAGGGGCCGCCTCTGGGTGCTGCTGCCGCGCGGGGTGGCCGAGCGGATGTTTGCCCAGGGCCTTGTCGCGAGCTTGCCGGCCACCGGCCAACCGGGCTGATGGCCCGCCGCACCCTGTCAGCCGAAGAGGCCCGCGCCTGGGCCCGCGTTGCCGCGACGGTGAAACCCATCGGTCCGCGCGCCGCTGACCTTGAAGAGTTTTCCGCCGCGCTGGAAGCCGGCGGCCCGGATCTCGACCCGGATCTCGGTGCGCCGAAGGCCTCCGCAAGGCCAAGGGCATCACCCGCGCCCAAACCGCCCGCGCCGCCGGCCGAACGCAGCGGGGAGAAAAAGGTCCGGCGCGGCAAGCTGGCGGTCACCGCGCGGTTTGACCTGCACGGACATACCCAGGCCAGCGCCTCGCGCGCTTTGCCGGACTTCCTCGAACGTCAGCAGGCGGGCGGCGCGCGCTGTGTGCTTGTCATCACCGGCAAGGGCAAGGAAGGCCAGGGTATCCTGCGCCGTAACTTCCTGCTCTGGCTTGAATCGCCGCCCGCCCGCCGCCTCGTGTCGGGCTATGCCGGGTCGCACCCGAAGCATGGCGGGGCAGGGGCCTTCTATGTCTTCCTCAGGAAGCCCGCTTAGCCCGCCCGCTGCGCCAGCAGCACTTCGGCAACCTGCGCTGCGTTCAGCGCCGCGCCCTTGCGCAGGTTGTCGTCATTCAGCAACAGCGCGAGGCCGTGCGGCGCGCGTCCGGTCAGGGCGGATGCGGCCGACATAGACCGGATCGCGCCCCGTCGCCTCAAGGGCGTTCGGAATCCCGGTGACCACAACGCCCGGCGCCTGACCCAGGATTCCGGTCGCCGCCGCCGCACTGACCGGGCGCCCGAATTGCGCATTGATCGGCACTGAGTGACCCGCGCAGACCGGCACGCACACGCAGGTGCCGGACACCGGCAGGCCCGGGATCTCGAGGATCTTGCGCGTCTCGTCGCGCGGTTTCAGCTCTTCGTCCGTGTACCCGTCTTCGCCGGGCTTGTAGTTCAGGGCGACCCCGTTGATGGCAATCGGCACGGCCCATTTCTTCGGCGCCGGAAACGTCATGGCACCGCCCCGGCTGGCGAGGACGCCGGCGCCTTTGCCCAGCGCATCGATCTGCAATTCCAGCTCGGCCACACCAGCCACACCGGCGCCGGACCCCGCCTGGCAGGTGCTCGCCGCCAGCCGCTTCAGGCCCGCCCGGTCATGCAGCTGTTTCAGCACCGGTTTCAGCACCGGCATGGCGGCCATCGTCTTGCAGTTGGGGTTCGCAATGTTGCCCTTGGGGATCGATCTCAGCGCATGCCGGTTTATTTCCGCTACCACCAGCGCCGCGTTCGTGTCGCTGCGCCAGGCCGGGGAATTGTCGATCACGGCCGACCCGGCTGCGGCAAGTTTCGGGGCCAGGACCAGCGAAGTTGATCAGCCTGCGGAAAAGAACACGATGCCGAGACCCGCGTAATCCGCCGCCGACGCATCCTCCGCGACGATACTTTCGCCGCCGAACTCCGGCTTTGTGCCGGCCGACCTGGGCGAGGCAAAGAAGCGGATCTGGCTTAGCAAAAACTCCGCTCCGCCAGGATATCCCGCATCATTTCACCAACAAGGCCCGTCGCGCCGACAATGCCGACGCGGGGGCGCGAGACGTGCTCGGCCATTTAAGTCCGGAACCTCAGGGCAGGGGATTACTCGAAATCGCGGAACACATCATCGGCCGAGAATGTTTTGCGACGATCCTCTTCCGGCTCCGGGACGAAGGGCACCGGCGTGTCCTGCGCAGGCGTAAGGCCCGGGCCTTCCGAGCGCGCGGCTTTCTCAGCGTCCATCTTGCGGCGCTTGTCGGCGGCTTTCGCGATCACTTCGTCCAGCTCGATCTGCGAGCAGAGGCCCAGCGTTACCGGGTCGACCGGTTTGATGTTCGTCGCGTTCCAGTGCGATTTGTCGCGCACATTGTTGATCGTCGCCTTGGTTGTGCCGATCAGCTTGATGATCTGCGCATCCGGAACTTCCGGGTGGTGACGGATGAACCAGGCAACGGCGTCCGGCTTGTCGGCGCGGCGGATCACCGGCGTGTAGCGGCTGCCCTTGCGCTTCGGCTGCGGGATATGGTCGATGCGCGACTGTGCGACCTTCAGTTCGTAATCCTTGTCTTCCTCGCCCTTGGCGATCTCCTCGCGCGAGATGATGCCGCCAGCGATCGGATCAACGCCGCGCATGTTCTCGGCCACATCGCCGTCCGCGATGCCCTTCACTTCGAGATGGTGCAGGCCGCAGAATTTCGCGATCTGCGCGAAGGTCAGCGTCGTGTTGTCGAGCAGCCAGACAGCAGTGGCGCGCGGCATGAGAACGTCGGACATCGGAATACTCCTCAAAAAAACTGCCGCCTGAAATGCAGCCGCCCGGCACTTGGGGTGCCGGGCGGTCAGGGTTCAGCACGGCCAAAACCTTGAGGGCGCTATACTCCAGATGGCGTCCGCTGGAAAGGGACCGTCTGGATTCGCCGCAATTCAGACCCTGAGGAGGATTTTCCCTGAATGTCCGCCATGATTCATGCGGGCAAGGGCGGCCTCCGCCTCGGCGAGTGGAAAGGTCCCGTCCAGCACCGGACGGATGCGTCCCGACAGCACATGTGGCCAGAAATCCCGCTCCACCGCGTCGCGGATCCGGCGCTTTTCCTGCACCGGCCGCGCCCGCAGGGTCGTCGCCATCAGAGACAGGCGCTTCATCAGCACCGGGGCGAAATTCACGCTGGCGGCGAACCCGTCCTGATAGGCAATATTGATGATCCGCCCGTCGAGCTTTGCGGCCGCAATGTTCTTCTGGATATAGTCGCCGCCCACCATGTCGAGCGTCACATCCGCGCCGCCCTCTGCCTTCACCACGTCTTCGAAAGCTTCGGTGCGGTAATTGATCGCGCGTGTCGCGCCAAGCTCGCGGGCCAGCGCGCATTTCTCCTCCGAGCCCGCCGTCCCGAAAATCTTCTGCGCGGCCCAGACCTTGGCCATCTGCAGCGCCATCACGCCGATGCCGCTGGTGGCGCCGTGGCACAGAAAGGTCTCACCGGGCTTCAGGCAAGCGCGGTCGAACACGTTCGCCCAGACGGTAAACAGCGCTTCCGGAAAACAGCAGGCAAGCTGCAGGTCAAACCCTGAAGGGACGGGGAGGACCGAGCCCTCGTCCGCCACGACATGGCTCGCATACCCGCCGCCCGCCAGCAGCGCCGCCACCCGGGCGCCCGGCTTGTAGCGTTCCGTGCCAGGCCCCACGGCTACCACGATGCCGGACACTTCCAGCCCGAGGATCGCAGAAGCCCCCGGCGGCGGCGGATAGGCGCCGGCCTTCTGCGCCAGATCCGCCCGGTTGAGGCCGCACGCCGCAACCTCGATCAGCACTTCGCCCGGCCCGGGCGCGGGCATCACCATCTCGGTCAGCACCAGCGGCTCACCGGCAGGGGCAAAGGCGGCTTTCATCACGGCGGTCATGTCGTCGCCTCCATCAAGGGCAGGAACAGGGATCAGGAACAGGGATTCGGAGTCGCTTCTAGCCCGTCTTTCTGCTTTTCTGAACCCGTTGTATGGGGGGGCCCGCGATGGCGATGCCAGATGAAGAACCGGTGCTGGTGCAGCGTGCGCAGGCGATCGACCAGATGTCGGTCGCGGAACTCGAAGTGCGCATCGCGCGTTTACAGTCGCAGATCGCGGCCTGCGAGGCCGAGATCGAGAAGAAGAAAGCTCAGAAGCGCGCCGCCGATGCGCTATTCGGGGGCGGCAGTTAAGTCTCGCGAAAGGGCTGGCCATTAGGATTTGCCAGTTGGACGCGGCAAAGCGGAGTGGGCGAATGGCAGAGCGTGATCCGGTCGGACCTTCGGGCACACCTGAAGCCTTCACAGGCGGCAAGCTGTTCGACACCGTGTTCACACGCGGCATGGCCCTCGTTGAGGAAACCGCGTCCTATCTGGACGGCCCCGGCCGCGAGCAGGCCAAAACCCTGCCCCGGGATGCGAGCCTCATTTATTCTGCCTGGAGCATGGAGCTGACGACGCGCCTGATGCAGGCCGCTTCCTGGCTGGTCATGCAGAAAGCCGTGCGCGACGGAGAAATGCGCCGCGAGGACGCCAATTCCCGCAAATACCGCATCCACCGGGACGATCCGCCGCTCGATCCGGTCGCCCAGAAAGATCGCGGCCTGCCGCCCCGCTTCCTCGAACTCGTCGGCCGGGCCGAGGCCCTGTACGAACAGATCTGCCGCCTCGACGAGGCGCTGTATCGTGGCACGTCGGCCAAGCCGCCGACCAATGCCGTCTCCGACCAGATCGCCCAACTCCAGAAAGCTGCCGAAACCGGCGCCTTCGATCCGCTGATGGTCTGGCGGCGTTCCAGGTAGACGGCGGCGCTGCCGCGATCCTTGAACGGCGCCAATCCCGTCAAGGCGACCGGTCTTCATGGCGCCGTCAGGCACCCGGATTCCGCCGCAATGACAGAATTTGAAGTGTGAAGAGGCGGGGCCCGCCTACAACGCCCCATACGTTCTGAGAAACGCGGCCGACTGATCCGCACAGAAGCCATCTTTCACCGGCGCGCGCATGATCGTCAGGCGGTGGAAGATCGGCCCCAGCAGCTGCTCGATCACATCATCCAGCTCGAAATCGCGCCGGATCACGCGTTTTGCCGCCAGTTCCGCCAGCAGCATGCGTAGCGGCTGGCGAATGTCGCGGCCCACCCAGGCGCGCCAGACTTCGCCGGCCTCCTTGTCATCGGCCGCCGCCAGCAGCGCCACGCGCAGCACGGCATGGCCCTGTCCGGTCCGCGCGGCGGCTTCCAGCGGGATGATCAGCGCGGTGATGCGCTCCTGCGGGTCACGCCCGCCTTCCGGGGCGTCCGGGATCAGCGCCAGCGCCGCATCCACGCACATCGCGCCAATTGATGGCCACCAGCGATAGATCGTCTGTTTGGATGCGCTTGCCCGTTTGGCCACCGAGTCGACGCTGAACCCGCGCCAGCCGTTCTCTGCCATTTCCTCGCGGGCGGCCTCCAGGATTGCGGATTTCGACACCTCGCTGCGCGTTGGCCCCTTGCGGGACTTGCCCGAAGCTCCCGGGGCAGGGGCAGCATTCTGCGTGTCGCTCGGCGTATTCATCGGGAAGCTCCTTGGGCCCCCCGCGTTATAGCCGGAATCGGCCGGGGGGCGAAACCGATCGTTCCGTTCTAGGTACCAATTGGTTTCGAAATCGCTTGCGGGCGCGCAGGAATTGCTTATCCCGCGGCGGGCACACACAAAATTGTGCTGGAGCGAACATGAAGACGGTGGACGATCTGATCGCCGGTTACCGCCGGTTCCGCGCGGGCGTATATGCCGAGCAGGTCCAGCTCTACAGGCAGCTGGGGGAGGGGCAGGACCCCGACGTTATGCTGATTGCCTGTGCTGACAGCCGGGCGGAGCCCTCCGACATCTTCAACGCTGCGCCCGGCCAGATGTTCGTGGTCCGCAATGTCGCCAACCTGGTGCCCCCCTACAAACCGGACGGCGGCCTGCACGGCGTCTCGGCTGCGCTCGAGTTTGCGGTCAATGTCCTGAAGGTGCGCCATATCGTGGTCATGGGCCATGGCGGCTGCGGGGGCGTCACAGCCTCGCTGACCAAGAATGACAGCCCGCTGATCGGCGAATTTGTGGCGCCCTGGGTCAAGCTGCTCGACGATGCCCGCCAGCGCGTGATGGAATCAGGCTCGCTCAACCCGCAATTCGCCCTCGAACTCGAAGGCATCGAAACCTCGCTCGAAAACCTGATGAGCTTTCCCTGGGTCGCCGAAAAGGTCGCCGTCGGAGGCCTCGAACTCCACGGCGCCTGGTTCGCTATCAAGCACGGTGAACTCCACTGGCGCAACCCGAAGACGAAACGCTTCGAGATCGTCGCTCCGTAGAAGCTGCCATCAATCCCGGGCAGCGCGAAGCGCGTGAGCCGAGACCTTCTCTCCCAGGTCACCCACTTCCATACACAAAACCGGATCGCTATATCCCCCGACGCGCGGGTTCAGCCTTCCGCCTTGCCGCGCTCCACCGCGTCGCGGATCAGTTCGCGCGCCTTGTCGACGCCGTACCAGCCTTCGACGCGGGTCCACTTTCCCTGTTCCAGGTCTTTGTAATGCTGGAAGAAGTGCTGGATCTTGTCGATCAGCGTCTGCGGCAGGTCGTGATAGGTGGCGATCTTGTCGTAATAGGCCGTCGTCTTAGGGTGCGGCACGGCGAGGATCTTCTCGTCCTGGCCCTTGTCGTCCGTCATCATCAGCACGCCGACCGGGCGCACACGCAGCACGCATCCCGGCACAAGCGGGCGGTTGCCAACGACCATCACGTCGATCGGGTCGCCGTCGAGGCTCAGCGTGTGCGGCACGAACCCGTAATTACAGGGATAGCGCATCTCGGTGTAGAGGAACCTGTCCACGAACATCGCGCCGCTTTCCTTGTCGATCTCGTACTTGATCGCATCCCCGCCCAGCGGTACTTCGATCAGCACGTTCACATCGTCCGGCGGATTGTTGCCCGTCTTGATCTTGGAAAGGTCCATGTCGCGCGTCCTATGGAAGCCGTAGCGTTTCAGCCGTCCGGATGACGCGCCGCAGCAAGAAGGTCAAGCCGGAGCGCGCCGCGAGTGCGTTAACGCGGCCGTCTTGCCTCCAGCCAGCCAAGGATCAGCGCCAGCGCCTCGTCCCGGTCGAGATCGTTGAGCAGTTCGTGATAGCCTTCCGGGAAAACCTGCAGCGTCTTGTCGCTCGCCCGGATCATTCCGAAGAAGCGCTCCGACCCCGCTGCCGGGGTCGCCGTATCTTTCGCCCCGTGCACCACTAGCACCGGCGCGCGCCAGTCCTCATACCGCCGCCAGCCATCCTCGCTGACCGCAATCGCTGTCGCCCCGAGCCGGGCAGGCGGCGGCAACAGGCAGATCATCGGGTCTGCTCTGTAAGCCGCCACTTCAGCTTCGATCCGTGACAGGCTCTCCGGAGCAATCGGCGGCGTCAGCCGCGCGCCCGGCGCCACAAGCGAGACCAGCCCCGCAACCGCCTTCAGCGCCCCGCCAGGTTCCACCAGGATTGCCGGCGCGCTCAGCACTACGCCCGCCGCCCCGGCCGGCGACCTTGCCACGCTTGCCGCCGTGACCAGCCCGCCGAGGGAATGGCCGAACAGGAACACCGCAAGCCCCTCCGCCGCCAGCGCTGCGCGCGCTGCGATATGGTCCTCCACCGCCCGGTGCACATCCGCCACGCCGCGCGCGCCGTCCGAGCGGCCATGGCCTTCAAGGTCAAACGCGTGGACATCGAAGCCCAGTGCAACGAGGTGCGGGATCAGCCGGTGATAATGTTCGAGATAGCGCTCGGCATACTCCCCATATCCGTGCGCCAGCAGCAGCTTCGCCTTCGGCGCGGCGCTGCGCCAGACATAGCCTGCTCGCCCCCTCCCGAAATCCCAAGCCTCGGTCTCAGGTGTGTCTGCCATCGGGCGCCTCCTGTCTCGGCCTTGATCCTGCGCGACTTTTGCGCCGGGCGCCAGTTCAGGGGCGTATCTCGCTTGCTGAAAAGATATTCATCTCTGTCGGGGCAGGGGAGAGAGCCCTCATCTCCCGCACGAAGGTATTGGTGTCCGCCGCCGCGACATGCGCCCTCAGCGCCGCCATGTCCGCCCAGGATTCTACGACCACCAGCCGCGCCGGATTCGCGCAATCGGCATGCATATTACGCGCGATACACCCCGGCTCGGTGCGCGGGCATGCTGAATGCTCCGCACACAAACGGGTAATCCACGCCGCCGTCTCCGGCGAGGCCGTCACATGTCCGATGACGAGGATTACTTTCGACGCACCGCATAATTGAAGCTCACCGAAATCCGCGCCTCGTCACTCGCCGACGCCATGACCTCATGCCGCAGCCAGCTTTCCCACAGCAGGCACT
>NZ_JBBEBT010000334.1:0-7177 GCF_040882205.1 Hyphomonas sp.
ATCGAATTGGCGAAAGTAACCTTGGCGAGGTCAGACTTGCAGATCGTCTTCACTTTCACCAGCGCCGGACTGATATCGAGATCGGCGCGCAGGCAAGCCTTGATCATCACCCAGTTCGACTTGATCACTTCCAAGGTCAGCCAGGGGACATAGGTGATGAATCCGGCGAGGCGGACATAGGGCGCGCCCTCGCGGTCAATGATCTGCAACCGCGCGCAAAGAAACAGCGTGATCGCGATGGACATCGCCGCAAAGGCGAGCATCAACGGCGTATAATGGCCGGAGTTGCCCATCCAGAACGCGCCAATGGCCAAGAAAATTCCGAGTAAGTACGCCACAGCGCCCCTCTGCCTGGATCAGTCCCTTTGGGTGAACGCCTGACCTAATCGTCTGCGCAAGGCTTGGGAAGCCTGTTTTGCTCAGGAGCGTCCTAATTTCCGAAAACGAGACGTGCCGTTCGCTGGGAGGTCGAGTATTCGGTTATTTCGTTGGCCGGAGCGCCAAGATCCTGCGCCTGACGAAGGGCGCGGGGAGAATAGGCCGCCGACAGCGACCAGTTCCAGTAGCGAAGCGTGGTCTGAGCCTTGGCGACCGACAGAACTTCATAAATCTCGGCAACGACCGCAAAGGCGGGATCAGGCGCGCCGGCGGCGGTTTCCATCGGACGGCGCAGCGCGGTCCAGAGCATCCTGAGGTACTCGCGCTTCAGGCCGGTGGCCTTGCACAGCACCGCCAGCCCCTCTCCGCCCCGATCGGACAGGATCTTGGCCGCCGTGACCGGCTTGATGCCGGCAAGGTAGCCGATTTCCAGCGCCGTTTCGCTGTCGACCCCCTCCGCAGCGGCGATGGCGAGTGCGCCTTCGAGGCTGTCATAGGGACTGCGTTCTATCGCCGCACGGTTGCGCTGGCGCCGCTCGATCAGCTGCAGCGCCTTGCGCGTGACGGGGTCGGACCAGCCCTCGGCGGCGGCCATTTCGAACACGTCGCTGCAGATCGAGATCATCTCGGAGCGGTCGGCCGCCTGACGGGTGAGGATTTTCCGGCGGGTGGCCGTGTCGGACCACCAGAACATCGCCATCGCATGCGAGGAGCGTAGTTCGGTCCGGTCGGCCAGCATGGCGCAGAAGGACGGCTCGTCGCGCGATACGGCGACCAGACGGTCGACCGTGATTTCGGCGAGCGACGCATTCCGGTTGGCGAGGAGTTCGCGCACGACAACCGCCTCCCCGACCTGCGCGAGGCAGGCAGTGACCGTGACGCACAGGTTTCGGCGGCGGGCGACGACCATGCGGTGTTCGACCGTTGTATTCTGGCAGATCTCCACAAGGTCGCAGGCATCGAACGCATCGCTCTCCTCGAGCAGCGGACGGGCAACGGCAAAGGAGCACTGGGCGAGGTAGCGCAGGACACGCCGCGGCGCGTCGCGGCAAACGGCGAGGCGGGAGGCGCACAGGCTGCGTTCCCGGTCGGTAACGTGGAGCAGCATGTCGAGCAGGATATCGCCTGCCATCGACCGGTCCTGCGGCGCAATCCGGGAACCCGGCATCGCCACGACGTCAATGAGGCGGCGGACCAGCGCATCCTGGGCGGCGCTGGGCGGCTTGGGCGCGGAAGATTGCGACGTGTCGCTCATGCTGGAAAGCCTGCCGGAACCTTCCGGAACCTTCCGGAGTCTCCCGGAATCTGGCGCAGAAGGGTTAACGAGACGTGGACCAGCCTTAATTTTTCAGCTTTTTCGCCCAGGCGCCCGCGTTGTCAGTAGCGGGTGCGCCTGACCGGATGCACGAACAGCAGCAGCAGGCTGACGGACAAAGCGATCACATAGATAAGGAAGTGGGTGCCGCCATCGGTGCCGCCTTCCGGAAGCGGGATTTTGCGCCCCAGCCAGGGCGACAGGTGAAGCGCCACCCCGGCGCCGAGCAGAATGACCGAAAGGCCAGCCCCGGTGCGCCGGCTGAACGGGAACAGCAGGAGGACGCCGGCGATCAGCTCCAGGATGCCGGACGCCAGCCTGCCGGCCGGCTCGAACAGGGTGACGCCGGTCCCGCGCGCCAGCGCCGTGAACGGCAGGTTTTCGCCCGGAGCGTCGTAGAGTTTCACGTAGCCGTGGGTGATCGCGGGCCAGGGATGGATGGTAACATGCAGGAAGAACGCCGCAAGCAGCAGCGCGAGCAACCAGCTGGCCAACAGGCGGAATGCGCTCATGGCTGGCCCCCCCCTCGACGCTTAAGCCGAACCAGAGCCTAGCGGCAGGGCAAAACCAAGGCAACCGAACTGTTCATGGCCGGGCTTGCGTGCCGCGGCCAGCGCCCCTTTCCATGACCGGCCAGCCTACCTATTGTCCCGCCCCATTGGCGGGAGCGTAAGCATATGAGCGGCGACATCGAAAAGATTGTCGACGAAATGGCCGAGGAAGCGTCTGAGAACGTGACCTCTCCCGTAAGCGGCCTCAGCGAAGCCCTCGGCGCCGGCGCCAGCTTCCTCGTGGGCGCAACGCACTGGCGCGCCAAGCGTCTGCGCCGGGACGTCAAGATCGAGCTGCCGGGCTATCTGGCCGTGCAGTGCAGCTGGTTCCTCGCCTTCGGCCTGCAGCTGGTGCTGTTTCCTTATCTCATCACCGGCCGCGACCATCTCAACATGGACGGGCTGGCGCTGGGCCTCGCCAACATGGCGCTGTCGCTGCCCTCGGTGATCTTCCTGCTGATTGGCGGCGTGGTGGCCGAACGCGCCGACGGGCGGCGGCTGCTGTTGCTGCTGCACCTCCTGGCCGCGAGCCCCGCCCTGATGCTCGCCTTCTTTGTCGAGCCGGGCGAGCTGACCTATACCGCGATGATCCTCTACGCGCTGACCATCGGCACGATTGGCGCCTTTATGATGCCGGCGCGCGATTCCATCGTGAACGAAGTGGTTGAACGCCGCCGCCGGGTCGGCTCCGGCGTCACGCTGCAGCTGGGTGTCACGCTGGCAACGATGGCCCAGTTCCTTGCCCAGATCGCGGGCCTGATCCTCGCGGGGTACGCCGACCGCGCGACAAAGATGCCTGCCCGGCTGGGCGGGTTCAGTATCGGGCCGATCTCTGCCGAAACGCTTCTGGCGGTGCAGGGCTTCGTGCTGATCAGCGGCGCGGGCTTCGCTCTGATGTTAGCGCGGGGCCGCCCGGTGCGGTCTGCGCGCCAGGGCCCGGGCTCGACCTTAGGCGATATCCTGGACGGCATGCGCGCCGTGCGGGCCGATCCCAAGCTATGGGCAATGACGACGCTGATGTTCGGCGTCGGCGTGTTCGTCATAGGCTCCTTCCTTGTGGTGCTGCCCATCATCAACCGCGACGTCTACCATTTCGGCTCGTCCGGCATCCGGGACATGTTCGTGACCTTCTGGATGGGCGCATTCGTCTCCTCCGCCGTGCTGGCTGTGTTCAAGCGCATCAAGCGGCAGGGGCGCCTCCTGCTCATTGCCCAGTTCATCGCATCGGCCAGCATCCTGATGATGATGGGCAGTGTCCCGCACTGGTTCTTCCTGGCCATCGTCTTCGTCTGGGGTCTCGCTGCCGGCATCTCCATCGCCATGAGCCGGTCGATTGTGCAGGACTCGGCGCCCAAGGCGAAGCTTGCCCGCGTCCTGTCGATCTACCAGCTGGGCTTCATGGCCGGGGCGCCCTTCGGCGCCGCGCTGATGGGCGCCCTCGTCGACGTGTTCGGGCCGCAGAAGATTGCCGTGGTGCCGGCCGGCGGGATGATCGCGCTGATCCTCTGGATGGTTTTCTTCACGCCGGTCTGGAACATGAAAGGTTCGGCCTGGGTTGCCCATCACGAAGGGCGCAAATAGCTGGGATGACATTCGCCGCAATCTCGCCTAGCGCTTGATCCCATGAGCTTTCTACCCCGCGCGACCGTGCTGACGTCCAATATCGTGGACAACTGGCGCACCCTGGATGGCCTGCATCCGGGCGCGACGACAGCGGCTGTCGTGAAAGCGGACGCCTACGGCCTCGGCGCGGCGAAGGTCGCCCGCGCGCTGAAAATCGCCGGGTGCCAGACCTTTTTCGTCGCCTATCTCGAAGAGGGCATGACCCTTCGCAAGGCGCTGGGCAAAGGCCCGCGCATTTTCGTACTGAACGGCCCCGCGAGGGGCGAACTGGCCGCCTACCGCGACGCCGAACTGACGGCCGTGCTGTCGAGCGAGCTGCACCTGAAACTCTGGTCGACCGCCCCGCGCGGCACCTGCGCCCTGCATGTCGATACCGGCATGAACCGGCTTGGCCTGCCGCTGGCGATGATCGATACGGAGGCCACCGCGCTGCGCCGCCTCGCGCCCGTCCTGGTGATGAGCCACCTCGCCTGCGCCGACGATCCGAAGAACCCGGCCAACCTGCTGCAGCGCCGGGCCTTCGAGGCAGTAGCCGATGCCTTCCCAGACACGCCGGCCAGCCTCGCCAATTCGGCTGGCTGCTATCTTGGCAAGGGCTATGGCTTTGACCTTACCCGGCCGGGCATCGCGCTGTATGGCGGCTCGACGCCGCCCGCCAATGTCACCCTGAAGACGGCCGTGGTGCTCGAAGCGACCATCATCAGCGTGTTCAAGGGCCACAAGGGCAGCGCCGTCGGTTATGGCGCCACCTATCTGCTGACGCAGGACCGTATGCTGGCAACCTGCGCAATCGGCTATGCTGACGGCCTGATGCGCAGCGGCGCGGGCAAGCTGATGGGCTGGGTGGACGGCGTCGCCTGCCCGGTTGCCGGGCGGATCTCGATGGATCTGGTGACGCTGGACATCACCGACGGCCCGAAAGGCATAAAGCCCGGGGCGCATGTTGAATTCCTGGGCGAGCACGCCAGACTGGAAGCGCAGGCAGCTGCGTGCGGCACGTTCGGCTATGAGCTGCTGACCGGGCTTGGCCCCCGCGTGCAACGCAACTATCGCTGAGGCCGATCATGGCAAACCCTTTCCAGTTCACCGGCCACATCACGCTGGGCTTGTTCGCCGAGATCGGCCGGCTGGCCGTCTTTGCCGGCCGCGTGAACGGCGCAGCCTTCACGCCGCGCTGGTATGGCGGGGAAATCCTGCGCCAGATGGTGCGGATCGGTTTCTACTCCCTGCCCGTGGTGGGCCTTTCCGCCGTGTTTATCGGCGCGGCCCTCGCGCTCAACATCTATGAAGGCGGCAGCCGCTACGGCGCCGAACAATTCGTGCCCAATATCGTGGTGCTGGGCATCTCGCGGGAGCTCGGCGCGGTGATCACCGGCCTGATGCTGGCGGGGCGCGTCTCGGCCGGCATTGCCGCCGAGATCGGCGCGATGCGGGTGACCGAGCAGATTGACGCGCTGGAGACGCTGTCGGCCTCGCGCTACCGTTATCTCTACGCCCCGCGTTTCCTGGCCGCAGTCTTTACGCTGCCCCTGCTGGTGGTCGCCGCCAACATCATCGGCGTAATGGGCGGCTGGCTGGTCAGCGTCTACGGCCTCGGCTTCGACTCGACGGTCTACCTGCGCAATACCATCGACTTCGTGACGCGCGAGGACATCCTCGTCGGCCTGATCAAGGCCGTGCTGTTCGGCGGCATAATTGCCATCATGGGCTGCTACCAGGGCGACCGCAGCCAGGCCGGCGCCACCGGCGTCGGCCGCGCGGCGACGCTCTCGATGGTCGGCGCGGCGGTGCTGGTGCTGGCCTTCAACTATGTGCTGTCCACCCTCTTCGTGGAGATCGGCCTGTGAGCGAACCGCTTCTGAGACTCGACGGTGTGGAGAAGTTCTTCGGGACCAAGCAGGTGCTGCGCGGCGTCGACCTTGATGTGACGCGCGGACAGAGCCTGGTGATCATTGGCGGGTCGGGCTCGGGAAAATCCGTGATGCTGAAGAACGCGCTCGGCCTGATGACGCCGGACATGGGCCGGATCTTCTTCGACGGCGAGGACGTGACCAAGGCAACCGGCAAGGCGCGCGAGAAAATGCGGGCGCGGATCGGCATGCTGTTCCAGTCCGGCGCACTGTTCGACTCGCTGACCGTGTGGGAAAATGTCGCCTTCCGCCTGATCAATGCCGAGGGCACGAAACGCAGGGACGCGAAAGAGCGCGCCATCGGGACGCTGAAAAAGGTTCGTCTGGGGTCGGACGTTGCGGGGCTCTACCCGGCGGAGATTTCAGGCGGCATGCAGAAACGCGTCTCGCTCGCCCGCTCGATAATCTCCGAACCGGACCTGATCTTCTTCGACGAGCCGACCACCGGCCTCGACCCAATCACCGCAGACGCCATCAACGACCTGATCGTGGAAATGGTGCGCGGTCTTGGCGCGGCGGCGGTGTCGATAACCCACGACATGGCTTCGGCGCGCAAGATCGCCGACGAAATCGCCATGCTGTTCGAAGGCAAGATCATCTGGCGCGGCCCGGCTTCGGCGGTTTACGACAGCGGCAACGAGTATGTGGACCAGTTCGTACACGGACGAGCCGAAGGGCCGATCCAGCCTGCGATCTAACTCAATCCATGCAACACAGGACAGCCCTGCTCAAGGTCGATGGCCGTGCAAGCTCGATCAATGTGCGCAAGGTTGTGCGGACCTGCGACGAACCTGGCATCGGGTATGAGCGCGAAGACTGCGGCGCCGGCTTGCGGTCCCTGCGCGAAGCGGAATTTTTCGCGCTCAATCCGAAGGCGCTGACCCCCGTAGTCATCGAGGGTGATACAGTACTGCCCCAGTCCAATGCGATCTGCCGCTATCTTGCGGCGAAGCATGGCAGCGACTTGCTGCCCGCCGATCCTGCTCGCCGCGCTGAAGTCGAGACCTGGATGGACTGGATGATCTCTGGACTGAACATGGCCTGAGCATGGCCTGAGCATGGCCTGAAAATAGCCTGGCGTTCCGCCGTTCAGACCCTCGTGAAAAAACGACCGGGCTATGACAATCGGGCCGGAATTCAGAAGTCCGTGCACGAGTGAAATTGTTTGATGCGCGACTTCGATGCGCAACTCGCATCCCGCCCGCATTACCTGCGCGGCGCCAGAACGCTGGCAGCAATAGGCCTCGCCGTCCACCGCTGGCTCAAGGCTCCCATCACCCGCGCCGATCTGGCCAATGTGACGCGCTCCTATGACCGGCTGCAGGCGCGCCCGGCGTTCGCATGCTAAGCTGGCGACGCCTTCAAATGCAGGAAGAAGCCGTACCTCCCGCCACCCGGCC
>NZ_JBBEBT010000334.1:7277-11490 GCF_040882205.1 Hyphomonas sp.
CCGGCCCGTCGCCAGACATGCTGTCAGCAGATAGCCTCCCGTCGGCGCGTCCCACGCGATCATCTCTCCGGCGCAGTGCACGCCTGGCAAAGCTTTCAGCATCAGGCCGTCGTCGAGCGCGTCCCAGGGGACGCCGCCGGCGGTGGAGATGGCGGTGTCCATCGGGGCGGCGGCGGTGAGGGTCAGCGCCAGAGCCTTAATGAGGCGGGCGAGGTCTGCGGGGTCGCGCGGGGCGGCGCCCTTCGCCACTTCGTGCAGGAGAGCCGCCTTCACCCCGTCGACTTTCACGGCTTTGCGCAAGCGGTTTGACAGCGAGTCTTTCGGGTGCGCCGCGGCGAGGCGGGCGGTGAGGGCCGCTTCGTCCGCCTCCGGAAGAAGGTCGATCATCAACACGGCCCGCCCGTCTGCCGCGATGTCCCGGCGGAGCGCAGCGGCAAGCGGGTAGACCGCGCCGCTCTCGAGGCCGGCGCGCGTGATGACGAAATCCCCGCGCACGGATTGTCCGTGAGCAGACAGGGCGACGCCCTTAACCGGTGCGCCCTCCTGCATGAGCATCTTGTCCGACCAGTGAACAATGAACCCGCAGTTCGAGGGCGCAAAAGGCTCCAGCGCCACGCCCATGCCCGAAAGGATGTTCGACCACGCGCCATCTGAACCGAGCCGGCGCCAGCTCGCGCCGCCCAGCGCCAGCACCGTGGCATCCGGCTTTACGGTTACAGGCCCGGTCATCGAAGCGAACACGAGTGCGCCGTCTGTGTCCCATCCCTTCCAGCGATGGCGCGTGTGCAGCTCTGCGCCCGCATCGCCCAGCCGCGCCAGCCAGCGGCGCAGCAGCGGCGAGGCCTTGCGCCCGCCCGGAAACACCCGGCCCGACGAGCCGATATGCGCCTCAATGCCAAGCCCCGCCATCCATTTGACAATCTCGCCCGGACCGAACGCCTCCACCATTGCGGCAAGCCGCTTGTCCGGCGCGTCATAGCGCGTGCGGAAAAGGGCCTCGTCTTCCGAGTGCGTAATGTTTAGGCCGCTTTTGCCGGCCATCAGGAACTTTCGCCCCGCGCTCGGCATCGCGTCGTAGATATCCACGCGCGCACCGCCCGCCAGCGCCGCTTCCGCCGCCATCAGCCCTGCCGGCCCTGCACCTATGATCGCGACCTGTTTCATTCCGTCCTCTGTAGCCCTGCCCGCCTGCCCTTGCCAGCCCGCCGCGAACCCGCATAACCCTTGCCCCATGGCCAAAGCCTCAACATCTGCCTTCGTCTGCCAGGCCTGCGGCGCCGTGCATGCTAAATGGGCCGGGCGCTGCGAGGCATGCGGTGAGTGGAACACGCTGATCGAAGAGGCTACCTCCGCCCCGCCCGGCGCCCTGAAGGGCGAGAAGACACCCACCGCCAAGCGCGGGCCCAAGACCGAGTTCATCGCGCTGAACGCCGATGTCGAAACGCCGCCCAGGGTGGTGATCGGTGTCGAGGAACTGGACCGCGTATTCGGCGGGGGCATCGTGCCATCGTCAGCCACGCTGATCGGCGGCGATCCCGGCATCGGCAAGTCGACGCTGCTGCTGCAGGCCGCTGCCCGCCTCGCGCGCAATGGTGTAAAGACGGTCTATGTCTCCGGCGAAGAAGCCGCCGCGCAGATCCAGGAGCGGGCGAAGCGGCTGAAGGTCGCCAATTCGCCGGTCCAGCTGGCGACCGAGACGGACCTGCGGCGTATCCTCGCCGCGCTCAAGGAGTCCAATCCCGGTTTCGTGGTCATCGACTCGATCCAGACGGTCTGGTCGGACGCGCTGGAAGCGGCGCCGGGTTCGGTCGCGCAGGTTCGGGCCTGCGCGCAGGAGCTGGTCCGCTGGGCCAAGAAATCCGGCGCGGCGCTGGTGCTCGTCGGCCACGTCACCAAGGAAGGCACCATCGCCGGCCCCCGCGTGGTCGAGCACATGGTGGACGCCGTCTTCTATTTCGAGGGCGAGCGCGGCCACCAGTTCCGCATCCTGCGCGCCGTGAAGAACCGGTTCGGGCCGACGGACGAGATCGGCATCTTCGAAATGCACGCCCTCGGCCTGACGCCTGCCAAGGAGCCGTCCGCGCTGTTCCTGTCGAACGAGGCCGAGCCTGGCGGCGGCACGGCGGTATTCGCGGCCATGGAAGGCTCGCGCCCCGTTCTGGCCGAAGTGCAGGCGCTTGTCGCCAAGAGCCCGTTCGGCACACCCCGGCGCAGCGTAATCGGCTTCGATTCCGGCCGCCTCGCGATGATCATGGCGGTGCTCGAAGCGCGCTGCGGCATGAACTTCGCCGGCATGGACGTCTACCTCTCGGTTGCCGGCGGCTACCGCATCAACGAGCCGGCCGGGGACCTTGCTGCCGCTGCCGCGCTGCTTTCCTCCCTCTCCGGCAATCGGGTGCCGCCGCGCAGCGTGTTCTTCGGCGAGATTGCGCTCTCCGGCGCCGTGCGCGCCGCGCCCCGGATGGACCAGCGCCTGAAGGAAGCTGCCCGCCTGGGTTTCCAGCGCGCCTATGGTCCAGACAGCAGTCCAGCGGCAGACGGCGGCTTGACGGTAACCCCGATTGCGAGGCTTATCGCGCTCGTGGACCTACTCGCGCCGGACGCCGCAAATGCTTGAAAACATTTCTGCTTTTGACGCAATTGCGCTCGGCGTCCTGATCATTTCCGCGATCATGGCCTTTGCGCGCGGCTTCCTGCGCGAACTCGCGACCCTGGGCGCCTTCATCGGCGCGCTGGCGGCGGCCTATTACGCGCGGAAATTCCTTCATGGCACGGTTGCAGACCTTCTGCCCGCCGGTAGCCACCCGCTGGCGCCCGACATCATCCTCGTCGTCTCGGCCTTCCTGATCGTCTACGTGATCGTCGCCTGGCTGGGGCAATCGCTTTCGAAATCGATCATGACCAATGGCGATATCGGCCTGTTCGACCATATCGCCGGGCTCGTCTTCGGCGTGATCCGGGGCGGCGTGGCGCTCGTTTTCTTTGCAGTGCTGCTCTCGGTGGGCCTCGAGGACGACCGTGTCCCGCCCTTCATCCAGGACAGCCTGAGCTATCCGATCCTCTCCAGCGCCGCCGATGCCGTGACCGGCGAAGCGCGCGAAGCGAGCCGCAGCGTTACCGATCCGGCACCCGCCTCAGGCGACTGAGCTTGATGCAATGGCGGGCCGGGTTAGTCTGGAGCGCGAACCCATCCGAAAGGGAGGATGATCTTGCTGCATCGCAAAGTCTCGCTGTCGCGCCGCACATTCCTGCTGGCCTCTGCCTCAGTGGCCATCTTGTCGGCTTGCGCCACGTCCCTGCCGGGCGAGGGTGAAGCCGTCCCTCCCGCTGCGCCCGTCAGAATCGAAGGCCTGCTTGCTGCCAAGGCGGTCGCCATCATCAGCCTGACGCCGGAAGATCCAGGCATTGGCGCCCTCGCGCAGCGCCTGTCCGGCGCGAAGATCGTGGGCCTTGGCGAGGCGACCCACGGCTCGCACGAAGATGCGCTGCTGAAGTCCGCGCTGATCCAGGCGCTGGTGCAGGATCATGGCCTCCGGGTCGTGCTGCTGGAGGCCAACCGCACTGGCACCGCGCAACTCGACGCTTACGCTTCCGCTGCGCCGACCGGTCTGCTCGCTGCTGACGCAATTCGGCAGGCGCCGGTGTTGCGCATCCTCAAAACCGAAGTGATGGCCGACCTGCTCTCCTGGTTGCGCGGCTGGAACGCCGTAAATGCCGACCGCCCGGTGCGGGTAATCGGGGTCGACTGCCAGGCCAGCAGCGAGGACGCGGCCGACGCGCTCGCTGCGCTGGCAACCGTCACCTCCGGCGCCGCTGACGCCCTCGCCGCTTCGCTTGCGCCCATTCTCACACCTGAAGCCCGCGCGGCGCGCCACGACCTGATGCTGAAGCAGATTTCCTCCGCGCAGCGCCTCGAAGCGGAATCGGCCTGCCGGACGCTGGAAGCCGAACTCAACAGCACTGGACTGCCCGATGCCGCCTTTACAGCGCGGCGCGCGTGGCAAGGCCTGAAAGCCTTCGAGCTGGAGACCAGCGACGGCGACATGACCCGCGCCTCGCCGGAATACTGGAGCCGCCGCGACGTGTTCATGGCGGAAAATGCGATCACCCTGGCCAAGGGCAAACCGGCGGTCTTCTGGGGTCACAACTCGCACGTCGCGGGCGCACGCCCCTCGGGTGACAGCAGCGGCTATGTACCAAGCGGCGCCGTGCT
>NZ_JBBEBT010000335.1:0-9537 GCF_040882205.1 Hyphomonas sp.
TCCGCGGCCTCGAGAAACTGATCGTCGAACCCTGACGCCGCTTTCCCGCCCCGCACAGCTCAGCCTGGGATTCTGCTCATGATCATTTTCCCCGGGCAACCCTGCGCATCGCGGGCGTGAAGGAGCCCGTTACGCAGCAATGGGAGGTGAGGCGCCCGGGGCGCAAAGTCGCCCTAAACCTCTATCGCCTCCGCCCGCATCCATATCCCGTCCCGCTCCGCCCCGCGCCGCTCAACCAAGAGCCGCGCGACCTGACGGTCGTCCTCGAACACGTTCCCCACCAGCGAATCCAGCAGCGCCTTCGCCAGGTTGTCGAGGTCCATCCACGGCGCCTCGCCCAGATGCTCCATCACGATGTGTACGGAATAATCCCCATACCCAGGGCGCAGGCGCGGGAAATCCTTGCGGAAAAACTCCCGCAGCAGCGTCTTGTAATACTTCGTCTGCGTTGTCAGCCCGGTGCACGCCACCTCCAGCGCGCCATCCCCGGTGATGCGCGCGCGCACCTTTCCGCTCTGGATCCAGCCCGCGCTCAATTCACAACCCGCTGACGCAGCCGCGCTTCTACCGCCATGCGCGCGTCCTTCAGCCCGATCCCGCTCGCCTTTCGCAGCAGCCGGATCGCGCCGATGGTTTGCCCCGCCTCGATCTCGGCGTCCACACCGGCCCATTGCGCTGCGGTCATGCCCGCGAGGCAAGCGTGCACCGCCTCAGGCGTCATAGGCGCCGAACCCCGGCCGGCGCCCCGCGCCATGAAGCCCAGCACAAAAGACACTACCAGCACCGCGAGAACTTCCGGCTCCGAAATCTTGGCAATCAGGCTATCCAGGGGGTGATCTCCGGCGGGGCAGGGTCAAGGGGGCAAGTGTTGCGGTCTGTCCGCGCCATGCTAAACCGCCCGCCAATCCTGACCAGCCCTGATTTGAATGGAACCCGCCATGGCCAAGCCCCCCGCCACCCGCACCGAAACCGACACTTTCGGGCCCATTGAAGTAGAATCCGACAAGTACTGGGGCGCGCAGGCTCAGAGGTCGCTGGGCAATTTCAAGATCGGCTGGGAAAGGCAGCCGCAGCCGATCATCCGGGGCCTCGGCATCGTCAAGAAGGCCGCCGCTGAAGTGAACATGTCGCTGGAGAAGATGGACCGGCTGGTAGGCCGCGCCATCGTCCAGGCGGCCGATGAGGTGATCGAGGGCAAGCTGGACGCGCATTTTCCGCTGGTCGTCTGGCAGACCGGGTCGGGCACCCAGTCGAACATGAATGCCAACGAAGTGATCTCCAACCGCGCCATCGAGATCCTTGGCGGCAAGGTCGGCTCCAAGGCGCCGATCCACCCGAACGACCATGTCAACATGAGCCAGTCGTCCAACGACACGTTCCCGACCGCCATGCATATCGCCTGCGCCGAGCAGGTCGTCCACCGGCTCGTCCCGGCGCTGCAACAGCTACAAAACGCGCTGAACGACAAGGCGCAGGCCTGGGCGCACATCATCAAAATCGGCCGCACGCATACCCAGGACGCAACCCCGGTTACCCTGGGCCAGGAATTCTCCGGCTATGCCAAGCAGATCGAGAACGGCATCAAGCGGATCGAGATGACCCTGCCGATGCTGATGGAACTGGCGCAGGGCGGCACAGCCGTCGGCACCGGCCTCGCCTCGCCGGAAGGCTTTGCCGAAATGGTGGCAGACAAGATCAGCCAGATCACTGGCCTGAAATTCACCTCCGCCCCGAACAAGTTCGAAGCCCTCGCCGCACATGACGCGATGGTCTTCACCCACGGCGCCATCACGACGGTGGCGATGAGCTGCTTCAAGATTGCCAACGACATCCGTTTCCTCGGCTCGGGTCCACGTTCCGGACTTGGCGAACTCGCCCTGCCGGAGAACGAGCCCGGGTCCTCGATCATGCCAGGCAAGGTGAACCCCACTCAGTGCGAAGCCTTGACCCAGGTCTGCGCCCATATTCTCGGCAACAACGCCGCCATCGCCTTTGCCGGCAGCCAGGGCCATTTCGAACTCAACGTGTTCAACCCGATGATGTCCTATAACTTCCTCCAGTCCGTGCGCCTGCTCGCCGATGCGTCGGTCTCGTTCACCGAGAACTGCGTCGTCGGCATCGAGCCACGCCTCGACAATATCCAGCGCGGCCTTGAAAACTCGCTGATGCTGGTGACGCCGCTTAAGGAAAAGTACGGCTACGACCTCGCGGCGAAAGTCGCCAAGACCGCGCACAAGAACGGCACGACACTGAAAGTCGAAGCCCTGAAACTCGGCATCTCCGAAGCCGACTTCGACGCCATCGTGCGCCCGGAGAAGATGATCGGTCCCGATCCCGTCTGATCAGGTCTCGCCCGGGTTCGTTGTCCAGACTTTGGACCCGGGCGGCTGAAAATTGCGTCCCATATGCATCTGTGAAAGCGCGTTGCTGCATGATCCATGCGTGCGTGCATGCATGACTGTCGATTTCATACCGGGCTCACAAAAAATGTCTTGCGAAGAGTTTTGTACTGGCCTCCGGGTTTCTTGCTGCGATGACGGGCTAAACAAATATCATCAGTGTAGGGAATATGACTTCAGCAAGATACCCTTTCATGATTTCTTATAAGATGAATTATTGACGTTCAACAGGTGTTGAAGAGCCTTTTGCCCAAAGGGAGATGGCCAGCATCCTCCGTGAAGAGACGAAAATGTCTGCGTGAGCTGGCACGCTATGAAACCGGAAAGCTGAGGGGGCAGGGGCCGGAAATCCGGTGAGGCAACGCAAGGCGAAACCAAAGGCATCTGCCAAACCGGACGCGGGAGCCGGCGGCCGCGCCAAGATGCGCCGCAAACCTGCCGCGCGGAGGGTTAAAGCTGAAATTCTTCCGCCGGCGGACAATCGCGTTCTGAATGCCGGTGACAGTATTCTCCTCGGGCGGCGCACGGAAGAAGTTCGTTCGCAGCTCGGTTTCGCAAGTGCCTGTGTGCCGGCGCTGGCGGCAGGGGCGCCGCTCTGGCTTCACGGGGAAGTCCACATGAACACCTTCGCGTCGACCGGCACCGGCAAGGGACGCGGCGGCCTGATCGTGAACCTTCTCTCCTGCGAAGGCCCGGCTACCTGCCCGACCCGGCCTTTGCCGGTCTGTTCGATCCGCGCCCCATGCCGGGCGGCAAGCCGCTCAGCGGCGGCGGCGGACCGTCCCCGGCGCTTTGAAAGGCGCCTGCCTTAAAACCGCGGCCGGGCGATCCCATGCCTGCCCCGCCCCAGCCTGAGGACCCACCGACATGACCGAACTGTTCGGAAGCACGCTGCGCGCCGCTCTCCTGATGCTCGTCGGCGCGGGCCCCGCCATCGCCGGCAGGGGCACTGATGACCGGAGCGCTGCCGGGCTCGACGTGACTGAAACGAAGGCCCTGGAAAAATTGCGAAAGCGCAGGGCCTTGCCTCGGTGCGAGAGGGCAAGGCCCGCCGGGGCGCCTGGAAGTTCGAGGGCGCTGATGCCGGCGGCGTCGTCATCGAGATCGGGATCGACGGGTTTACCGGCGCAATCGTCAGGGTCGAACGTTACACCATGCCGGCGCAGGGGAGCTGACGGCCATTGTGCGTATGGGTTATGCGCATTAAATATACGTGTAACTGGTACGCATAAGGAAGCCGCCATGGCCTCGAAGATCCGCGTCAACCTGACCCTTGATGCAGCGCTTGTGACGGAAGCGAAGGCGAGGGGATTGAACCTTTCGGCGGTATCGGAGCGCGCGATTGCGAACGAGACCCGGGACGCAAGGATGCGTCAGTGGGGCGAAGAGAACCGAGAGGCACTTCAGACAAAGGCGAGGCTGATCGCAGAAGATGGGCTCTGGTCGGACCGGTTGCGCCTGTTTTGACCTCGTGGACAGTCTGGCCGTTTTCCGTTTGAAGCGCGCGCCGGAACGCCTGGTGCTGGTGCTCAGCGGTCCTCAGATCGCGGAAACAGGGTGCGTCGTGGCAGCGCCATTGATGGACCCGGATACCTTTCCGCAAGCGATCGGACTCAACCCGGTTCTCCGGCTTGGACTGTTGCCGCTGGTGCTCGCCACCGAGCAGATGGCGGCCATTCCTCTGAAGGAACTGGGGCCGCAGGTAGGCACCTGCATCGGACACGAACACGCCGTCGCCAATGCCATAAACCGGCTTTTCTTCGGCATCTGACAGTCTTGCTGACGCTGGCGCGGCGGGTGGATAAGATGCACGCAGAGAATCATCTCCCGGCCAGAAAGACCCATTCCATGTCCAAGCCCCCTGTCGGCTCCAAATCCAATCCGTCGCAGTTCGATGTGCTGAACAAGCTGGCCGATGACGAGCCCTATTTCGTCATCCGTGCGCATGACCCGATGTCCTCGGCGCTGGTCGAGCTGCATGCCTATATCGGCGCCGGGCAGGCGGGCGCCGCGCATAACAAGCTGGCCGAGATCATGGCGCTGACCTCGCAGAAGCCGCCGCGCCCGGCGTCCAGTCCTAAATACCGGGAAACCTTCGCGATCTCACTGGCGATGGAACAGTGGCGCGACGCCAACAAGGACTGAGCCGCCATGGCGCCCGCGCCTGTCATCCTCGAGAATGCGCATGTGCGCCTGCGCCCGTTCGAGCCCGCCGCGGACGGGGCGGCGCTGTACGCGCTCGCCGAACGCGCGCCGGAGATCTTCCGGCTCTGGTCCCACCGGGGCCCGGGCGACTGGGTTGGCGAATGGATTGAGGTTATCCGTAAGCGGACGATTGACGGGTCGATGATCGCTTTCGCCGTGACCAGGCCCGCAGACGGCGCCTTCCTCGGCATCACCAGCTGGCTCGACCCGAGCGAGGTTAACAAGAGCGTCGAGATCGGCATGACCTGCTACGCGCCAGACGCGCAGGGCACGGCGGTCAATCCCTCATGCAAGCGCCTGCTGATGGCGCATCTGTTCGAGGACTGGGGCGCAAGGCGCGTGCAGTACCAGGTGGACAACCGCAATACACGGTCCAAGACGGCGGTGCTGAAGCTTGGCGCAGCGCACGAAGGCGTGCTGCGCAATCACCGGACACTGCCCGACGGGTTCGTGCGCGATACGGCCTTCTTCTCGATCCTCGACCGCGAATGGCTAGAGGTGAAGGCGCGGCTGGATGCGCGGATCGCGGCGACGTGACAACCCCGATCAATCTCAACAAGGCCCGCAAGGCGAAGGAGAAAGCCGGGGCCGAGCAGCGCGCGAAGGAGAACCGCGCGAAGTTCGGACGAACGAAAGCGGAGAAGAAACTCGAGGCCGCGAAGGCCGAAATGCAGGCGAAGCTGACCGAAAGCCATCGCCGCGAAATGTCTGATCCAAAAGACGGTTAAAAAAGCGTTGACAAGACGGCCCCCGCTTTGCACTTCGTCACTGGCGGTGTGCCAGTGTGGGAGTGCGGGTCTTGGCGAAAAATATCCTCCAGAAGACCGTGTTCAGCGCTGTGGCCTTCGCCGCCGGAATCGTCTGGGGCATCGCGGCTGAAGCCAGCGCTGCCGGCCTGCCGCTGATCGGCGTTTTCCAGGGCTGAACGTCGGGCGGGGTGAAGTCCCGCCGTCTTATTCCGGCGTTTGCGATGGCGGGATTTAAACCCGCCCTCCGTGTCAACTTCCGCCGGTATCTTTCGCGCGGTCGATCAGGCTGTTGTCGTAGCGGCCCCGGTTGACACGCTCGAGGGCATCGAAGATCGGTTTGGCGTCCTTTTCCTTCAGCAGCGGGATGGCGCGCGCGAGTTCGGCGGCGCGGGCATATTGCGAATGCGCCTCGGGCAGGTTGCCGCGCGCTTCGGCGCAAGCGCCCTGGTTGTGCAGGATGCCCGGCGCGTTGGGATAGGCGGCGGCAAGCTCGTCCCACTGGGCGCAGGCGCCGAGAAAGTTGCCCTGCCGGGTCGCCTTAACGGCGGCGGCGAAGCGCCCATCTCCTTTCTCCTCGCCGGTCAGCGGCTTGGTAACGATCTCGGCCCGGAAATTCGCGATATAGGGCGCGATGTCGAAGCGGAAGAGACGCACGGCTTCCGGAACGGCGTCGCGGATCATGCCATAGGGCGCGTCATAGGGATTGTAGGTCTCGTGGATCGTGGAACCGGCGGTGCCGGTCGGTTGATCCGTATCCGGATATTCGCCGACATCATAGCAGTCTTCCCGCTCGGTCGTGGCGCCCTTGGCGGAAGTGAAGACCGGCCGGTTCGAAGCGATGTCGACCAGCGTGGCGGTGACCTCCACATCGACGATCTCCTTCAGGCACTCGCTCTCGACCACCGCGCGGCGCTCGCAGTCGAAGGGGGCGTCATACTCGACGCAGCGCCGCTCAGTTTCCCGGCGCACTTCGCCCCGGTAACTCATGACGGCGACGCCGCCTGTATAGCGGCCCTGCGGACGGTCTGGATCCATCACGATAAACCAGGGCCGTCCTTCCAGTTCGGCGGAGCGGATCAGCGCGTCGAATCCGGCCTCGGCCACATCCCCGGCAGGCCCGTCAAAGCGTCCGGTGACGACATCGGTATAGTCCAGCGCGGCGGGATAGTTCGGCGCTGCGCGACCCGAATAGTCATAGCCTGGCGTCTGGCAGGCGGCCACCAGGCCGGCCAGACCCAGGACGAGCAATCGCTTCATCTTTACCCCCGCTAACGCATCAGGTTACAGGTGGCGCCGCCCGTGCGCGGCGTCAATGGTTGACGAAGCGGGCCCCGCGTCCCAACTCTCGCGCAGCTTCAAGAGGACAAATCCATGGCGCGCACCCTGTTCACCCCCTTCAAACTCGGCAAACTCGAACTCAGGAACCGGGTCGTCATGGCGCCGATGACGCGCTCGCGCTCGCCGGGCGGTGTGCCGGGCGAGGATGTGGCAGATTACTATGCCCGCCGCGCCGCCGCCGATGTCGGCCTGCTGGTCACCGAGGGCACGACCGTGCGCCGGGGAGGTTCGTCGAATGATCCGAATGTGCCGAACTTCTACAAGGCCGATGCCCTGAAGGGTTGGGGCCGCGTGGTCGAGAAGGTGCATGCGAACGGCGGCGCCATCGCCCCGCAGATCTGGCACCAGGGCATGGTTCGCAAGCAGGGCACGGGGCCGGAGCCGGACGCGCCGACAGACAGCCCCTCGGGCGTCACCCATACCGGCAAGCAGGTGCTGCCGGAGCCGACCACGGCGGACGTGGACGACATGGTGCTGGCCTATGCTGACGCCGCCGCCGACGCCAGGCGCCTCGGCTTCGACACGCTGGAGATTCACGGCGCGCATGGTTACCTGATTGACCAGTTCTTCTGGGACGCAATGAACAAGCGCTCCGACCGCTATGGCGGCAGCCTCGCCGACCGCGCCAGCTTCGGCGGCGACATCATCCGCGAGATCCGCAAGAAAGTCGGCGCCGATTTCCCGATCATCCTGCGCTATTCGCAGTGGAAGCAGCAGGATTATACCGCGCGCCTTGCGCCGACGCCGCAGGAGCTGGAGGCTTTCCTGAAAGTGTTCGTCGATGCGGGCGTCGACTGCCTGCACGTTTCGCAGCGCCGCTATTGGGAGCCGGAATTCCCTGAGATCGACGGCGAGCATGGCCTGAACGGTGCCGGCTGGGCGAAGAAACTGACTGGCCTGCCGACCATCACGGTCGGCTCGGTGGGCCTCAACGGCGATTTCGAAAAGTCTTTTGCCGGGGAAGGCGCCCCGCGGCGTTCGCTGGACGATCTGGAAGCCCGCCTCGACAAGGGCGAGTTTGACCTCGTCGCCGTCGGCCGCGCCGTCCTCCAGGACCCGGAATGGGCAAAGAAGGTCAAGGAAGGCCGCTTCGCCGATCTCGCCGATTATGACGGCAAGGCGCTTGCAACTCTGTACTAGCTGAGGCCAATTTTCATCCGGCAGGGCCCGGTCTGCGTATCAGGGCTACAAGTTTGATTGCAGACCGGACCCCGCCCATGAAACGTGCCGCCCTCGTTGCTCCCGCTTTCCTTGCCGCTGCGACGGTGGCGGGGTGCGCCTCCAGCAGTTCGCTTGAGCAGTTCGAGGCGGCGCCGCGCCAGCTGGTTCTGGAGGAATATTTCGAGGGTCAGACGACCGCCTATGGACTGTTCGAGGACCGGTTCGGCAAGGTGCGCCGCCAGTTCAAAGTGGACATTACGGGGGAGGTGGCGGGCAACCGCCTGACCTTGACCGAGAAGTTTATCTATGACGACGGCGAGCGCGACACGCGGGTCTGGGAAATCGACATCCTCGGCGATGGCAAGTATCGCGGCACGGCGGGCGATGTGCCGGTGCCCGCGGTGGGTCAGGTAAGCGGCAATGCGTTCAACTGGAAATACAAGGTCGACCTGAAGGTCGGCAAGAGCGTCTGGAATGTCGGGTTCAATGACTGGATGTTCCTGATGGAGGACGACCTGCTGATCAACCGGGCTTATGTCACCCGCTACGGCATAGAGATCGGCCAGGTCACGATCGCGTTCCGGAAAGGCTGACGACCAGCAGCACGGCCGAAAAGGCGGCGGCTGGGATCAGGTTGGCCAGGGCGCGCCTGGAGCAGAGGGCGCGTTGTTCGCCTTCGCTCGTGGCGGAAGTATCATCCGTGCCCGGCCAATCCGGGCGCGAGGTAACCACTGGCGTCAGAAAACCACCTTCGCCGCGCGCCGTGGGCTGGCCCCGGAGCGCACATCGCCGGCGCGGGCGAGGGCCTGAACGGCTTCGCCGGCGAGGGTGCCCCGCAGTTTGGTGCGCCGGACCAGGCGGTCCTCGACGAGGAGGATCAGGCGGCCATCCTCCAGGCGGACGCCATAGACCTTGTTGAGTGTGACCCATGCCCGCGCTGGTGATCGCTTCCTCGCGCCATTCAAGCTGGCAGATGTCGTCATGGAGCACAGAGGTATCAAAGGCGGGCGCGCGGCCCAACAGGAGGCGCCCGGTGGGCAGGCGCAGCCAGGCCCCCCGCGCCCCAGTGAGAGGCGCCAGTGCAGCTTCATCCGGCACTCGCGCGCGGCGATGCTCGCAGGTTGCAGGAGGAAATCGACCGTCACCGCAAGCCCGGCGCGGCGAAGGTCTTGCCGTCCCTCAGCACCGCCGCTGCGGCGCGCGCCGCGCCGACCAGTACGGCCAGAACAGTCCGGTGGTGAACGCGGTGCCCAGCCGGTCCGCGAGGCCGAAGCGGAAAACAGGGGCGGTCTTTCCGGGATCAGTCATGGCAACGCTCGGGCTGCTACCGCTACAGGCGCAGGGCCCGGGCAGAACAGGTCAGGCCTTGTCGCAGGCCGCTTTAAGCCAGCCTTTCAGTTCGGCGCCGAGATCGACGAGCGACCCGGTCCCGACCTTGTGGGTGCACATCGCGCCTGGCTTTTCCGCAAGGAGGCGGGCGGTGGGCGCCCTACCCTTGAGGTTCAGGCCGAGGTCGATGCGCGTCTTCGGGGCGGGGGTTACGAGCGCGAAGTTCTTTGAACGGCGGAAGGCGGCGCTGGTTTTTTTTCGGTGAGATCTCGACCTCCTTGCCGAGCGTGCGGGCATGGGCTTCGAGCGCGTCATAGACGCGGCGCAGCGCTTCGCGGCCGGCGTACTGGCCGGCG
>NZ_JBBEBT010000335.1:9637-11417 GCF_040882205.1 Hyphomonas sp.
GGCCGGCGTACTGGCCGGCGAGGAGATCGTCCTCGGGCGTATCCAGCGCACCCTTTGCGGTGTGGCAGATCAGGTTGGCATAGCCATGGCCGAGGCTATAGGTCTCTTTCAGAAGGGTCATCTGCTCGCCATGCATGGTCAACGCGCCCTTGCGGACAAGGTCGGCCCACTGATCAACCGACTTGCCGGTATTCTTCAGCAGGTTTGCCTTCATGGTATCCATGGGACCGGATTTTTCGGTCATCGTGTCCTCCCTGTCGTTGCGGCATTGTAAGCCTGACGCGACCCGGTTCCAAGCAGGAGGGGGGTAACGCGGCCTGAAGGTGGCTGCTATACGTTCACCATGAGTTCCAATCCGAATCGCCTCCCGATCAGCCAGATGGCGTCCGCGCGCCCGCCCCAGCCGGCGGTGGAGGGGGCGCCTTACCTGAAGGGGCTGAACCCCGAGCAGCGCGAGGCCGTGCTGCATACCGAGGGGCCGCTGCTGGTGCTGGCGGGCGCGGGCACCGGCAAGACGCGGGTTCTGACGGCGCGGCTGGCGCATATTGTGGCGACGCGGCTCGCTTATCCGTCGCAGACGCTGACGGTGACCTTCACGAACAAGGCCGCTCGGGAAATGCGCGAGCGGGCGCTGCACCTGCTGGGCGAAGCGGGCGAAGGGCTGCGCTGGCTTGGCACGTTCCACTCGATCTCGGCGCAGATCCTGCGCCAGCATGCCGAACTCGTGGGGCTGAAATCCTCGTTCACGATCCTCGACACCGATGACCAGGTACGCCTGTGCAAGCAGATCGTGCAGGCGGAGAACCTCGACCCCAAACGCTGGACACCGCGCAACCTCGCCGGGCTGATCGATGGGTGGAAGAACCGCGCGCTGACGCCGGACAAGGTGCCGGGAGAAGAGGCGGGCCATTTCGGCAATGGCAAGGGCATCGAGTGCTACCGTATCTATCAGGCGCGGCTGAAAGTGCTGAATGCCTGCGATTTCGGCGACCTTCTGATCCACAATATCATGATCTTCCAGCAGAATCCGGACCTGCTCCGGGATTTCCACGCGAAGTTCCGTTACATCCTCGTCGACGAGTATCAGGACACCAACGTCGCGCAGTATCTTTGGCTTCGCCTGCTTGCGCAGGGCTCCAGGAATATTTGCTGCGTCGGCGATGACGACCAGTCGATCTATGGCTGGCGGGGCGCGGAAGTGGATAACATCCTGCGCTTCGACAAGGACTTTCCGGGCGCCAGGGTGGTGCGGCTGGAGCGCAATTATCGCTCTACAAAACATATACTTGCGGCCGCTTCCTCGGTGATTGCGCATAACAAGGGACGGCTCGGCAAGACGCTGTTCGTGGGCGATGACAGCGCGGCGGCGGACGATACCGATGCGCCGAAGGTCAAGGTGCGCGGCCTCTGGGACGGGGAGGCGGAAAGCCGCCTGATTGCCGACGATATCGAAAGCTGGGTGCGCGGCGGCGGGCGCCACGACCAGTGCGCCGTGCTGGTACGCGCCTCCTGGCAGATGCGCGCCTTCGAGGAGCGGTTCATCCTGCTGGGGATTCCTTACCGCGTGATCGGCGGGCCGCGCTTCTTCGAGCGCGCCGAAATCCGCGATGCAATGGCTTATCTCAGGCTGGTGCGCTCGCCGGATGATGACCTTGCCTTCGAGCGCGTGGTCAACGAGCCAAAACGCGGCGTCGGGGACACGACCCTCGCCAAGCTGCAATCCTATGCGCGGGCGGATGGGCGCAGCCTCTATACGCTGACGCCGATGGTGCTGCAGACG
>NZ_JBBEBT010000336.1:0-11359 GCF_040882205.1 Hyphomonas sp.
GAGCGCAGTGCGCATGCCCGCGAAGGGACTGCTGGCAGAACTGGAAGCGGGGCGCCCTGTGCTGGTGCCAGTCGAAGTCCCATCCGTCTACGTACAAACCTGGCAGCTCCCGGGCATTAACGTGCCGCTGCTCGGATTTCCCTCTGAGTTCATAACCTCGCGCACAGCCTGGCTTTCAGAGAAAACAAACCAGCAAATGCTGAACCACTACCTTCTGGTAGCCGGGCACGAGGGCGACATGTTTGTCGTACTGGAGCCTGTCGCAGGCCTGCGGACAATCTCCGCCGAGCGGCTGGAGCGCTACCGCGCGCCGTTCGGCAATGCGGCCATCGTGTTCAGCAGGCAAGAAGGCCGAAGCGCGGAATAAGCGCCCCGGCCCCTGATTTCAGGAACGATTTGCCTCAGTCCCGGATCGGCGGGACTGGTTGAGGCGGCGCGTCAGGATCGAGTTCGTGTACCTCAATAAGACCGCGGCCGACATGGCTGTGATTGCGGCTGTAGAGGAAGTAGATCGCAAGGCCGATTGCTGTCCATGCAGGCAGCACAAGCATTGCAGCCGCTGGAAGGTTCAGGAACAGGAACAGACAACCAAGCAAAGTTGCAGGCCCGACAAACCAGAGCAATGGCGTCCGGAAGGTACGGTGGCGTGCCGGATCTGTCCGCCTGAGTATCATGACCACGATGCCGACCATGAAGAACGCGTAGAGCGTGCCGGCATTCGCAATATCAGCAAGCTGACCAACGGGCAGGATCGCAGCCGCAAACGCGACTACACCGCCAGTGATCGCGGTGACGACATAAGGCGTCTTCCATTTCGGGTGCACCTTGGACAGTCCTTCTGGCAGCAAGCCGTCACGCGACATCACAAAGAATATCCGGGTCTGGCCGAAAAGCAGGATCAGGATGACAGAAGGCATGGAAACGAAGACTGCAATGCCGAGGAGATTGCCAACACCACTAAACCCGATCTGGCGCAGCACATGGGCGAGTGCCTCATTCGAACATACTAGCATCTGCGAGTATTCAGGCATCGCGCATTGGCGGGCGAGTTGTTCCGAACCGGCCGGAAACGGAATGCCATCCGGCCCGAGAATGGGCTGCCCGCCGATTGAACCGATCGCACCGGCAGCAACAAGGATATAGAATAGTGTGCAGACAAGTAGCGATCCGATCAGGCCGATCGGGACATTGCGCTGCGGGTTCTTGGTTTCCTCGGCAGCAGTCGAAACCGCATCAAACCCGACATATGCAAAGAAGATGGTTGCGGCTGCGCCCACTACGCCAACTCCGGAACCAAAGCCGCCAAAAACGCCTGCGGGCAGGAAGGGGTTAAAGTTCTGCATTTCCACCGCTGGCAGGGTCAGCACAAGAAACACAGTCAGCGTGATAATCTTGATGGCAACGAGGACGGCGTTGACGCGTGCGGATGCTGCCGTGCCAATCATCAGCAGCCAGGTGATGAGCAAGGCGATGACCACAGCTGGCAGGTTCACCATACCATCCGGCGCGCCGCCAAGAAACGCCGGCCCCGCCGCCAGGAAGGCCGGCAATTGTATACCCGTGAGTTCATTCAGCGTACCGACAAAATAGCCGGACCAGCCAACGGAAACGGCACTTGCTGCCACGGCATACTCAAGCACGAGCGCCCAGCCGACCGTCCAGGCAAGCATTTCGCCCAGTGCTGTGTAGGTGTAAGTGTATGCTGAACCCGCAACGGGCAGCATGGAGGCAATCTCAGCATAGCAAAGCGCTGCAACCACGCAGACACCACCTGCGATCAGGAAAGAAACCATCAGCCCAGGCCCGGCCTTCTGCGCACCAACTGCAGTCAACACGAAAATGCCGGTTCCGATGATACAGCCGACCCCAAACAAGATGAGCTGGATAGGCCCGAGCGAGCGATGCAGGGCTTTCTTTTCGGCAGTTGCAAGAATCGCGTCGAGCGATTTTACCCGATCGAAGATCATTCGGTTAAATCCTGATTGTTTATGTTTGTGCCGCGCGCAATGCCTCGGCCCCCAGAGGGCAGGAACCTAGCCAAATGCTGGCCCCGTTCAAGGCAAATCGCGCATGGCCACGCCCCAGGCAGGGCTAGAACGAGAACCCTGGCAGCGAATCGAACGCCCTCTTGAGGGCTTCGCCCCAGCCGTTGGAGATCGTCTGATAATAGGGGTCTTCCCCCTCGATCCGCTTGGACAGGCCGAGCCGGAGGGCATCCTTTTCAACCACCTGGAGGTCCAGCGGCAGACCGACCGAGAGGTTTGCCTTGATGGTTGAGTCAAAGGACACCATCAGCAACTTGGCCGCGTCCTCGAAGCTCATGGCCCGATTGTAGGCCCGCACGAGGATCGGCCGGCCATACTTGGTTTCGCCGATCTGGAAGAAAGGCGTGTCATCGCTGGCCTCGATGAAGTTGCCCTCAGGGTAGATCAGGAACAGGCGCGGCTCCATGCCTTTCACCTGTCCGCCCAGGATGATTGTGGAATTGAAGGCGGAGTCGGCCTTCTGGCCGGTGGGCGAATTGGACTGGATGACGTCGCGCAGGGTCTCGCCCACATACCGCGCGATCTGGAACATTGTCGGCATTTCGAGGATCGACGGGCGGCGTTCCGATGGCGCCTTGGTGCGCTCCTCAAGGATGCTGATTACCGATTGCGTGGTGGCGAGGTTTCCCGCCGTCATCAACACCAGTACGCGCTCGCCCGGCGTCTGCCAGGTGAACAGCTTGCGGAAGCGGGACACATTGTCGACGCCTGCATTGGTGCGGGTGTCCGACATAAAGGCCAGGCCGCGATTGAGCTTGAGACCGACGCAGTAAGTCATGTTCCGAAGGACCGTGAGGTGAATTTCTTATTGTTGCTGCACCTGTATCGACACATCGAGCGATTCGCTCGCGGCGCCGAACCGCATTCCAGAAACGGGCGCGGCCTCCCTGTAGTCAAGGCCTGTCGCCACGCGAACATAGCGGCTGTCCGGCGAAATAGCGTTGGAAATGTCAAACCCGACCCAGCCGAGGCCGGAGACATGCACCTCCGCCCAGGCATGGCCGGCATCCTGCTGGATACGGTCGTTCATCATCAGGTAGCCGCCGGCATAGCGCGCCGGATACCCCAGCAGGCGCGCCGCCGCGATGAAGACGTGCGCGTGGTCCTGGCAGACGCCGTGCCCGGCTTCCAGCGCCTCTTCGGCCTTGGAATCGGCATCCGTCCAGCCAGGCTCGTAGTGAATCGCATCTCGTACCAGTCCGGCAATTGCGTGAAGGCGCGCCAGATCCCCGGCCGACGCATCGGGCGCCGATTTGGCAATCCGTCGCAGCAGCGGGCCCGGGCGGGTGAGCAAGGTCGAGCGCTTGAAAAGCCAGAGCGGCGTGAACCCGCCATGCGTGCCGATCACCCCGGCGCGGTCTTCCACCTCGACCTCACCATCAGTGGAAATGGTCAGTGCCTCTGCGCCTGTATCGAGACTGATCAGCTGCACCCAGTTGGCATTGTGATCTTCGTACTCCGCCTCTATTCGCCCGCCTTCGATATGGTGTTTCCAGCTCAGCACCTGCTGGCCGGCGCGCGACTTCGGCGTCTGGCGAAGCTGCAGCAAGCCATAAGAGACGGGCGCTGTGTAGCGGTAACGAGCGCTGTGGTTGATCTTCAGACGCATCGGGCCTGCCTCACCGGTTGAAGCGGAAATCTTCCTCGACGTGTCCGGCGAGGGCGTTATTGGACTGGATGAAGCGCGTCAGGAATTCGTGCAGGCCGCGCTCCATGATCTGGTCGATTGTAAGGTCTTCGAGTTCGTCTCGCAGGCCGAGAACATGGTCCAGGCTGGGGCGGCGGACAGAATAGTCCGAACACAGATGGCCCAGGTTACCGGCGATCTTGCGCATGCAATAGAGAAGCGAGCGCGGCATGCGCCGGTCCAGGATCAGGAAGTCGGCAATCGTCAGCGGACGCGTTTCGCCGCCGTAGAGCCAGCGGAAAGACCGCTCGGCCGAGGCCGCGCGCAGGATGGTCTCCCACTGCACATTATCCAATGTCGAGCCGACGAGTTGCACAGACGGCAGCAGGACATAGTATTTCACGTCGAGGATACGGGCGATGTTGTCGGCCCGCTCGATGAATGTGCCAACCCGCGCGAAGTTGTAGATGTCGTTGCGCAGCATCGTGCCGACCGTCGCGCCGCGCACAAGGGCGCTCTGGTTCCGGATGAGGGTCAGCACGTCCGGCAGGTCGGTTTCGCGCACTGGCCGCGCGAGCGTCGATTTCAATGTGATCCAGGTTTCGTTGACGGCTTCCCAGACTTCCCGCGTCAGCGCCGTGCGCACGAGACGGGCATTGTTGCGTGCGCCTTCGATGACCGAGATAACACTCGACGGATTAGCCGGATCGCGCAGCAGGAAGTTGATGACACTCGGACCATCGAACTTGCCGCCCGCCTCGACGAAGGCCTTGCGGGCAGAGGCTGTGTCGATGATCGAGGCCCACTCATCCTCGGCATGGTCCGAGCGGGTCATCGCGATGCGGAAACCCGCATCCGCGAGGCGCGCAGTGTTTTCTGCCCGCTCGAGGTAACGGTACATCCAGAACAGGCCGCCTGCGGTCTTGCCCAGCATCGGCCTAGTCCTCCAGAACCCAGGTGTCTTTGGTGCCGCCGCCCTGGCTGGAGTTTACCACCAGCGAACCTTTCTTCAGCGCCACGCGGGTCAGTCCGCCCGGTGTGATCCGGATGCCGTCCGGCGACATCAGGACGAAGGGGCGAAGGTCGACATGGCGCGGCGCAAGGCCAGCGCGGGTGAGGATCGGCACGGTCGATAGCGCGAGCGTAGGCTGCGCGATGTAATTGGCGGGCTTGGCGACGAGCTTGGCGCGGAAGGCCTCGAGTTCCTTCTTCGAGGCGGCAGGGCCGACCAGCATGCCATAGCCGCCGGAGCCATGCACTTCCTTGACCACAAGCTCGGAGAGGTGATCAAGCACATAGGAAAGAGACGATGCCTCCGAACAGCGCCAGGTCGGCACGTTTTTCAGGATCGGTTTCTCGCCCGTGTAGAACTGCACGATGTCCGGCATATAAGAGTAGATCGCCTTGTCGTCAGCGATGCCGGTGCCCGGCGCATTGGCGATGGTGATGCCACCAGATCGGTAGACATCGAGAATGCCGGGCACGCCAAGGAAGGAGTCCGGACGGAAGTTCAGCGGGTCAAGGTAATCGTCATCGACGCGGCGATAGAGCACGTCGATGGGCGTGTAACCAAGAGTGGTGCGCATGGCGATCCGGCCATCAACGACGCGCAGGTCATGGCCCTCGACCAGTTCGGCGCCCATCTGGTCTGCGAGGAATGCGTGCTCGTAATAGGCGGAGTTGTGGATCCCAGGCGTCAGTACCGCCACGACCGGGCGGCCATTGCAGGCGGGCGGTGCGCAAGCGGAGAGCGAGCGGCGCAGCATCTTCGGATAATCAGAAACCGGCCGTACACGGATTTTTGTGAATAGTTCCGGGAACATCTGCAGCATCGTCTCGCGGTTTTCCAGCATGTAGGAAACGCCGGAAGGCGTGCGGGCATTGTCCTCCAGCACGAAGAATTCGTTCTCGCTGGTGCGCACGAGGTCCACACCAACGATATGGGTGAAGACCCCGCCGGGCGGCGAGACACCGAGCATCTTGGGCAGGAAGGCGTCGTTGTTCTCGATCAGCTCGACGGGGAATCGGCCGGCGCGGAGGATTTCCTGGCGGTGGTAGATGTCGTGCAGGAAGGCGTTGATCGCGCGCACGCGCTGCTCGATCCCTCGGGTCAGCTTCGACCATTCCTTTGCCGAGATGATGCGGGGCACGATGTCGAACGGGATCAGCCGCTCGTCGGCATCGGCGGCGCCATAGACGTTGAAGGTGATGCCGGTGCGCCGGAAGAAGCTTTCCGCCTCCCGCGCCTTTCGGCGCAGGCGCTCGGGCGGCTCGCCCGCGAACCATTCGCCATACCGCGCATAGGGCGCGCGCGGGCGTTCGCCGCCCCCGTCCATCTCATTGAAAAATGCCGGAGTTTCTCCCATACGGGCCACCTTACGCGGGATTCATTGGCGCTCAACGGGCTTCGCCTGCGAGGCACAGTCGACGCAACCCTGCCCCATACTCAGGCAAAGCGCCACAAAGGCTGCCCGAAAATCCGGCAAACCCTTAAGCGGCGACTGGTACCAGAGGCCAGAAGATCGGAATCACGAAGGCGGCGACCGCCAGAAAGATCCAGTTCAGGGGCGACCCGAACTTCACGAAATCCATGAACTTGTAACCGCCCGCCCGGTAAACGAGCGTGTTGGTCTGGTAGCCGATGGGCGTGGCGAAGCTGGCGCTTGCGGCAAACATCACGGCCACAACAAATGGTCGCGGATCAATACCGGTTTCCTGGGCGAGGCCGATGGCCAGCGGCGTGATCAGGATCGCCGCTGCATTGTTGCTCATGATCTCGGTCACGATCGAGGTGAACGCATAGACGATGATGAGCAGGATCAGCGGGCCAAACCCGCCCGATACCATGCCCAGGAACCCGACAAGGAGGTCAGCGGCTCCCGTTTTCTCCAGCGCGATACCGAGGGCCAGCATGCCGAAGATCAGCATCAGGATGTCCCACTGAATCGACTGGTAGGCCTCCTGGTGATCGAGGCAGCCGAACGCGACCACAGCCGTCGCGGCGATTAGCGCGAGGCCGGCAATCGGCATCAGCTCAATGGCAGCGAGGCCCATGACCAGCAACACGGCGCCGATGGCGATGGGCGCCTTGTCGCGGCGGATGGCGCGTTCGGTGCTTTCGGTGAGGTTGTTCAGGACGCCGTCCTCAAACATCTGCCGCATCCCGGCAGGCGGGCCTTCGATAAGGACCGTGTCGCCAACCTCGAAGCGCAGCTCGTCAATCTGGCGCGCCATGTTCTCGCCGCGGCGATGGATGGCGAGCACGTAGACACCATACAGGCGCGCAAGGCCGAGACCGGCAAGCCGGCGGCCGATCAGCCGCGATTGCGGGCCGATCACGCCTTCCATGACGACGGTTTCAGTGGTCTGCACCGGCTCGAAGGACGTGGACGAGTTCGCCTGCGCCCCCAGCGCAACGTTACCGGCTTCCTTGAGCGTAAGCATTTCCGAGACCGGCGACCGAAGCACTATACGGTCGCCCGCTTTCAGCACGATGGCCTTCAGGTTGTTGCGCAGCGACAAGCCCTCACGGAACACGTCGATGACGGTAAAACCCTTTTCGACGGTGAACCCTGTCTCAGCGACGGTCTTGCCGATCAGATCGGAGTTGAGCGGTATCAGGATCTGCGCCACGAAGCGGCGCTCTTTCTGGTCCGGCAGCAGCGAGGTCAGGGATTCGCGGTTGGGCAGCAGGAAAGGTCCGAGGATCGCCGTGTAAAGAATGCCGACACCGGCGAACATAAGGCCTGCCAGCGTAATTTCGAACATGCCGAACGCCGCCATACCCTCGCGCTGGGCCACACCATCGACAAGGATATTGGTAGACGTACCGATCAGTGTCGTTGTGCCGCCAAAGATCGCCGCAAACGAGAGCGGGATCAGCAGCTTCGATGGCGATACTCCGATGGTACGGCCCAGCCGGATGGCAACCGGAATGAGAATGATCACAACGGGCGTATTGTTGATGAAGGCCGACAGCACGACCACTGAGGCCATCAGAAGGATGACCGCCAGTGTCGGCGAGCCCTTCTGCGCGATACTCGCAACCTTGCGTCCCACCCAGTCGATCACGCCGGTCCGCTCCAGCGCCGCCGACAGGATGAACATCGCACCAACGGTAATCGGCGCAGCGTTCGAGAAGACGGAAAGAGTATCCCCGACGGTGAGGATCCCCGTCAGCATCAGTGCGCCCATGGCAAGCAGCGCGACAACATCCGCCGGGATTTTCTCCCGGATGAAGCCGAAAAACACGAATCCTACGAGAACCAGCACGAAGCCGATCTGGAAGGTCGAGCTCTCGAGGATCGGTGCGAGCATGCAGGGCCCTGAACGCCGTTGACAATTTTGCCACACAAGCCCGAACAGGGAGCGAGCGCAACCGTATTACGGGTGCGCAAAACTAACCTGCCCGTTCAGCTGGCCAAAACGCTCCTGCAGCGACTAGAGGAGGTGGGCACCTGCCGGAGAGGACCCCTCCCCTGAAACTGCCGCGCGACCTTGAGGAGATGAAGGCCTTCATCCGGGCGAATACGCGGCTGGCACCCGTTGCGGGGCTGAACCTCGCGGGTAGCGGTACGCAGGTTCCGATGCGGCTTTGGCAGGCCGACGAGATCACGCCGATCTGGTCGGCGACCGAAGCGGAGCTCGAACAGGCGGGGCTCGATCCCCCGTTCTGGGCGTTTCCCTGGGCAGGCGGACAGGCCGTCGCGCGGCTGATCCTCGCGCGCCCCGGTCTCGCGCGCGGCAAACGCGTGCTGGATATTGCAGCCGGCAGCGGGATGATCGCCGTCGCGGCGGCAAGCGCCGGCGCGGCGCAGGTGCTGGCCAATGACATAGACCCACTGTGCGAGGCGGCTGTCGCGCTGAATGCCAGCGCAAACGGCGTGGAGATTGGTTGGCTCAGCGGCAACCTTCTTGAGGCGCCGCCGCCCGATGTGGATGTGATCCTCGCGGGCGACATCTTTTACCAGAAGCAGATGGCTGAGCGATTTCTCAACTGGCTCGGCAGCGCTGCGGCCCAGGGCGTGGACGTCTATGCCGGCGATCCCGGGCGCGCCTACGCGCCTGAAGGCGGTGCGGCGCCCGTCGCCGAATACAACATCGAGACAACGACTGACCTTGAAAGCGTTTCGCAGCGCCGCGGGGTCGTCTGGAAGCTCTGAACGCACCCTGGATGGCGCACGGGGCGCGGCGCCGGCCCGCGTGTCCGGCCGACCGTCTGAGCGCCGTTCAGGCTGCGACTGTGGCAGTTTCTGCCGCCGCCGCCCCAAGTCTTGCATTTGACAAGCTTTCCGGGCGGCCAAAATAGCAGCCTTGCAGTTCGTTGCAGCCCGCGGCCTTGAGGACTTGCGCCGTTTGCTCGGTCTCAACGCCTTCGGCGACGACGCGAACGTCCAGCCCCTTTGCCATCTGCACCCCGACGGACACGGGGCCGTGTGCTTTCGGTGCTGTTTCGAGACGCTTGATCAGTATACGGTCAGTCTTGACGCAACTGAAGCCACAGGACTGAAGGTAAGTGAGGCTTGTAGATACCGCTCCAAAATCATCCAGCGCAAAATCGCTGAGCTTCCGGGTCCCTTCCTGACGCTGAAGGAGGATGCGCTTTGAACGGATCAATTTCGGGAAGGTACGATTGTGGCGGTAAAGAATGCTGATCATTCCCGCCGCGGCCGGGGCAAGCCTCAAAGCTTCGGGGACCATCCGGGCGCCATCTGCCAGCATGAAAAAGGCAAAGAATGGCATTGGTGCAAGGGTTGCAAGGGAGAGCGCCGCCGATCTGAGCGCCATCAGGCAGAAGACAGACGTGATCTGCGTAAGCGCGGGGAAGAAGGTCAGGTTACCTTTGGCGTGCACAACTGCGTCCGGGTAAAGCAGGAGCCCCCAGACCCTGAACGCCGCCGTCATCACAACACCCAGCCTGCCGGTCGTGCGGATATGTCTGAGGATTTCAGCATCCGGGAAGCCGGCGTCGCGGTGACGGCTCCACCAGACACTCCTGACGCCAGCACCCGGCCACAGCAGAACCCCAGAAGAGCTGCCTCCTGGTTAATTCAATTACTCAGCCAAGTTCACTGATTTTTAGACAGTTTTGCCTACTCCTGGTTGGTAAAATGATGCTGAACCAAGTCTGGGCCTGAATCATGCGCTATTTAATCTCTTCGCAGCGGCTTGCGTTGGCCTCCGTCTTTGCGGTCTCCTTGTTTGCATTCCCCGCGAACGCCGCCAACAACGGATCAACGAGTTCGGGCGCCGTGAGCGCAAGCGGTCTAAGCCTGCTTGCGAATGGCAATCAGTCCGGCTTCCCGGGCCAGATCAACGCGCCGATCACGGGTAGTGCCGTCAGTATCTCTGCCGTAACCGGTGGATTGGTTGGCGGACCGCAGACAATTGATCTGCTGCTCCGGGCCGCCGCCTCGACAGGCAATGGCAACGGCAATGTCAATGGCGGAGCACCTGCCGTTCTAGTCCCCGGCCTTGGCTTGCGCACAGGCGGCGCACCTCTTGTTCCAGGCTCCGGCCTTGGCGCAGGCGGCAATGACGCCAGTGCGAATACTCCGCAATTGTTCGGCCCGGTTAGCCAAGAATCAATCGTTCGCGGATAGGCTCGTGTTTCGCGCCCCGGACATCTGGCGGCCATCAGATAGCTGTCAGGACTGTGATCTTCATGCTGGGCAAGCCAAACAAGGCCAAAGACGGGTCTGAACGCGTTTACTCAACCCGCATTCATCGGTTCGCGACCGTTGCGGCTGCGATCGGGCTATCCGCCTCGCTGGCTATGTTTGACGGCGACGGACCGTTAGAACGCGCTTTTGGCGAAATCCGCGACACTATAAATTCGAAGCCAGCGAGCGGAAGAATCCATCTTGTCGAGATCGATGCCAAGTCTCTCAAGAGCCTCGACAAGTGGCCCTGGCCGCGCAGCTATCATGCCCAACTGGTTGACCGGCTGAATGAAGCCGGAGTCCAACAGATCGTGTTCGACATAGATTTCTCATCACGCTCTACAGATGCCGAGGACGCCGCCTTGGCGAGCGCATTGGCGCGGGCACGGGGCAAAGTCGTTCTGCCCACATTCCGCCAACCCGCCAGCAGCGCGGATCAGACTGCCGAACTCGAGAACCTGCCGATAGAGATTTTGCGCGAACAGGCATTCCTTGGATCGGTAAACGTGCATCCGGGCAAGGATGGCCAGGTAAACAGATATCCCTTCGGTGCCATAACCGGCGGCGTGCCGCGCCCCTCCATTGGCGCCTTGCTCGCTAATGCCAACGGCGCTGTGACATCTGTTTTCGATCTCGACCATTCCATCGAGATCGACACGATCCCGGCCTACAGTTTCGTCGACATTGTAGAAGGCCGATTCGATGCGGCCGACTTCGAGGGAAAGCGGGTCATCGTCGGCGCGACGGCGATCGAGATGGGCGACAGATATGCAACAGCGCGCTTCGGATTTGTGCCGGGCGTTCTGCTGCAGGCACTGGCCGCCGAAACACTGATGGCAGGCACGGCGCTTCCTCACCTGGGGCCATGGCCGATGCTGTTTTTGGCCCTTCTGCTGCTTGGGATACTCTACCCGTTTCTAGGCCGGAAAGACTGGCATGTGGAGCCAGTAGCTATATTCCTTGTGCTGACGATATTTTTCGTTCCTCTACTTGCTGAACGCTATAGGTTTGCCAACCTCGACCTC